>NZ_JBSFIK010000042.1:0-80415 GCF_053597535.1 Streptomyces sp. NPDC001348 | reverse complement strand
GCTGGCCGGCTCCCGGCTCCGGGTCCTGCCGCTCACCGGCGTCGACGCGGAACCGGTGCTCGCGGCGGGTGCCGAGTCCGGCATCGACGTGAGCGACTCGGACGCGGACCTCACGCTGGTCCTGTGCGACGACTACCTCTCCCCGGAGCTGGAGCGGGTGGACGCCGAGCACCGGGCGGCGGGCAGGCCGTGGCTGCTCACCCGGCTGTGCGGCTACGAACCCTGGATCGGTCCGTTCTTCCGGCCGGACCAGGGACCCTGCTGGTCGTGCCTGGCCGCCCGGCTGGAGCAGCACCGCGGATACGAGGGATCGCTGCAGCAGGCCCTGGGGCTCGACCGCCCGCTCGGCCGGCCGATGGCCTCGCTGTCGGCGGGACGCGCCATGGCCGCGCAGGGCGCGGTCCTGGAGGCCGCCAAGTGGCTGGCCGGTCTGCGCTACGCCGACCAGGCCTCCGTGCGTACGGTCGACACGCTCAACCTGCGGACCCGTGTCCACGCCGTGTCCCGTATCCCGCAGTGCCCCTCCTGCGGCGACCCCGGACTGACGAGCCGACGCGTGCTCGCGCCGTTCGTCCCGGTGTCACGGCCCAAGGCCGGGCACAGCGGCGGTGGCCACCGGGCGCTCACCACAGACCAGTTGCTGGAGCGCTACGGGCACCTGGTGAGCCCGGTCACCGGGATCGTTCCGGTACTCGAACCCTCCCCCGGCGCACCGGAGTTCGCCACCACCTATGTGTCGGGACGCAATCTCGCGATGCGGGAGCGCGGGCCGGCCGGGCTGCGCTCGCTCAGCGGCGGCAAGGGCCTGACCGACAGCGAGGCCCGCGCCAGCGCGCTGTGCGAGGCGGTGGAACGCTACAGCGGCACCCGGCACGGTGACGAACCGGTCGTGACGGACACCCTGCGCGCCCTCGGCGACCAGGCCCTGCACCCCAACTCCTGCCAGCTGTACGCGGACCGGCAGTTCCGCGAGCGGGACCGCTGGAACCGCTCCGGCTCGCCCTTCCACCACGTGCCCGAGCCCTTCGACGAGAACCGGCCGGTGGAGTGGACACCGGTGTGGTCCCTGACCGAGCGGCGCCACCGGCTCCTGCCCACGTCGATGCTCTACTTCACGTCCGGCGCCTCCTCCGCGCAAGGACCGTACGCCGACTCCAACGGCAACGCGGCGGGCAGCAGTCCGGAGGACGCCCTGCTGCAGGGTTTCCTGGAACTGGTGGAGCGGGACGCCGTCGCCCTGTGGTGGTACAACCGCACCCGGCAGCCGGCCATCGACCTGGACTCGTTCGACGAGCCCTACATCGAGCGGCTGCGCCACGGATACCGGAAGCTGGGCCGTGAGATATGGGCGCTGGACCTCACCTCCGACCTCGGCGTCCCCGCTGTCGTGGCGCTGTCCCGGCGCACGGAAGGACCCACCGAGGACATCGTCTTCGGCTTCGGGGCGCACTTCGACCCCGCTCTCGCGCTGCGCCGCGCGCTCACCGAGATGGGGCAGTTGCTGCCGGCCGTGGGCGCGGGCCGTCCCGGCGGCGGCTACGGCATCACGGATCCGCTCCCGGTTCGCTGGTGGCGGCAGGCGACCCTCGCCAACCAGTCATATCTGGCGCCCGATCCGGCCACCCGGCCACGGACTCCGGGCGACTGGACCTACGTCGTGCGCACCGATCTGCTGGACGACGTCAAGGCCATCACCGAGCTCGTCAGCGCCAAGGGCCTGGAGCTCCTCGTCCTCGACCAGACCCGGCCGGACGTCGGAATGCCGGTGGTCAAGGTGCTGGTGCCGGGACTCCGGCACTTCTGGGCCCGGTACGCCCCCGGCAGGCTCTTCGACGTACCGGTCGCGCTCGGACGCCTCTCCCGGCCCACACCGTACGAGCAGCTGAACCCGATCCCGCTCTTCGTATGACGCCACTGTTTCCGGACCGTTGCCCGACCGTCCCGTTGGGCACTTTGCACCAGTCCCCGATCGTGCGCTGTCTAGAATGACGCCGGTTGGATCCGAACCGGAATTCGAGACACGAGGGGGGGTCGGACGAGAGATGGACGGTACCGATCCGAACAGGTCTCCATCGTATTCCGGCCAATCGCAGGACCAGAGCAATGCGGCCACCAGAACAGCCCGGGGCGTTCTGGTGGCCGCCTTGGTCTGCTACCTGGTCATCACCTTCCTCAACATCCTTTCCCAACGGCTCAGTGCGTACAAGCTGGCCCTCGCCCTGGTCTGCCTGCTCCTGGTGTTCCTGCTGCAACTCGTGCACTCGTCACGCAGGATCTTCGAGAAACGGTTGCGCACCAAGATGCCCAGCCTGATCGCCCAAGGGGTCCTCTCCTACCTGCCGTTGATGTGGTTCGGAGTGTCCTGGGGCGCCATGGCCGGCTTCTTCGCCGGTTCCTTGCTGCTTCTGCTGCCGTTACGGGTGGGCTGGACGCTGTACGGACTGACGACGCTCAGCCTCCTCGTCCCCGGCATCCTGAACCACCGGGGCGTCGTCGACCTGGTGTACATGTGCCAGACCACCGCGCTCACCGGTCTCGTGGTGTACGGCCTGAGCCGGCTGACCTGCCTGGTCGACCAGTTGCACCGGGCCCGCGCCGATCTGGCCCGAATGGCCGTCAGCAACGAACAGTTGCGGTTCTCCAGGGACCTGCACGACCTGCTCGGGTACAGCCTCTCCGCGATCACCCTCAAGAACGAGCTGATCCACCGCCTCATCCCGACCAACCCGTTCCGGGCCCGCGAGGAGGTCGACGAGGTACTCGTCATCTCCCGCCAGGCACTGGCCGATGTGCGCCGGGTCGCCAGCGGTTACCGGGAGATGTCCCTCACCTCCGAAATCGCCTCCGCCGAGTCGGTGCTGGCCGCCGCCGGGGTCTCGGTGACCGTCGACATCGACGACTCCGCCGAGCGCCTGGGCGTGGCGACGTCCACCGTGCTGGCCACGGTGCTGCGCGAGGGCGTCACCAACCTGCTGCGGCATTCCAAGGCCTCGTACTGCCGGATCTCCGCCGCGGTCGAGGACGATCTCGTCAGCCTCACCATCGTCAACGACGGCCTGGTGCTGGGGCATCACGTCCCGTCGCCGCACAGCGGCAGCGGCCTGGGCAATCTCGAGCGGCGGCTGGAGGACATCGGAGGCCGGCTGATCGTTCGGCGCTTCCCCGACGGTTCCGACGTGGACGTCTTCCGGATCACCGCCGAGGCACCGGTGCAGGAGGCCCGGGCCGGCGATCCGGGCCCGGGTGAGATCACGGAGCGCGAGCGGCCCTACGGCCGGGCCGACCACGTGGCGTGAGCAACCTTGGCCGGATATAGGCCTGTTGACGAAACACCGACGTCGCATGCGCTTGGGTAGGATCCAGACACTTTCAGGTATGCGGGGGAACGGGGGAAGCGACGATGATACGGATCCTCCTGGCCGAGGACATGCACATGGTCCGCGGTGCACTGGTGGCTCTGCTCGACCTGGAGGACGACCTGAAAGTGATCGCCGAGCTCGAGCGCGGCGACCAGATACTGAGCGCGGCGCGCGAACACCGGCCGGACGTCGCCATCATCGACATCGACCTGCCCGGCCTGGACGGGCTCAGTGCGGCCGAACTCCTGCACGACCGTGTCCCCGAGTGCCGGACGCTGATCCTCACCAGCCTGGGCCGTCCCGGCACGCTACGCCGGGCGATGTCCGCGCACGTCTCCGGATTCCTGCTCAAGGACGCGCCGCCCAGCGAACTCGCCCAGGCCGTGCGCCGGGTCGTCGCCGGCCAGCGGGTGATCGACCCCCAACTGGCGCTGGCGGCCTGGGGCGGCAGCGAGAGCCCGTTGACCACCCGGGAGACCGAGGTGCTGCAGCTGGCCGCGCAGGGCACGGAACCACAGGAGATCGCCGAGCAGCTCCGGCTTTCGGTGGGCACGGTGCGCAACTACCTCACCACTGCCGTGACCAAGCTCAACGGGCGTAACCGGGTCGACGCGATCCGCATCGCCCGCGAGTCGGGCTGGCTGCTGTGACCGGTCCCGTCGGCTCCCGTCCCCGCCCCGGGCGGTGGCGCGGTCAGCCCACGGCCACCGTCATCCCGGCCCCCGCCAGATAGCCGAGGATCGACAGGGTCAACTCGGCGGGCAGCGGCAGCACTTCGACCATCGCGTCCGGTGTCATGGGCCAGGCCAGCAGCGAGACCACCCACATCGCCTCGGGGCGGTGGATCTCCACCCGATGGTCCTGGGTGCGGCACTGCACCAGGAACCCGTCCCCTCGCACGGTGATCGTCACGGTGGGCCGCAGCCGCACCCTGCGCTGCGCCGACAGCCGGACGAGGGAGAAACTGGCGGTCGGCCCCTCCGGCACCACCGACAGCACCGGCCCCTTGAAATCCTCCAGGGACAGCGTCCTGATCACCACGTGGGAGATCCCCCGAAGCACCGACAGGACCACCGTGTAGGTGTCGTGCGCCGGGACCGCCACGTCGTCCGGCTGCAGCAGGTTGGCCAGCAGCACGGGACCGAGTTCCATCCGGCGCAGCGCCTCGGCCACCGCGGGCGCGGGGTCCTCGACCCGCTCCGTGCCCTGCGGACCGCTGAGCACCAGCGTCCGGCCCTCCTCGTCCCACCCGACCGCCGTGTCCTCGCGCAGGGACCACAGGTGATGCACGCGCAGGGGGGAGTCTTCCGTGGCTGGAATCACGGTCAACCTACCTCCTCGGGCTGTCGGAGCCGGCCGGGAGTGCGGTTACCGCCCGCCGACCCGCTGACGAACCTTCAGTATGGAACCGCCCGCGGCTCCACGGCAGCGAGGGGATCACACCGAAGGCATGAGAAAATCACGGCCGTTGACCGCACCCGACCACCGGGTGGCGTGGCCGGCTCGACGGCCGCGCTCATGCCGGGGTCCCGTCCCGGTGGAACCGCTCGCCGCGGGCCGGCGCGGCTGCCCGGGCGCAGGACGCGAGGCGATCGGCGAACGCGGCGACCAGGCCGCGGAGTTCGTCGGGGCGCTCGATGACGAACGGCCGGTCGAGTGAGGCGAGTACCGGAGGCAGCCAGTCGAGCCGCTCCGCCCGTAGCTCGACGCGCCGCCAGCACTCGGCCGCCCGGTCCTCGCCGGCCGTCGGCCCGTGCTCCTCCAGGCAGGCGACGCCGGCGGGAAGGCGGGCACGGATCTGCTCGACCGTCCCGTGGATCCGCAAGGTCACCTCGTGCCGGTACTCGGCCGTGGCGAACCCTGACAGCACGCGCTGTGCCGGACCGGGACCCTCGGGCGCTTCGAAGGTGCCGGGCAGGGTCCGCGCGTCCGCGATGCGATCGAGCCGGAAGGTTCGGTCCTCGCCGATCCCGGCGTCCCTGCCCGTGACGTACCAGCGGCCCGCGTGGGCGACGATTCCGTAGGCGTGCAGGGTGCGCTCGCTGCGCCGTCCGTCGCCGTCGGTGTATCTGAGGGAGACCGGCCTGCGGTGGCGCACCGCATCGGCCATGGTGAGCAGGACCCCGCCGTCCGGGGTGTCGAACTCGCCGGGCCGGTCCGTGAAGCTGAGCGCCTCCAGGAGCGTGTCGAGCCGATGGGCCACGTGCTTGGGCAGCACCCGCCGGATCTTCGCCGACGCCGTCTCGCTCGCCGTGTGTCCCGCTGTCGTCGGTCCCGCTCGGCGGCCGGCGACCAGGCCGAGCAGCACGGCCAGCGCTTCGTCGTCACTGAGCATGAGCGGCGGCAGACGGTAACCGGGAGCGAGGCGGTACCCGCCGTAGCGGCCGCGCACCGACTCCACGGGCACGTCGAGGTCGGTCAGCTGGTCCACGTACCGCCGCACGGTGCGCCCGTCGACGCCGAGCCGCTCGGCGAGTTCGGCCACCGTCCGGGTGCCGCCCGACTGCAGCAGCTCGAGGAGCGTCAGCACGCGGCCGGTGGATCGAGACATGTTCGCAGCTTAGTGCGAATACAGGACTGGTTCTGTCCACTATTTCTCCTAGCCTGCGGAGCGCACGACTCCAGCTCGGTCAAGGAGACCCTTATGAAATTCGTGTCGATCCGCATCATCACCGGCGACGTGGCGCGTCTCGTCGAGTTCTACGAGCGGGCCACAGGGGTGCGGGCGGCGTGGGCCACCGAGGACTTCGCCGAACTCAGGACCCCGGGCGCCACCCTCGCGATCGCCGGCACCCGCACCGTCCCCCTGTTCGCCCCGGGCTCCGCCCGCCCGGCGGACAACCACAGCGTGATCACCGAGTTCCTCGTCGACGACGTGGACCGCGTGCACCGGAACCTGACCGGCTTCGTCACCGACTTCGTCAACGGGCCCACCACGATGCCCTGGGGCAACCGGTCGCTGCTGTTCCGGGACCCCGACGGCAACCTCGTCAACTTCTTCACCCCTGTCACGCCGGAGGCCGTCGAGAAGTTCGCCCGCTGACGGACGCCCCGGTCCCGGACCGGGGTCGGCGGGCCATGCGCCCGCTCGGGTCCGGTCCTGGCGCGTCCCGTCGGCCCGCGGTGTGCACGGCGTGCACTCTGAACCGGGAAGCCGGCGACAAGGGCCGGGCCTGGTGGCGGCGGGCCTGCCCCAGGGCGGAACGAGCGAACGGCAGGACGCATTCGTGCACGGGCGAGACAGAGGGCGACGGTTCAGCGAACCGGTCGAAGGGTGGACCTCGTCGGCCGCCAGGACGCTTTTCCTCCTTCTCGCCGCCGAGAACCTCGTGATCAACTACACGGCCACCGCCATGAACGTGGCCCTGTCGGCCCTCGTCGGCGACCTGCGTACGACACTGGTCGGCGTGCAGTCGGCGATTTCGCTGTACGCCCTGGTGGTCGCCGCGTTCATCATCAGCGGAAGCAAGCTCGGCACACGCCACGGGTACCGGCGGACCTTCGTCCGCGGCGGCGGACTCTTCGTCCTGGGGGCGCTGGTCGCCGCCTCCGCCCCGAGCCTGCCGTTCATACTGCTCGGCTGGTCCCTGCTCCAGGGGCTCGGTGTCGCGCTGATGCTTCCCTCGCTGATGGCGATGCTCACCAAGACCTTCTCCGGGGCCGTACGTACCAAGGTACTGTCCACGCTGGCCATGACGTCCGGAATCGGTGCGGCGGCCGGCCCCGTCCTGGGCGGCCTGGTCACCAACTATCTGACCTGGCGCGTGTCGTTCCTCCTGGGAGCCGTGTTCACCCTGGCCGTGACATGGCTCATACGGCGTACGGGCGACGCCGGGGCGTTCCCGGGACGCCCCGGGCAACGCTTCGATGTGCGCGGGGTGCTGCTGTCCACGACGGGACTGGTGCTGCTCGTCGTATCGGCCCTGTTCGCGGGACGATACGGCCTGCTCAGGGCCCGGCAGGACTTCGTGGTGCTCGGCCACACGCTGCTGGAGCGCGGCGGTCTGTCACCCGTGCCCGTCCTGGCGGGCCTGGGGCTGCTGGTCCTGGCCGCCTTCGCCGGGTGGGAACTGCGTCTCGTCAAGAGCGGAAGGGACCCGCTGATCCGAGTGACGGTGCTGCGGAACCGCGCGGTCCGGGCCGGGATCGCGGCCCAGCTGATGCTGATCCTGGTGCCCAACGGCATGCTCTTCCTGGTACCGGTCTTCCTGCAGACGACCTTCGGATTCAGCGCGCTGCGCTGCGGAGTCGTGCTGCTTCCGATCACTCTGGGGCTGATGACGGCCGCCCCGGCGACCGCCCGGCGCATCGCACGGGGGAGGATGACCCACCGTGCCGCCTCGATGGGCGCGTTCGTCTGCCTGGGCGCGGGCTGCGTCGCCGTCGCCGTCCTGTTCAGTCCGCACGCGCAGGGAGTGACGGTGGTCGGCCTGGCGCTCGCACCGGGCATTTACCTCGTCGGGCTCGGCCGGGGCATGGCCACGGCGCTCACCGACCTCGTCCAGTCAGCGCCTGAGCGCGACGAGGTGAGCGACGTGACCGGGCTCTCCTACACGGCCGGCTACCTGGGGAGTTCGTTCGGAGTCGCGCTCGCCGGTGCCTTGATGACCACGGCGCTGCTGTACGCGTTCGAGGGCGGGGTGCGCGACAGCAGCGCCCTTTCCACCGGCCAGAAGGAGCTGGTGACGCGGTCGGTGCAGCAGCAGGTCCAGGTCACCGCCCTGTCCGACGACGTGCTGCGAGCGAAGGCGAGATCACGGGGCATCACGGGTACCGCGGCCGACGGGCTGGTACGGGTCAACGCACATGCCAGGGAGCAGGCGCTGACCGTGTCGGCCACCGGCATGGCCGCGCTGGCAGCCGTCGGCTGGCTGATGTCGCTGCGGCTTCCCGTCCCGGCCCGGACGACGACATCCGCGGGTCCGGGACGGGCAACCCCGCCGCACGACCGGTAGCACTCGGCCAGCCCTGGAAGCCGCACCCCTGATCCAACCCCGGCGTGGCGGACATTGCAGACAAAAAGGGCGAGACATGATGGAGGGACGGAAGCGTCGTGCGAGGAGGATCTCGGCATGGCCACACCTCGCTCTGTCGGCAACGGGGGCGTATCGGACGGCAAGTCACGGTTCGACGATGTGTACGGCAGCCCGGACCCGCGGGCGTACTTCAGGCGGCTGGCGCCGCTGGAGTACGAGATCCCGCACCATGCCCAGCCGGTCTTCCGGCAGGCCGCCGCCGAACGGGCCGCGCTCGACGACACCCGCACCCACAGGCCGGCGGTGCTGGATCTGTGCTGCTCGTACGGGATCAACGCCGCGCTGCTCAATCACGACGTGACGCTGGCCGAGATGTACGAGCGGTACACCTCCCCTGATGGCCAGGCGATGTCGACGGAGGAACTGACGGCATGGGACCGGGCGTTCTACAGGGCGCGGCGCCGGCCGGACGCGGCACCGGTGCTCGGCCTGGACGTCTCGGCCCCCGCCGTGCGCTACGCGCTCGAGGTGGGTCTGCTGGACGCCGCGTTCACCGACGATCTCGAGCAGCGTTCCCCCAGCCCCGGCCTGAGCCGCGCCCTCGCCGAGGTCGGTCTCATCACCCTGACGGGCGGGGGCAGTTACGTCACCGACCGAACATTCACGGCACTGCTGGACGGCGCCCGCAGACCGGTGTGGGTCGGCGCTTTCGTGCTGAGGACGGTGTCGTACCAGCCGATCGCCCGGACACTGGCCATGCATGGCCTGAACACGACAGTCGATGTGTCCCGCACCTATCCACAGCGCCTCTTCACCGACGAACGGGAACGGCGCTACGCGATCGCGGCGGTGCGGGCACTGGGCGGCGACCCTGCGGGGAGGGAGGAGAACGGCCGCTTCCACTGCCTGTACTACGAGTCCCGGCCCGGCACACCCTGACGCGTGGTCGCCACCGCCCGGGTATCCGGACGAGCGGGTCACCGCCTTCCGGCGAGGGTCGAACCGTAGGTCACGTGCCCTTCGCCACCGGTTCGAGGATCGCGACGCATTCCACACCAGGTCCTGCCCGCGCACAACCGCTGGGAGCACCGTCACGGCCCTGAGGTCACCGGTTCCCGGAGTCCTCCACCAGGTTGCCGATGAGCGAGAGGAGGGCGTCGGCGCGGTGCCGGTCCTCGCGCTGGGCGCGCAGGGCCTCGTCGGCGGCCCGCAGGCGGGCCAGGGCGGCCGGGTCCTCGTCTTCCACGTCGTAGATCAGCCGATCGAGGTCGAGTGCGTGTCGATGCAGCGCGATCCCGAGTGCCGCACCAACCGACCCGCGTGCGGTGCGTTGCCCTTGGCGTACACCAGGTGGCCCTCGTCGAGGCCCGGAGCAACGGAATACGCGAGTATCTGGTGCAGGTCGGCAATCTCAGTGGGACCTCCGTCAGCCTCGCCTGCAGAGGGCGAACGGCGTCAGCACCGCTCGCATGTATCGCCGTCAACGCCGAACCTTTCGCACCCCTCCACCCCGGACAGCGCGCGCCTTACCGTCAAACGACCGGTTGTACGCCACTTGACCGGGAGCGGAGCGACGGGCGGGCGGTGCGGACACTCGGCCGACTCTGCCACCGACGTCCGTGGCACTGAGTAATCAGCGCCCGCAGTCGCCCTGGTCTCGCCCCAACCCGCCGCGATCCGCCGATGGCTGCACCAGTGGGCACCGTGTGCTTACCCCATGTCGAAAGTTTCGTAGGCCAGTCGGAAATTTCTCCTGCGAGGAGTATTGACGATCCACGGTCATCACCTCAATATCCCTGTCGGAGAACCGGCCTTGGTTCGTGATTTCCGAGTCGGCTGCACGACAGATCCGCGCACCATGTCACCTGCGCCACCACGTTTCGAACCGGTGAGGTTCGCAGCTCGAGACGTGGAGACCCGCCGCCCGCCGTACGTCCGGCCCACCCCGTCCGTCTGCCGAACGGGGGCGGACGGCGCAACCCCTGCACTTCGGTCCATCCGTGATTTTCACCCTGGAGGCACAGTCATGGGCTCCTACGCCCTTCCCAGATCCGGTATCCGCCAAAAGATCCGCGGCCTGCTGCCGGCACTGGCCGTCGGCGTCCTCGGTGTGGTCACCGCACTGGTCGCGCCGCCGACCGCACACGCCGCTCAGAACACGCTCGGCGCCGCGGCGGCACAGAGCGGCCGCTACTTCGGCACCGCCATCGCCTCGGGCAGGCTGGGCGACTCGGCGTACACGTCGATCGCGGGCCGTGAGTTCAACATGGTGACGGCCGAGAACGAGATGAAGATCGACGCCACCGAACCGCAGCGGGGCCGGTTCGACTTCAGCGCCGGCGACCGCGTTTACAACTGGGCGGTGCAGAACGGCAAGCAGGTGCGCGGCCACACGCTGGCCTGGCACTCCCAGCAGCCCGGCTGGATGCAGAGCCTCAGCGGCAGCTCACTGCGCCAGGCGATGATCGACCACATCAACGGCGTGATGGGCCACTACAAGGGCAAGATCGCCATGTGGGACGTCGTCAACGAGGCCTTCGCCGACGGCAATTCGGGAGGCCGGCGGGACTCCAACCTGCAACGCACGGGCAACGACTGGATCGAGGTCGCCTTCCGCACCGCGCGCGCCGCCGACCCGGCGGCCAAGCTCTGCTACAACGACTACAACATCGAGAACTGGACCTGGGCCAAGACCCAGGGCGTGTACAACATGGTCCGGGACTTCAAGCAGCGCGGCGTGCCGATCGACTGCGTCGGGTTTCAGTCGCACTTCAACAGCGGCAGCCCCTACAACAGCAACTTCCGCACCACACTGCAGAATTTCGCCGCCCTCGGGGTCGACGTGGCCATCACCGAACTCGACGTCCAGGGTGCCTCGCCCACGACCTACGCCAATGTGACCAACGACTGCCTGGCCGTCCCGCGCTGCCTCGGCATCACCGTCTGGGGTGTACGCGACACCGACTCCTGGCGCTCGGGGGACACACCGCTGCTGTTCAACGGCGACGGCAGCAAGAAGCCTGCCTACACCGCCGTCCTCAACGCACTCAACGGCGGCGGCTCCACGACGCCGCCCCCTGCGGACGGCGGACAGATCAAGGGGGTCGGTTCGGGCCGTTGCCTGGACGTGCCCGGCGCCGGTACCACCGACGGCACACAGCTCCAGCTGTGGGACTGCCACAACGGCACCAACCAGCAGTGGACGCACACCGACGCCGGTGAGCTCAGGGTCTACGGCAACAAATGCCTCGACGCCGCGGGCACGGGCAACGGCTCCAAAGTCCAGATCTACAGTTGCTGGGGCGGCGACAACCAGAAATGGCGCCTCAACTCCGACGGATCCATCGTCGGTATCCAGTCCGGACTCTGCCTGGACGCCGCCTCAGGCGGCACCGCCAACGGCACCCAGATCCAGCTCTACACCTGCTCGAACGGCGACAACCAACGCTGGACCCGCACCTGAGGGGCCTGGCACACGGTTTCGACGCGGACAACGCGTCTGTGCGGCCGCTTGAAGGCTCGTGCACCCACAGGGGTTGGGCGGCGGGCCGCAGGGGGAGTCTGTGCCCTGCGGCCCGCCAACCGAAGTGAGGGCCCTGTGATGTGAGTGGCCGCTGTCCGAGAGCCGGGGAACCGCAGAGACGGAGTTGATGCATCGTGGAACGACGCATGTCGGTCGCGACGCACTGGGGCAGTTTTGTCGCGGTGGTTGATTCCGGTCGGCTGGTGCGAATCGAGCCGAGGGGCGATGACCCCGCGCCGTCGCCTATCGGACCCGGAATGGTGACAGCCGCCGACGACAACGCCCGCGTGTTACGCCCCGCGGTACGCAAGGGCTGGCTGAACGGCCTGCCGCGCGCCCACGACACGGCCAGGGGCACGGACGCCTTCGTGGAGGTGAGCTGGGACGACGCGATCACCCTGGTGAGCGAGGAACTGCGCCGAGTGCGTTCACAGCACGGAGACAGCGCCGTGTTCGGTGGCTCCTACGGCTGGGCGAGCGCGGGCGCGTTCCACAACGCGCAGCAGCAACTCCACCGGTTCCTGGCGTTGGGCGGGGGATACACCGACTCTCGCAACACGTACAGCACCGCAGCTTTGGAGGTCATCCTCCCCCATGTGATCGGAGGAGCTCCGTGGAGCTACCAGTCCCGGATGCCGATGTGGGGCGAGATCGCCGAGAACTGTGAACTCGTTGTGGCGTTCGGAGGGCTGGCCCTCAAGAACAGCCAGATCAACCCCGGCGGACTTGCCAGGCACCAGACGCAGGACTTGCAGCGCCGGTGCCGTGCGGCCGGGGTGCGGTTCGTGAACATCAGCCCTATCCGCAGCGACACCGCCGGGTTCCTCGACGCCGAGTGGCTGCCCGTCATTCCCAACACCGACACCGCCGCGATGCTCGGCATGGCACACACCATGCTGGTCAACGGCTGGCACGACGAGGACTTCCTTCGCCGTTGCTGTGTCGGGTTCGACCGCTTCGCCTCCTACCTGACCGGCGAATCCGACGGCGTCGCCAAGGATGCTGCCTGGGCCGCGAGGATCACGGGCATCAGCCGGGACACGATCACCGAACTGGCTCGCCGCCTGTCCACGCAACGTTCTCTCATCATGGTCAACTACGCGATACAACGGGCGGACCACGGCGAACAGCCGATCTGGATGTCGGTCGTGCTGGCTGCCATGGCGGGCTCGATGGGGCGGCCCGGCTGCGGCTGGGGCGCGGGCTACGCGACGATGGACGCGACCGGCGTCGCCCCCGGCCGACCCTCCGTGGCGTCGATTCCCCGGGTTCCCAACCCCGTTGCGGATTACATCCCTGTCGCACGGATCGCCGACACCCTGCTGCATCCGGGCAGGACCATCGACTACGACGGCCGGCGCCTGACCTTGCCCGAACTCCGCCTGATCTACTGGTGCGGAGGGAACCCGTTCCACCACCACCAAGATCTCCATCGCTTGACCCGTGCCTGGCAGACCCCTGACACGGTGGTGGTTCACGAAGCCTGGTGGAACACCACGGCCAAGTTCGCCGACATCGTCCTTCCCGTCGCCACCAGCCTGGAGCGCGACGACTTCGCCGCCGGATTCTCCGACCCCCACCTCGTCGCGATGCCGAAAGTCCGTGAGCCGGCGGGCGAGTCACGCACCGACCACCACATCTTCACCGCCCTGGCCTCCCGGCTCGGATACGAGTGCGAGTTCACGCAGGCGCGCTCCGAGATCGAATGGGTCCGGCACCTCTACGAGCAGACGAGGGCCGGCCTCGGCGACGGCGGGACCTTGCCGGGCTTCGACGATTTCTGGCGAAGCTCCACAGCTGAGCTGCCGGCGCTGAGCGGCCCGTTCCCCGGCAGCTTCGAGGCGCTCCGCACAGATCCGCAACGCTTCCCCCTGACGACCCCGTCGGGCCGGATCGAGATCTTCTCCGAGGAGATCAACTCGTTCGGCTACGACGACTGCACCGGGCATCCGGCGTGGTTCGAACCGGCGGAGTGGCTCCGTGCCGGCCTGTCGGACCGATTCCCGTTGCACTTGATCTCGAACCAGCCCGCCTCACGCCTGCACAGCCAGTACGACAACGGCGGCCACAGTCTCAAGTCGAAGATCCGCGGCCGCGAGCCCGTGACGATCAATCCACTGGACGCCGCGCCCCGTGGCATCGAGAACGGCATGATCGTACGCGTCCACAACGACCGCGGCAGCTGTCTGGCGGGCGCGGTCCTGTCGGACGACGTCATGCCAGGCGTCATCCAACTGTCCACAGGAGCATGGTGGGACCCGGCCCAGCCAGGCCGGAGCGGCACCTTGGACCGCCACGGCAATCCGAACACCCTCACGGCCGACCGGGGGTGCTCGCGTCTGTCCCAGGGACCGAGCGCCCACAGCGCGCTCGTCGACGTCGAGCTCTACGACGGCCCTCTGCCGGATGTGCTCGCCTTCACACCACCACACCTCGAACACTGACACGCAAGCTGCCTGTCTCTTCGGGCAGGTCCTTCGTGTTCGCCGTCGTCAGGCGCGCAGCGTGCCGCCCCGGCTGCCTGGGGCTCCCCCAGGTTTTGCAATTGCGTAATCAGATGAATACTCTGCGCAGTCGTGACTGCACTTCAAGACCTCAAGTACGGCCAGTGGTTCCGGGGCGCCGACGTCGACGGCGACGGGTTCATCACCCAGCAGGACGTCCGAGCGATGAGCGAGCGCTACATCGCCGCCCGAGACACCGCGCCGGACTCCGCAACCGCCCGCCGACTCATCAAGGGAATGGACGGGTTCTGGACGAATGTGATCGCTCCGATGGACCAGGACGGTGACGGGAAGGTCGATCTGCGGGAGATGACCGAAGGCTTCAGGAGCGCCCTGACCGACCCCGCCCTCTATCAGCAGCAGATCGCGCCGGTCACCAACTGCTTCTTCGACCTCGTCGACCTCAACGCAGACGGCAGGATCGACCAGGCCGAGTTCCAGCAGATGTTCGACTCGGTCGCCGGAGTGCCCGCCGAGGACTGTGCCACGGTCTTCGCCGCTCTGGACAGGGACGGCTCCGGTGGGCTGGACCGCGCCGAATTCCACCAGGCCGTCACCGAGTTCTTCTACGGCGACGACCCGGATGCTCCTGCCAACCACCTCTTCGGCAGGATCACCGCCTGACGACCCGGTATCCGACCGCCCGCACCACTGTTGTGCGGGCGGTCGGCGTCGAGGCCCCAGGCCAGGCAGTCCCCCGGGCACGTCCCGTCGGTCGGCGACCGACTTGTCGTTCTCGTCAAGCTCCGGCGCGCCCCGGCCGTGCAGCGGGCGCAGCACACCGGCGGCCGGGGTCGAGGCGGTGAAGCTGTAGCGGACGAGCAGGTTGACTCCTGTCGGCATACGCGACCGCCTGCGGCAATACCCGCAGAGTAGGCCCATGCCCGGGTTCCCTGTGGCACTTTCATCACTTTGCGATGGCCCACGACGATCGGCTCCGTCACCGCGTTCACGAGGACCGTAAAACCGAGACGTTGATGACGTCAACAGAGTGGACTGCGGGATTATTCGTTGACACTGCTAACAAGAGCGCCTCATACTGAAGACGTCGATCGTCGTAGCGTGTACGGCATGGGACCCACCGACCAGGGGGACAGGAAGATGACCACCGCAGGCCTGGAGACGCAGCCCAGCGCCACCACGTACGAGCTGGGCGACCTCGTGGCCCAGGCCTGGAGCGGCCGGATCCACGTCCCTCACTTCCAGCGCGACTTCCGCTGGGGCACCACGGATGTGCTCCGGCTCTTCGACAGCATCGTCAAGGGTTATCCCATCGGGAACCTGCTTCTGTGGGTCCGCAAGACGCCCGCGCGTTCCTTCACCCTCGGCCAGCTGAAGATCGACGCGCCGGCCTCTCCGGACGCCCTCTGGGTGGTGGACGGGCAGCAGCGCATCACCAGTCTCGCCAACGCGCTCAGCCCCGAAGGACATCTGCACGAGCCGTTCTCCATCTACTACGACCTCAGGGAGAAGCGGTTCATCGCCCAGCCCAAGACGCGCGAGCCCCAGCACATCGCGCTGCCCGTCCTCTTCGACCTGAAGAAGCTCCTCGGGTGGTTCCGCACGGAGGGTGAGCTGGTCGCCGAGCTCTTCGACGAGGCCGACCGGGTGGCCACCGCACTGCGCCAGTACAAGGTGCCCGCCTACCTCGTGCGGCAGGACGATCTCGACATCCTGACCGACATCTTCGACCGGATGAACAACTACGGGAAGCGCCTCAACCGCGCGGAGATCTTCTCCGCGCTCTACGCGGGCCCGGAGGAAGGAGCCGCGGAGCGGCTGAACCTGTCGCGGATCGCCGACCGCATCGCCGCCAGGACCGGCTTCGGCACCATCGACACGGACACCGTCCTCGCCTCGATCCTCGCTCGCCGCGGACCGGACCCGTCGCGGGACATCCGTAACGAGTTCAGCTCCACCGGCCGACGGACCGCCCCGGAGTTCGAGGACGAGGACCAGTACGCCGCCTACGGCGAGGGCGAAGAGGCGCTGGTGCGCGCGATCGGTTTCCTGCAGGCCGAGGCGGAGGTACCGCACATCGCGCTGCTCGTCTACCGCGCGCTGCTCGTCGTACTGACCCGCTTCTTCGCTCACTTCCCCGACCCCGAGCCCAACACCCGCCGCCTGCTGCGACGGCTGTACTGGCGAGTGGCCGTGTCCGGACCCGCCGTCTTCAAGGGCAGCTTCACCCAGGTGTCGCGCGTCCTGTGCGCGCGGATCCGCAAGGGCGACGAACGCGGTTCGATCATGGGGCTGATGGACGCCATGGCCGAGGCCCAGCCGTCGATCCCGACCATCGAGCGTTTCCGGACCAACGAGGCCGCCGCGAAGATCATCCTCAGCTCGTGGTGGTCCCTGCGCCCCCGCTCCCTGGTGACCGGTGTGCCCGTCGATCTCCAGAGTCTCTCGACGCTGCTCTCCGATCAGAAGACCGCGGCCACGGTGGCCCACGTGATCTTCCCTCGTGGGCTCACCGCACAGCAGGTCCTGTACGCGGCGAACCGTCTGTTCCTGCCCAGCGCGGAAGACCCCGTCTCGGAGATCACGACATTGCTCGCTCACCGTCCTGACCATCTGGACGAGGAGACCTGGGACCGCGTGCTGGCCTCGCACACCATGAGCCGACAGGCGAGTCAGGCCCTCGCCGAAGGAGACCGCGAAGGTTTCCTGCAGCAGCGTCAGCAGATCATCCAGCAGCACCT
Source organism: Streptomyces sp. NPDC001348 (assembly GCF_053597535.1). Lineage (NCBI taxonomy): Bacteria > Bacillati > Actinomycetota > Actinomycetes > Kitasatosporales > Streptomycetaceae > Streptomyces > Streptomyces sp. NPDC001348. The sequence goes on along the minus strand of NZ_JBSFIK010000042.1, from coordinate 63,351 downwards.
GAACGACTTTCTCGGGCGTATGGCGGAGTGGGACTACGAGGACACTCCCTCGTTGGACTCACTGGACTTCGACGCCCTCGACGAACTCGACGGGTCCGAAGAGCTGTTCTAACCGGTCCACTCACCGCGAACAGGACACCACTGCGCATGACCACGCTCCCGGAGAAGTACTACGCCGTACTCCTGCACTCCCGCCGGATCGGCACACTCTGCCAGAAGGGCGACCACACCCGCTTCGTCGTCAACGAGTCCTACGTGACCGATCCGCAGCGGCCGGTACTCGGCCTCCGCTTCGAAGAGAACCTGCGCGCCCCCTACGCGTCCGCCCTGCGGCTGCCGCGCTGGTTCTCCAACCTCCTCCCCGAAGGCCCCCTGCGGGAGTGGATCGCCGACGACCGCGGTGTCTCACTCGACAGGGAGATGGAACTGCTGGCCCAAGTCGGCCACGACCTGCCCGGCGCCGTCCAGGTGCTGCCTGCCGACGGACCCGACGACGGCTGGGAGTGGCCTGACGGCGAGCAGTCAGGAGGAGGGGGGAAACGCCCCGGTGGGGCCTACGGCTTCCCGTCTTCCGACTCGCCATGGCGATTCTCCCTGGCCGGGGTCGCCCTGAAGTTCTCCATGCTGGCGCGAGGAGACCGGCTCACCGTTCCCGCCGCCGGCGTGCACGGCGACTGGCTGGTCAAGTTTCCGGACTACCGCCATCCGGACGTACCGCGCAACGAGTTCACCATCATGTCCCTGGCCCGGAGCGCAGGGCTCGACGTTCCCGACGTGCGCCTCATGCACCGTGACGAGCTCGACGGGCTGCCTGACCGCATGTGGCCGAACGACGAACAGTGGGCCTACGCCGTCCGCCGTTTCGACCGCACCCGGGACGAACATCGTGCCCCCGTCCACATCGAGGACTTCGCGCAGGTCAGGGACAAGTACCCCCAGGACAAGTACCAGTCGACGTTCGAGACGGTCGCGGCTGTCGCCTATCGCGGCCACGACAGGGAGTCCCTGCGCGAGGCCGCCCGGCGGATAGCGTTCTCCATCGTGGTGGGCAACGGCGACGCCCACCTGAAGAACTGGTCCCTGATCTATCGCGACCGCCGGGTCCCGTCGCTGTCGCCGGCGTACGACCTGGTGTCCACAGCGCCCTACGCACCCAGCGACGAACCGGAGGACCTCGGGCTCAAGTTCGGCGGCGGCAAGTCCTTCGAACGAGTACGGCTCGCCGCCTTCGACCGGCTCGAAGGCGCCCTCGACCGCCGTTTCGGGACGACCGACGCCCGACTGCGCCAGGAGGCCGTGCAGACCATCGAGCGGACCCGCGCTCACTGGCCGCGGTATGAGGAACACCTCGCGGAGAACCAGAACCTGCGCAAGACGATCGGGGCGTGGATCAACAGCTCCGCCCAGCGTCTGCTCAGGGGCGCCTGACGGCGATCGGCCGGCCGGCAGTGTCAGTGCCGACCCGTACGCTGCGCACGAGACCGTACCAGGCAGAAGGATGATCCATGGCCCAGAGTGTCCGGAGTTCCGGCTGCGCCTGCCAGGCGGAGGTCCCGAGGCCCGGGGACGCCTGCTGACGGAGAAGGGGACCAACGGGAGCCAGAAGTTCGTCGTCCTGGCCGGGTCTCCGGGACGTCCGGAGGTCGTGCCGTCTTCGGTTCTGCACGGACGCAGACCGCACATCGATGGGTACGGCGCGGAACAGGACGAGGTCGTCGTGCTGGTCGAGCGCGTGGAGAGCCGGCCCTCCCAGGGCATCCGTCCCTCGGAGATCGGTGTGTGCACCCGGTTCGACGTGCTGCTGGACAAGGTGTCCGCAAGCTGTCCGCGGCGGGTGTTCCTGTGGCCGGGTCCGGGACAACCCCGAGCCACGGGTGGAGGGTGTGCGGCTGTCCACCATGCACGCCATGAAGGGGCTGGAGTTCCGCTGCGTGGCAGTCCTCGGCGTGGCGGCGGGTGCGATCCCCTTCGCGCGTGAGGTCACCCCTGCCCCGGTGGACTCTTCGCAGCACGAATCGGATCTGCTGTGCGCGAGCGCTGTCTGCTGTTCGTCGCGTGCACCCGGGCACGCGAGGCGCTGGCGGTGTCGTGGAGCGGGGAGCCCAGTCCGTTCATTCCTCGCTGAGCCGACCGTGCGTCACTCGGGCGGTGGTGCGAGGGCGCCGCTGCTGAGCCCGTCCCGGGCCAGTGCGGCGGCCTCCTTGCTCAGTTCGGCCATCCTCCGTGCCCGCTCCTCGAATTCCCGCAGCGCCCGGAAGACGGCGCCGTAGCGGCGCTGCTCGGCGATCTCCATCTGGGGAATGCGTGCGCCCTTCGCATCGAATCGGAAGGTTCCGCTGGCGCTGGTGGAGCGGCGGGTGTTCGAGGTGCTGCGCAGGAAACCACGTAGGAAGTCGGTGTCGAGTTGCTCGCTCACGGAGACCGGCTCGGAATCGCCGTACTCCACGAGTCCGGCACGCGCGAGGTCCGCGACACTCACGGACGGGCCGTCCGGTACGCCGGCCCCTCGGCCTTCAGCCAGGTAGGGCAGGAGCTCGGTCAGTCGCTCGACCTGTTGCGCCAACTCGCGCCGCGCGCGTTCGTACTCGGCGACGTAGTCACGATGGGACTCCCTGACGTGCCGTCCCGGAGTGAGGTCCACGGCATCATCGAGCAGTTCGATCAACGGCACGTCCACCGTCTGATCGGGCCTCGGCTCCAGGGAGCCCTCCGGGTCGTTCTCGGTCAGATCCACCATCCGGACGCTGGTCGCCTCGTCACCTGGCGATTCAGGACGACGCAGCTGCCACAGGTGCACCGGAAGCGCGTGCGAGGCCGCGGACCCTGGTGGCAGGGAGACAACCTGGGTCAGAACGCCGCGCCGCACAAGCTCGGCCCGGATACGGCGGCCCGCCTTGCGGTAGGCGACCGATGCCGGCATGACCATGAGAACTACGCCCCCCGGCGCGGTGTGCGCGTACGCGTGCTGAAGCCAGGCCAGTTCGCCTTCGGCACGGGACGGGGTACCGAACTCCCAACGGGAGTCGAGGAGCAGTTCTTCGCGCCCCCAGTCGCTGTCAGCGACCGGAGGGTCGCAGACGACCACGTCCGCTCTGAGGTCCGGCCACTGATCGTCGCGGAGGGAGTCTCCAGAAACGATGTCGACTCCGGTACGTCGAGTGAGATCGGCCCGCAGTTGCGCGAAGCGCGCGCTGCGCGCGTCGGCTTCCTGACCGCATCGGCGCGGCCCCTGCTCGGGCCCGGTGGCCAGGAGCAACGTGCCGATACCACAGGCCGGGTCGAAGACGATCGCGTCGGCCCCGACCTCTCCGACGACGTGCCGCACAGCACGGACGACGCGTGACGAGGTCACCAGGTCCGAGCCGGCGCGGCGGACGGAGTCGGTGAAGCGTTCCGCAAGACTGTTCGCCGTCTCGCCGGCCGAGCCGCCTTCCGCCGCGGCGCGGAGCAGACGGACCGCATCCGGTGGCAGAGCCCCGAGCATCTCGGCCGCCGGGTCGGCCAGCAGCCGAGCCGCGTCGGCGAGTGCGCCCAGCATGTCGTCACCGTAGGCCCCCCGCAACGCCTGCCACAGCCGCACCCCCTCGGAGACGTCCTGCCCTTTGCGCTGCTTGTCCAGCCATGCCTGAACCTCGGACAGAGCGAACAGGGGACTGCCCGTACCACCACCGGCGGGTGCCGGAAAGTCGTCATACCGCCGCCTCCAGTTGGAGACCGCGGCACGGGTGACGCCCGCGAGCCGGGCGATCTCGGAACCGGTGACCAGCGATCCGGCCTTGGTGGCGGGTGTGTCTGGCATACACGCCACCGTACACACAAGCGCCCACCGATTCCAAGAGTTGCCCGTTGACGACGTCAACAAGAACTTCTGTCGCCTTGCAGGCATCCGCAACGACTTCTGCGGTGTCTCCGGGCGTCCCGCGAAGGTCGCCGGCGTCACGGTCCGCACCGGTGACCTCGTCGTCGGGGACGTCGATGGAATCGTGGCGCTCCCCGCGTCCGGCACCGAGTGGATGCTCGACCACGCCGACGCGCGCGTGACCCACGAGAGAGAGCGAGGCTTCCACCTCGGCAAGGCGCTGGAGAACGGTGTGACCAAGGACGAGCTGGTCGAGGCCATCGCCCATCCGGCCTTCCACGCCGGGTGGCCCAACGCGATGTCGGCGATGACCCAGCTGAAGGCGATCGTGGACGAGGCATGGCAGCCGGCCTGGTTGAGGGCCGCACCCACCGCCACCGACAGACCGGGAAGACCTGAGGCACCATCATGCGAGCAACCATCATCCACGCACCGGGTGACATCCGGGTGGAGACCGCTCCCGAGCCGGCGATCGCGGCGCCGACGGATGCGATCATCCGGACCGTCGCCATCTGCGTGTGCGGCTCCGACCTGTGGGACTACCGGGGTCCGGGTCCAAGTCGCGACAGCGGGCGCGCACCGCCACGGCACTGGTGCACGGCGGCTGAGGCGGGCCGTCAGCGGTCCCCGCGGTCGGTGCGGGAGGGGGCGTTCGCGCCCGCCACCGCGGGCGAGGTCCCTTCCTGTCGCCCGGAACCCGGCCGGGTGGGCCACCAGACGCGGTCCCCGGCGTCCCGCACCAGGGCCGGGACCAGCAGCGAGCGCACCACCAGCGTGTCGAGGAGCACGCCGAAGGCGACGATGAACGCGATCTGCGCCAGGAACGCGAGGGGGATGACCCCGAGCGCGGCGAAGGTCGCGGCGAGGACCACCCCCGCGGAGGTGATGACCCCGCCGGTGGCCACCAGTCCGCGTCGTACGCCCTCCCGTGTGCCGTGGCGCAGGGTCTCCTCGCGGACCCGGGACATCAGGAAGATGTTGTAGTCGACACCGAGGGCGACCAGGAAGACGAACCCGTACAGCGGCACGGACGGGTCGGTGCCGCTGAAGCCGAACAGGTCGCGGAAGACGAACGCGGCGACACCGAGGGTGGCGGTGTAGTTGAGGGCGACGGTGAGCACGAGCAGGAACGGCACGGCGAGGGCGCGCAGCAGCAGTACCAGGATGACCAGGACGACCGCGAGTACCACGGGCACGATGACGGTCCGGTCCCGTTGCGCCGCGTGGAGGGTGTCGTACTGCTGGGCGGTGTAGCCGCCGACCAGGGCGCGGGCGTCCGGCAGCGCGTGCAGCGCGGTGCGCAGCCGGGTGACGGTGTCGCGGGCGGCCTGGGTGTCCGGGGCGGCCTTCGCGGTCGCCTCGAGGCGCACCCGCCCGTCCACGACGCGCGGCTCCGCCGCGGGACGGCCCTCGGTACCGGTGGCGGTCACCGCGGCGATGCCGGAGGTGGCGCGCACGGTGCGGGCCACCCCGTCGGCCGCGGCGGCGTCGGCGAGCACCACCACGGGGGTGCCGGCACCGGCCGGGAAGTGGCGGGCCAGGGTCTGCTGGGCGGCGACGGACGGCACGTCGCGGACGAACGTCTCGTCGAGCGGCACACCGCGGGAGTCGAGGGTGAGGGCGCCCGCCGAGCAGACGAGCAGGCCGGCCAGGGCGAGCGCCCACACGCGGCGCGGTGCCCGGTCCACGAGGGCGGCGACGCGGCGCCACAGTCCCGTGGCGCCCGCGTGGCGCTCCGGGTGGGCCGGCCAGTAGGCGGCGCGGCCGAGCAGGGCGAGGACCGCGGGCAGGAAGGTGAGGGCGCTGAGCACGGCGGCGGCGATGCCCACGGCGCCGACCGGGCCCAGCGCGCGGTTGTTGGTCAGGTCGCTCAGCAACAGGGTGATCAGGCCGAGGGCGACGGTGCCGGCGCTGGCGAGAACGGCGGGCGCCGAGCGGCGCAGGGCGGTCCGGGCGGCGGCGCGGCTGTCCCGTCCCGCGGCCAGTTCCTCGCGGCAGCGCGCGGTGACCAGCAGCGCGTAGTCGGTGGCGGCGCCGATGACGAGGATGGACAGAATGCCCTGCACCTGTCCGTCGACGCGCACCAGGCCGTGGTCGGCCAGCGCGTACACCACGGCACAGGCCAGGCCGAGTGCGAAGACGGCGCCAGTGATGACGGCGAGCGGCAGCAGCAGCGAGCGGTAGACGAGCAGCAGAATGACCAGGACCGCCAGCAAGGCGACGGCCAGCAGGACCCCGTCGATGCCGGAGAACGCGTCGGTGAGATCGGCCTGCGTGGCGGCCGGGCCGGCCAGCTGCACCCGGGTGCCGGGGACCCGCTCGGCCGCGGCGCGCACCTTCTCCAGGGTGGGCGCCAGCAGATCGCCGAGGTCGGGGCGGAGCGGCACGACGGCCTGGAGGGCCTCGCGGTCGTCGGAGGACAGGGCGGGGGACGGTGCGCCGGCCGTGCCCGTCGCGCCGGTGAGCCCGGCCACGGCTGCGGTGGCCGACTTCTGCCGGCCGGTGACCTCGCCGCCGCCGTCGGCGGTCCACAGCACGATCACGGGCAGGGTCTCCCGCTGCTGGAAGGCGGCCTGTTCCCGCAGCACGCGGGTGGACTCGGCACTGCGCGGCAGGAAGGCGGCCTGGTCGTTGGTGGCGACCTCACCGAGGCGCCCGGCGAAGGGGCCGAGCAGCGCGCCCACCACGAGCCAGACGGCGATCATGGCGACGGGTACGAGCCGGTGGGCTCGCGGGTGCTGGGGCTTCATCGTGCTCCTTCGGTGACTCGGCCCGTTCACTCGACGACAAACAATCTCAACGATTGAAGCATTTGTGGGGACGGAGATCTTCCCGTGGTCTCCCTCGTGCTTCCGTCCGCCCCCCGTATCCGGATGCACGGCCCGGCGGAATCCGGGCGCGGTCAGCCGTCGCCCAGGCCCGGTATCTCTCCCAGAGCGTCGTTGAGCGCGGTCAGGAAGCGCAGCGCCACCTCCAGCTCGCGCTCGTCGAACGCGGCCCCGGCACGGCGCAGGGCGTCCGCGAGGGGGCGGAAGTGGGCGCGGGCCGCGGCGCGGGCGTCGGCTGCGTAGCGCAGGTGGACGACGCGGCGGTCGGCGTCCTCCCGGACCCGGCGGACGTGCCCGGCGCGTTCCAGCCGGTCGATGCAGGCGGTGACCGCGCCGGAGGTGAGGCCGAGCACGGCGCGCAGCCGGCCGGGGGTCATCGGCTCGGTCGCGTCGAGGATGGCGGCGAGCGCCTGCACGTCGGTGGGGTGCAGGTTCTGCCGCGCCGCGTACTGGTGCACGACCCGGCCGACCTCGCCGTGCATACGGCGCAGCTGGACGGCGAAGGCGGCCAGGTCACCGGCGAAAGCGGGGGGCTGGTCGCCGCTGGAGGGGCCGCCCGGCGCCTGCCGCGGACGCGCTCCGCTGATGTCGGTGTCCACCGGCGCATCGTACCGGGGTACTCGTGACCCACGCGGTCGCGCTGGGCGCGCAGGGCCTCGCCGGCGGCCCGCAGGCGGGCCGGGGCGGCCGGGGCCTCCACTGCGGACCTACGCGGTCACAGCGCTAGAGGTCGTACGCGGTCGGGTGCAGCGGCTGGTAGAGCCCCACCTCACCGCCGCCGGGCAGGCGGAAGGCGGTGAGCCTGCCCCACCGCTGCTCGCTGACCGGCGCGGTGAACTCCACGCCCTTCTCCTTCAGTTCGGCAACCGTGGCATCGACGTCGTCGCACATGAAGTAGAGCTCGTGCTTCTGCTCCGCGTCCGTCGGGTGGACGGCCACCTCAGCGGGCGGCAGCTGGAGGATGAGCCAGCCACCGCCGGCGTCGACGCTCTTCGCACCGAGGACGTCCCGCAGGAAGGCGCGGTCCGCCTCGGAGTCGCGGCTGTGGAGGATGACGTGCGTTCCGTTGATCACGTCTCCCGACTCTAGGTTGCCGCGTCCCTCAGCTCGAGGGAAACGCGCCCCACCTCCTGGCTTCGGGTTCAGTGACCCTTCGCCGCCGGCTCAGGAATGTGCTCGATCCGGAAGCGAACGGCGAGCCGCGTGTCGCGCTGGTCAGCCGCCGCGGCCCACTGTCCCCTGCGGAGATGTCCTTCCTGGACCGAGCTGACGGAACCGCAGTGAAGCCACCTTATAGGGCGGTCCTATAAGGCACATCGGCATTGTGTCTTGGACGCGCTGCCCGGCCCGCTGCTGCAATCGGCCCTATGACGAACCCAGAACCACCGCATCGCCCTCATCCCCAGTGACGGCATCGGGACCGCGGGATCGAGGTCCTGCCGTCCGCCCGGATCCTGCCGTTCGGCCGCGCCTACCGCAGGGCGAAGGAGAAGTCGTTCTGAGCCGATAACCAGGACGGTGACACTGCGCAGACTTCCGCTACCGGTACCTGCGCCCGAACGAGGACGTCAACCTCGGCCGGTCCACCAACGACGTCTGTCCGACCGCCGTCAAGACTGCGCTCAAGCGCGACCTCGACTGACGTTCGCCCCTCAACTCCCGTAACAGGTCAGGAATTCTCCATGTCTCTACCCCTCCATGCCCAGACGCGGCCCGTCCCCGAGGCAGCGGTGCTGGCAGGGCTGCCTCCCGTGCGCGAGGCGAGCGCCGGGGAAGTGGCCGCCCGCATATCCGGCGGCCCCCGTCTCGTCGTCCTCGACGACGATCCGACCGGCACCCAGACCGTCGCCGACGTGCCCGTCCTGACGTCCTGGACGGTGGACGACCTGCGCTGGGCGCTGCGCCAGGACAGCGCCGTCTTCTTCGTCCTCACCAACACCCGCAGCCTGTCCCCTGAGGACGCGGCCGCCCGCGACCGCGAGGTCGTCCGCGCCCTGCACGCGGCGGCGGCGGCCGAGGGCACCGGCTACGTCCTGGCCAGCCGCGGGGACTCCACGCTGCGCGGTCACTTCCCGCTGGAGACCGATGTCCTCGCAGAGGAGCTGACGGAGCTGGGCGCAGGTCCTCCGGACGGCGTGGTAGTGGTCCCCGCCTACATCGAGGCGGGCCGGCTGACCGTTGGCTCCCGCCACTGGATGCGGACCGACGACGGACTGCTCCCGGTCGGAACGAGCGAGTTCGCCCGCGACGCCACGTTCGGCTACCGCAGCTCCTCGCTGCCCGAGTGGGTCGAGGAGAAGACGGGCGGACGCATCCCCGCGGACGAGGTTCTGCGCGTCACCCTCGACGACCTGCGCGGCGGCGGCCCGGCGCACACGGCGCGGCTGCTGTCCTCGCTGCGCGGCGGACGTACGGCCGTGGTCGACGCGGTGTGCGACGACGATCTGCGGGTGCTGGCCCTGGCACTCGCGGAGGCGGAGGAGAACGGCACGCGGCTGGTGTACCGGGTCGGGCCGTCCTTCGTCAGGGCCCGCGCCGGACAGGCGGCGCGGGCACCGCTCACCGCGGCCGAACTGCGCCCGCTGCGCGGCGACGCGCCGCACGGTCTCATTGTCGTGGGGTCTCATGTGGCGCTGACGACACTGCAGTTGGACCGGCTGCGGGAGCGAGGCGGGATCGCCGAGTACGAGCTGGACGTGGCCCTGCTGCTCGACGAGGAGCGGCGTGACGCCCACATCGCCGAGGTCGCGGCCGCGGCCGCCGGCGCGCTGGACTCGGCGGACGCGGTGATCCGTACCTCACGGGTGCTGGTGACGGGTGCCGACGCGGACGACAGTCTGGCGATCTCCCGCCGGGTCTCCGCCGCGCTCGTTGAGGCCGTGCGCCGGGTCAACGCCGCCCGGCGGCCCGCTTTCGTCGTCGCCAAGGGCGGTATCACCTCCAGCGACACCGCCACCCACGGCCTTGGGATCCGCCGTGCCTGGGCCCGGGGCACGCTGCTGCCGGGCATCGTCTCGCTCTGGGAGCCCGTGGACGGCCCCGCTGCCGGCATCCCTTACATCGTCTTCGCCGGGAACGTCGGGGGCACCGACGCCCTCGCCGACGCCCTCGACCTGCTGAGGAGTGCCTGATGCTGCTGCACGGAACCGATGCCCTGAAGGAGGCCGCGTCCGCCGGTCACGCTCTGCCCGGGTTCGTCGCCTACAACCTGGAGACGGTCCAGGGCATCACGGCCGCCGCCGAGGCCGCCGGACGGCCGGTCATCATCCAGGCGGGCTCCAGTCCCTTCAAGCACGCCGGGCGCGACGCCCTGATGCGGCTGGCGCTGGACGCCGCCGCACGCTCCACGGCCCCTCTCGGTGTGCACCTCGACCACAGCCGGGACCTGGACGAGATCACCGCCTGCCTGGAGGCGGGCTACACCTCTGTCATGGTCGACGGCTCCCATCTGCCGTTCGCCGAGAACATCGCCTTGACGAAGGAGGCGGTCCGCCGGGCCCGTGACCACGGTGCCTGGGTGGAGGCCGAGCTCGGTGCCCTGCCGGGCGACGAGGACGTCTCCACCGACGCCGTCGCGCAGGCCGCGGCGATGACCGATCCGCAGCAGGCGGCCGAATTCGTGTCCGCGACGGGCGTGGACGCGCTCGCCGTCGCCGTCGGCAACGTCCACGGCTTCACCCAGCACCCGGTCCGCCTGGACCTGGAGCGGCTGGCCGCGATCCACGAGGCCGTAACCGTCCCACTCGTCCTGCACGGCGCAAGCGGTCTGCCCGTCGAGGAACTGCACGGCGCCCTCGCCCGAGGCGTCGCCAAGGTCAACGTCAACGCCGAACTGCGCCGCGCCTGTCTGGAGGCCACCCGCATGACCCTCCCGTCCGCGTTGCCCGGCTCCGACGTCGTCTCCCTGTGGGCGGCCGGCCGCGACGCGGTCCGGGACGCCGCCCTGGATGTCGTCAGCCGCCTGAGCCCCCGCGCCGAAGGGGGAACCGCATGACCTGAACTCAGCCCCGCTGACCTGGACCGCACCACAGCGACGGGCACCAGACCGTCGTACGCCCCGGCCGTGCGCGTTGCGCGCGGTTCGCACCGCTTCGTCTCGTGCTCTCGTGCCCGCACCGGCACGCGGCCCGATCCTCACCCTGTTGGAGACACCATGTCCACCACTGCCTCGATCGCCGTGCTGCACACCAGCCTGCTGTTCATCAACCCCGATTCGGTCATCAACGAGTACCTCGCGGAACTCGCGCCGGACGCCAAGGTCCTGCACTTCGTCGACAGTGACGTGCTCGCTGCCGTGGTGCGCGACGGTGGGATCTCACCTGCCAGCACGCAGCGCATGGTGCACCTGGCACAGGCCGCGGAGGCCGCGGGGGCCGATGTCGTCTTCTCCGCCTGCTCCTCGGTCGGTCCGGCCATCGACGTGGCCCGACGCCTGGTCTCCGTACCGATCGTCAAGATCGACGACGCGATGACCGCAGCAGCGGCAGAGACCGCTGACGCCATCGGCGTCCTGGCCACGGTCCCCACGACGCTGCCCCCGACCCGTGCCCTCGTCGAGGAGAAGGCCCGGGCGGCCGGTCGCGACATCACCGTCCAAGAACGGCTCTGCGAGGGCGCCTTCTCGGTGCTGACGTCCGGTGACCGCGACCGCCACGACGCGATGGTGCTGGACGGGGCACGGGCGCTGGCCACCGAGGTCGACGTGATCGTGCTGGCCCAGGCGTCCATGGCACGGCTGGCTCCCGCGATCGCCGAAGCCGTCGGCAAGCCCGTGCTCTCCAGCCCACGCAGCGGAGCGGAGGACGCGGTGCGTGTGCTGAACGAGCAGGCGGCTGAACCTGTCCATGCCACAGCCAGGGCCTTCGAGACCATGGAATGGCAGGGAGGTTGCGGAGCCGGATAACGGCACCGCATCAGTACGGTCCGGCTTTGCGGGCGCGGTCAACGGTGCTGCGATCTTTTCAGTGCGTGGCGTCATGGCGGACCGGGCGACCTGCGCCACACCCGTTTCCTTGCCAGGAGTACGCCTTGCCCCCCCCTGCAACAGCCCTCAGGAAGCGGGTCCTCAACCACTGCCCTTGGCCGTCCCCGGCCGGAACACGGGAGCCAGCATGCCGAGGTTCGCAGCGAACCTGTCCATGATGTACACCGAGCACGATTTCCTCGACCGCTTCGCCGCGGCCTCGGCTGACGGCTTCGAGGCCGTGGAGTATCTCTTCCCCTATGCGTACGACGCCGCCGAACTGCGCCGCCGGCTCGACGACCACGGCCTGGAGCAGGTGCTCTTCAACGCGCCTCCCGGAGCGTGGGAGTCCGGAGAGCGCGGGATGGCGGCACTGCCCGGGCGCGAGGCGGAGGTGCGTTCCGGGGTCGACCGGGCGCTGGAGTACGCGGCGACGCTGGGCTGCCCGCGGGTGCACCTGATGGCCGGGCTGGTCCGGCCGGACGCGACACCGGTCGAGCGGGCCAAGCACCGTGACACCTACCTGACCAACCTGGCCTGGGCCGCGGAGCGGGCCGCCGTCGCGGGCGCGGACATCCTGATCGAGCCGATCAACGGCCGCGACATGCCCGGGTACTTCCTGAGCACCCAGACCGAGGCCCACGCCGTGGTGCAGGAGGTGGGAGCCTCGCATCTCAAAGTGCAGCTCGACCTCTACCACTGCCAGATCGTCGAGGGTGACCTCACCGCGACCCTGCGCCGCGACCTGCCGACCGGCCGGGTCGGTCATCTGCAGATCGCGGGCGTGCCCGACCGGGGCGAGCCCGACCGGGGCGAGACCAACGTCCACCACCTGCTCGACGCGGTCGACGAGCTGGACTTCGACGGGTGGATCGGCTGCGAGTACCGGCCCCGCGCCGGCACGAGCGAAGGTCTCCGCTGGCTCCACGACTACCGGAGCCGGCGAGGGGAAAACGCATGAGCACCTCATCACGGGTGGCCTGGGCTTCCTGGGCGGACGGGTCGCCGCCGCACTGCTGAAGAAGCGCTTCGTTCGCGTGGTGCGCCGAGGGACCGATCGGGGCCATGAATGCCCCTCCGGCCGCCAGGCTGACACAACGTCCGAACATCGTGCCCGGAACGGACGGATCACGCGTGGGCTCCGTGCGGGGCGTCAGAAATACTCGATGAGCCGGAGCAGTCGCACGCTCCACGCCGCCGGCGCAGGCCGGTTCCAGCATCATGCCCGGCCGGTCTGTCCGGTGCTTGCCGAGGCGGCCCGTTTTCGTCGTTGTCACATCCAGTAGAGGAAAAGCATGTCGCTCCTGAAGACCATCGCTCCCGACCCGTCCTTCGCACCCCAGGAGTCCGGCCCGCTGCCGGAACGCCTGATTGCCGGCACCCCGACTTACAAGACCTGGGCCCAGGACGCCGCCCGCGGGGAAACGATCAAAACGGGCGTCTGGGAAGCCACGCCCGGCGAGACGCGCTCGATCAAGGGCGAGCTCTTCGAGTTCTGCCACATCCTTTCCGGCGTCATCGAGATCACGCCGGAAGGCGGCGAGCCGGTGGTCTACAAGGCAGGTGACAGCTTTGTCATGAAGCCGGGCTTCGTCGGAGTCTGGAAGACCATCGAAACCGTGCGCAAGATCTACCTGACCGTTTCATAAACCCGGCTCAGCGATGCGGTACGGGGCAATGGGACCGGGCGGCTACCGCCCGGTCCCATCACAGAGATGTCCGGGTCCAGCCAAGGTCCCGCAGGTCGGAGAGAAAGGCGAGTAGCACGCGCCCCGGCCGGTAGGAGTCACCGGCCGGGGCGCGTGCTGCTCGCCTTCAGGCTGGGGGCGTGTCGTCGACCACGTATCCGCGGCGCTTGTCCACCACGTTGCGCAGCGGCCGGCCCTCGATGTGCCGGGCGAAGTTGTCGAGGAACAACTCGATGAGCGCGTCCCGCTCGCCGGTGGTCTCGCCCGCCGTGTGCGGGGAGATCATCACGCCGGGCATGTTCCACAGGGGAGACTCGGCAGGCAGCGGTTCCTGGGCGAACACGTCCAGGGCTGCGCCGGCGAGCCGTCCGGCGGCGAGGTGGTCGACCAGCGCCTCCTCGTCGACGAGTCCGCCACGGCCTACGTTGATCAGCCGCGCCCCCGGCTTCATGGCGGCGAGCACGGAGGCGTCGACCATGCCCCGGGTGTCCTCGGTGAGGGGTGCGGCCAGGACGACGTAGTCCGCTTCCGTCAGGGCGGAGCGCAGGGTCCTGGCACCGTGGACCGTGCCGAAGTCGGGGTCGTCCGTGCGGGCCTCGCGGCCCGCGCCGCACACACGCATCCCCACGGCGCACAGCAGCCGGGCGATGGCCCGGCCGGTCGGCCCCGTCCCCCAGACCAGCGCGGTGCGTCCGGTGATGCCGTCGCTGGGGCGCGGACGCCACTCGCGGCGCCGCTGGTGCTCCCAGGTGCCGGGGAAGTCCTTGGCGAGGGCGAGGATCATGCCGAGGACGTACTCGGCGGTCGGCTGTTCGTAGACCCCGCGGGCGTTGGTCAGGACAACGCGCGGATCGTCCACCAGGGCGGGGAACAGCAAGGAGTCCACGCCCGCTGAGGCCGCGTGGACCCATCGGGGCGGCTTCTCCGGATCGTCGGGCCAGGCCTCGCGGATGGCCGGGGTGCTGGTCACCCAGGCCAGGAGGACGTCGGCGCCGGGGAGGAGGCAGGGCAGTTCCTCTTCGGTCGCGTAGACGGTGTCCGCGAGGCTTTCGATGCGTGCGGTGGCGGGGGGCCGGTTGCCGCGGTGGAGGACGACGAGTCGCTCGCGCATGTCAGGCTCCGACGGGGACGGCCAGGTACTTGTACTCCAGGAACTCGTCGATGCCGACGCGTCCGCCTTCGCGGCCCAGGCCGGACTGCTTGACGCCGCCGAAGGGCGCGGCGGGGTTGGAGACCAGTCCGGTGTTGATGCCGATCATGCCGCTTTCGAGACGTTCGGCGACCCGCAGGGCACGGTCGAGGTGCTGGGTGAACAGGTAGGCAGCCAGGCCGAATTCGGTGTCGTTGGCGGCGGTGACGGCCTCGTCCTCGGTCTGGAAGGTGCGGATCGCGGCGACGGGGCCGAAGATCTCGGTGTCGATGATCGCGGCGTCGGGGGTGATGCCGGTGAGGACGGTGGGCGGGTAGAAGCAGCCCGGCCCTTCGGGGAGTTCACCGCCGGTCAGGACGGTGGCACCGCGCTTGACGGCGTCCTGCACCAGGTCGTGGGCCTTGCTGCGGCCGACGGCGTCGATGAGGGGGCCGACGTCGGTGCCGGGTTCGGTGCCGGGCCCGACGGTGAGAGCGGCCATGCGGGCTGCGAGGCGTGAGGCGAACTCCTCGGCGACGGAAGTGTGGACGAAGATGCGGTTGGCCGCACAGCAGGACTCGCCCATGTTGCGCATCTTGGCGACCATGGTGCCCTCGACGGCGGTGTCGAGGTCGGCGTCGTCGAAGACGATGAGAGGAGCGTTGCCGCCCAGTTCCATGGAGGTGCGGATGACAGTGTCGGCGCACTGGGCCAGCAGGATCCGCCCGACCTGGGTGGAGCCGGTGAAGGAGAGCTTGCGGATCTTCCCGCCGCGAAGGAGGGGTTCGACGACGCCGGCGGCGTCGGAGGTGGTGACGATGTTCAGCACCCCGGCCGGCAGGCCCGCTTCGGTGAGGATCTCCGCCAGTACGAGGCTGGTCAGGGGGGTCTGGGGGGCGGGTTTGAGGACGATGGTGCAGCCGGCGGCGATGGCCGGGCCGATCTTGCGGGTGCCCATCGCCAGGGGGAAGTTCCAGGGGGTGATGAGCAGGCAGGGGCCGACGGGCTGACGGGTGACCAGCAGGCGGTTCCTTCCGTCGGGGGCGGTCATCATGCCGCCGTCGACACGGACGGCTTCCTCGGAGAACCAACGGAAGAACTCCGCGCCGTAGGCGACTTCGGCACGCGCCTCGGCCAGGGGCTTGCCCATCTCCAGGGTCATCAGCAGCGCGAGGTCCTCGGTGCGCGCGACGATGATGTCGTAGGCGCGGCGCAGGATCTCGCTGCGCACCCGCGGCGGGGTGGCGGCCCAGGCGGCCTGCGCGGCGACCGCCGCCTCGACGGCACGCCGGCCGTCGGCGGGTGAGGCGTCGGCGACCCGGCACAGTTCCTCGCCGGTGGCCGGGTTGTCGACGGACAGGGTCCGGCCGGACTCCGCGTCCTGCCAATCGCCGCCGATGAACAGTTGCTTGGGAACATCACGGACGACAGTCATCGTGGGTATCTCCTTGTAGGTGTAGAGAGGCTGCCGACCGGTCAGCGGATGCGGTCGAGCGTCTTGTAGTAGGCGCCCGCGAAGGGCAGGAACCAGGCAGTGCCGTTGTAGAGAGGGATGCGGGGTGGGGCGATGTCGCGGACGGGGCTGACCTCGGGGTGGCCGTCCATCACCTCGGCCATGACCTGCCCCATGTGGGTGGCCATCTGCACGCCGTGGCCGGCGTATCCCATGGAGTAGTAGACGCCGTCCTCGGTCTGCCCGGCGTGCACGATGCGGTCCATGGCGAAACCGACGGAGCCGCCCCACACGTACTCGATCCTGGTGCGGGAGAGCTGGGGGAAGATCTCGCACATCTCACGGAACAGGACGGCCCCGCTCTTCTTGTCCGAGGTGGGGTCGGACGGTGCGAAGCGGGCGCGGCCGCCGAACAGCAGCCGGTTGTCCGGGGTGAGCCGGAAGTAGTGGCAGACCTTGTTGGAGTCGACGATGAGGCGGGCCTTGGGGATGATGTCCCGGGCGAGCTCCTCGCCGAGCGGCTCGGTGACGATGATGAAGCTGCCCACGCAGACCTGCTGTCGGCGCAGCCACGGGAAGTTCTTGTCGGTGTAGGCGTCGGTGGCCATCATGACCTGCCCGGTACGGATGACACCGCGCTCGGTGCTGACCTCGAACCGGCCGGCGGCGGTACGCCGTATGCCGGTGGCCGCGTTGCGCTCGTGGATCTCGACACCGGTGCGCTCGCACGCCTCGGCCATACCGCGCACGAATCGGCCGACGTGCAGGGCCGCGCTGAACGGGTCGAGCAGGCCGCCGTGGTAGGCGTCGGAGCCGATCTCGGAACGCAGCTCGGCCTTGCCGATCAGAGTGGTCTCGTGTCCGAAGTACTTGGCCAGGTAGCGCTGTTGGGTCTTCTTGCTCTCGAAGTGGGCGGGGCGGGACGCGACGCCCAGGCGTCCGACGCGGCGGAACTGGCAGTCGATGGACTCCTCGTTCACGAGCCGCTCGACGGTGTCCACGGCCTCGCCGTAGGAGTTGTAGATCTCGCGGGCCCGTTCGAGGCCGTACCGGCGGACGGCCTGGCCCACGCCGATGGTGAAGCCCAAGTTGGCCATACCGCCGTTGCGGGCGGAGGCACCGGAGCCGATCTGGCTCTTCTCGACGAGGGTGACACGGGCGCCCTTGCGGGCGGAGTGCAGGGCGGTGGACAGACCCGTCAGGCCGGCGCCGACGACCACCAGGTCGGTGTCCTCGGTCAGCGGCTTGCCGGACCGGTCGGGAAACGCCCCAGCGGTTTCCATCCAGTAGGGAATCGTCTTCATGTCGGGTCCTTAGCGGGGAGTTTCGAAGTGGGTGGCCGGGCGCCACCAGGGGCCCGGCCGGCGGCGCTGTCAGCGCCGGCGCGGCCCATGCCGGCCCAAGGCTCGGGTGACGCCGAGGATCGCCAGGCCGATGAGGACCGCGCTGACGACGGTGACGGTCGGGTCGACGTCGAACCGAAAGGCGTTACAGCACTCTTTCGAGGAATGCCTGGGTTCGCTTTTCGCGAGGGTTGCCCAGTACCTCGCGTGCGTCGCCGCGTTCCACTGCGATGCCTCCGTCCATGAACAGGATTTCGTCGGCGACTTCGCGGGCGAAGCCCATCTCGTGGGTGACGAGAAGCATGGTCATTCCGTTGCCGGCGAGGTCGCGCATGACGGCGAGTACTTCGCCCACGCGTTCCGGGTCCAGTGCGCTGGTGGGTTCGTCGAACAGCATGATGGTGGGTTCCATCGCGAGGGCGCGGGCGATGGCGACGCGTTGCTGCTGGCCGCCGGAGAGTTGGGCGGGGTATTTGTGGCCGCACCCCTCGAGGCCGACCTTGGCCAGCAGTTCTCGCGCCTGTTCCCGGCTGGCCTCGCGGTTCTTCTTCCTCACCAGCACCGGTCCGGACATGACGTTGCTTTCGGCGGTCATGTTGGGGAAGAGGTTGAACTGCTGGAAGACCATGCCGATGCGGGCGCGTTGCTCGGCCAGCCGTTGCGGGCGGACGGCGTGGTAGGCGTCGTCCTTCTCGACGTAGCCGAAGTCCTCGCCGTTGACCCGCAGCACACCGCGGTCGACGGTCTCCAGGCCGTTGATGCACCGCAGCAGTGTCGATTTGCCCGATCCGCTCGGCCCGATGATGCAGGAGATCTCCCCTGCCGCGACGGTCAGGTCGATGTCGCGCAGGACCTGGTGCTGTCCGTAGCTCTTGCACAGCTTGCGTGCGACGATCGTTCCGTCGGCGTTCACAGCAGGGACTCCCTCGTGGCGGGAACGGGCAGGCCGGCCCCGGGCTCGACCGCGGTGGCGGCCGGGGTCAGCCGTGCCCGGGTCGAGCGGGAGAAACGGCGCTCGATCATGGACTGCGGCACGCTCAGCACCAGCGTCATGATCAGGTACCAGAGACTGGCCACGATCAGCAGTGGGATCGTCTGGTAGTTGCGGGCGTAGATCGCCTGTGCGCTCTGCAGCAGGTCGGCGACGCCGAGCACGCTCACCAGCGAGGTCTCCTTCAGCATGCCGATCACCTGGTTGCCGGTGGCCGGGATGATCGCCGGCATGGTCTGCGGGATGATCACGTGCCGGAGCTTGGTGAACCCCGACATGCCCAAGGACTCGGCGGCCTCGTGCTGTCCGCGACTGACGGACGCGAACCCGCCGCGGATGATCTCGGACATGTACGCCGCCTGGTTCAGCGTCAGCCCCACGACGGCCGCGGTCAACGGGGTCATGATCGCGTTCACGTTCACCGGCGTGGAGAGGTGGGTGAACGGGATGCCGATGGAGATGTTCGGGTAGAGCGCCGCGATGTTGAACCAGAAGATCAACTGCACGAGCACCGGGGTGCCGCGGAAGAAGGTGATGTAGAGCTGGGCGAGCCCGGAAACGGGCCGGAGGCGCGACATGCGCATCACCGCCAGCACCAGCCCCAGCAGCGTGCCCAGGGCCATGCTCGCCACCGTCAGCAGCAGCGTGATCAACAGGCCGTTGAGGATGGTTTCCGTGGTGAAGTAGCTGAACACCACCGGCCAGTGGTAGTTCTCGTTCGTCACCGCGGTCCACACCAGAGCGGCGACGATCGCGATCGCGACGGCCCAGGCGACGTAGTCGCGCGGACGTTTCGGTGTGATCCGCTTCTTGTCTTCGGCCAGCAGTTGTGACACCGGTCGGCTCCTGATCTTCGTGTCGATCATTTCCGTCGACATGTCAGTCCTGCGGAACGCCCATGGCCGCGGTCTTGATCCCGAGGCCCTTGAAGCCCCAGCGGCTCAGCGCCTCGGCGTACTTGGGGCTGTCGATGATGGACTGGATGGCGGCCTTCACCGCGGGGGTCAGCGGCGAGTCCTTCTTCAGCCCGACGGTCGCGGGCTTGGTGGCCACCAGGGGCTTGAGGAGGTCGAACGTCTTGGGCTGCTGCTCAGCCGCCCATCCGAGCGAGATGAAGTCGTACATCACGGCGTCGATCCGCTTGGAGACCAGCTGGGTCAGAGCGTCGTTCACGCTGGGCAGGGTCACCGCCTTGATGGCCGGCTTGCCCTTGCTCGTACAGTCCTGCTTGGACAGCTGGGGCAGCCACTGCAGCTCCGCGGTGCTGCCGGAGGTGACGGCGACGCGGTGCCCGCACAGCGTGTGGGTGCCCAGCTTCTGCGGGTTGCCGTAGGGGACGGACACCCCGGTCCCGGAGTTGACGTAGTCGACCATGTCGAGCACCTTCAGCCGGTCCTTCGTGGCGCCCATGGTGGAGGCGGTGAAGTCGTACCGGCCGGCCTGCAGTCCGGTGATGATGGTGTCGAACTTGACGTTGTTGATCTGCAGCTTCAGGCCGAGCCTGGCGGCGATCAGCCGGGCCATGTCCGGGTTGAACCCGATCGGGGTCTTGTTGTCCGACGCCATGAACGAGGTGGGCGGGTAGGCCAGGTCCATGGCCACGGAGATCGTGCCCCTGGCCTTCACCGCCGCGGGCAGCAGCTTCACCGCCTTCGCGTTCGGCTTCACCCCGACCGAGATGTCGTCGGTGTGCTCGGCCGACGAGCCGGATCCTCCGCCCTGCGTCGTGCTCTTGGCCCCCACGGTCTGCGGGGTGCCGGTCGCCCCGCACGCGGCGAGCGCGAGGGCCAGGGCGGTGGTGACGATCGGGATGCTCAGGTGTCTGTTGACCTGCATCGCGGCGGCCACGGCGCCTGCGGATCGGAGTACGTTTCTGCGGCCTGTCCGGTTGGTTTCCATGGCGGTGCCTCCTGGAGAATGCGGGGGATACGGGGAATCTGTGATGCGGGGACGACGTGCGGATCGGACGGGGGGACGGGCCGTCGTCAGCCGGCGGCCGGACACGCGCAGGGCTCATGGGCGGCCACGCGAGACCGGGGCCTGTCGGGAAGAAGGTGCTGGGTGAGCGGGTGCGCCTCGCGCGTCAGATGCCCAGCATCTGGTTGAGCTCGTCCAGGGACTTGACGGTCACGTAGTCGTAGCCGTGGGTGACCGGGTCGCAGCCGCGGTCCAGCAGGACGAGGTCGCGGAAGCCCATGTCGTGCATCGGCATGAGGTCGTAGCGGGTGTGCGAGGAGACGTGCACGAAGTCCTCGGGGGACGCGTCGAGCTGGTCGAGCATGTACTCGAACGCGGCGTAGCGGGGCTTGTAGTAGCCGGCCTGCTCGGCGGTGAAGACGGCGTGGAAGTCGGCGCCCAGCCGCGGCACGCTTTCCGCGAGGAAGGAGTCGTCGGCGTTGGACAGGATCACCAGCTTGTAGTGCTCGCCCATCTTCTTCAGCGGCTCCGGCACGTCCGCGTGCGGCCCCCAGCTGCGCACACCGTCGGCCAGCCGCTTGCCCGCGTCCGGGGCCGCCTTGATGCCCCACTTGCGGCAGGCCCCCTCGAAGGCGGCCTGCAGCGTCTGCTCGTAGGGGTAGTACTCGCCACAGACCGAGTCGTAGCGGTAGCCGCGGAACTCCTTGACGAACTGGTCCCAGTGCTCGGCCGGGATCTGGTCGCCGACGAGCTCACGCGTGATGGGGGTCATCGGCCACTCGATCAACGTGCCGTAGCAGTCGAACGAGACGTACTTCGGGCGGAACTGGAACGAGGGAATGGGCATGGAAGTGCTCCACTTTCTTGCGTCGGGGAACTGGTCAGGGCCGGCGCGGACCCTTTTTAGGCATGCTCACGACAGAGACGTCAGGAGAGTGGGAGTGACGACGTCGACAACCGCCGAGGATCAGGCGGCGCCGACTCCTGCCGGAGCAAGGAAGTCGACAGGGTGCTGCGTGGTGCCGTCGAGCGCCAGGTCGGCGGCGATCTCTCCCATCGCGGGCGAGAACTTGAAACCGCTGCCGGAGAAGCCGGCCATGACGATGATGTCGTCCTCGCCGGGGAGATGACCGACGAGCGGGTTTCCGGACTCCGTGTAGCCCTCCATGTAGGCCGACATCCTGATGGGATCGGGGTTCAGGTCGGGCATGAGTTCACCGATGAGCTCGCGGAAGACACCGAGTTCTTCGGGGCGGACGGTACGGTCGAGCCGATCAGGCTCGGGCACCGGCGCGTGGTATTTGAAGGAGAGACCGAGCTTGACGGAGATGCCGTCGGGCGACGGGATTCCGAAGCAGTCGTGGGGTGCGGCGCGCACGAAGGAAGGGGCACCGCCCGCGAACCAGTCGTGGCGGGTGGGCAGGTGCCAGGAGCAGACCACCCGGCGGACGTCGACGGTCCGGGGGAGATCCGGGAGCAGGGTGTTGATCCAGGGGCCCACGGTCACCACGGCGGCGTCCACGTGGTCCGTGCCCTGTTCGGTGACGATCTGCACCCCGCCGCCCGCCGCGGGGACGACCTCGCGCACCGTGGTGTAGCGGTGCAGCCGGGCGCCCAGGTGCTCGGCACGGGCGGCGGCGGCCTGGATCGACGCCTCCGGCCTGATGACGGCGCCCAACCGGTCGAGGACAGCGGTGTGTCCGTCCGGGAGCCGGTGCTGCGGGTAGCGGCGGCCGAGTTCCTCCCGGTCCAGGACCTCGTGATCCAGCCCATGCGCGGCGCTGGTGGACAGGAGGAGGCGCATGGACGGTGAGGCGGTCTCTCCCATCACGAGGCTGCCGCTGCGGCGTCGCAGCGACCGGCCCGTCTCCGCCTGGAGCTGCTCCCACATCCGGTCCGCCAGCCGCAGCAGCGGAATGTACCCCGGCTCGCCGAGGTGGGCGGCTCGGTAGATACGGCTCTCGCCCCCGGCCGCGCCGCGGTCGTGACCCGGTGCGTAGCGGTCGTAGCCGATGACCTCGGCTCCGCGGGCGGCCAGTCGCCACATGGCCTGGCTGCCCATGCTGCCGGCACCGATCACGGCGACGCGCTTCGGGACGCGCATGAGGTCGCTCCTCTCGATGGTGTGGTGGGTGGCAGTCGGGCCCCAGCACTGTGCGGACACCGTGCGGACCTTTCCGGTTCGCGTCCTGCTGAGGATGGCGTTCACTCTCCGCCCGGGAGAACCTGCAGGGCAACCCACACTGTGTTCCGCCCAGCAGCCTTCTTGAGACGGTCTGTCACTGCGGACGGCTGGGCTGCAGCAATGCCGGCCCCACCCTTGTCACGATGAGTGGCCGATGCGAAGGTGAGCCCGATTCCCTCGGATGAAAGCACCACCTATGCCACCCAGACGCCATGCAACCGGGCACTTCCCCACGCTCAGGGAGGTACTGCGCCTGCCCGTGCTCGCCGAAGGGATGCCTCGCGTGCTGGCAGGCGAGGCACGGCTGGACAGCCCGGTGCGCTGGGTGCATGTCACCGAGCTGCTCAATCCGGCGGACTTCCTGGAGGGCGGCGAGCTGGTACTGACGACCGGCATGCCGCATCCCGAGAACGCCTCCGAGCTGCGCGGCTACGTCGACCAGCTCTCGGACGTCGGCGCGGCCGGCCTGATCGTGGAGCTCGGTTACCGATACCAGAAGGTGCCCCACGAGCTGGTGGCCGCGTGCCGTGCCCGTGAGGTGCCGCTGGTCGAGCTGGCCCGTGGCGTCCGGTTCATCGACGTCACGCAGACGGTGCACGCGCTCATCCTCGACGCCCAGGGGGCCCTGCTGCGCCGCGGACGGGACATCCAGGACATCTTCACCGCCCTGACGCTGCGGGGCGCGGACCCCGAGGAACTGGTGCACACCACCGCGGAGCTCACCGGAGCCCCCGTGGTGCTGGAGGATCTCACCCACCGGGTCCTGATGTGCGAGCTGCTCGGCCGGCCGTACGAGCCGGTGGTGTCGGCCTGGTCGCGGCGTTCGCGGGCCGCCCCGACGCCGGAGACGATCACGCCGAGCGGCCCGGAGGGGTGGCTGATCGCGCCGGTGCAGGACCACCACGGCCCGTGGGGGCGGCTGGTCCTGCTGGAGGACCGGCTGAGCGCCGAGCCCGACCCGGAACACGCCCTGGTACTGGAGCGTGCGGCGGTCGCACTGACCATGGCGCGTCTGGCGGGGCAGGCCTGGTGGGAACGCCGGGCCCACCGCTCCGTACTGCGAGACCTGTACGAACGGCGTTTCCGCTCCCCCGCGGACGCCCGCGCCCGCGCCGAGGCACTGGGACTGCCCACCCTCGGACACCGCCTCTTCGCCGTGGTCATCCGCCACCCGTACACCGGCACCGAGGGGGAGCACCTCGACGAACGGATCGCGAAGGCGCTGACGCACACCGGTGTCCGCGCCCTGGTCGGCGAGACGGCCCCGGGCCGCATCGGTGTACTCATGGCTCTGGCGCAGGCGAGCGCCTGGCAGCCGGTCGCCGAGCGGATCGGCCGCCTGACCCGGGAAGAGCTCGGACCGCGGGCAGTCGTCGCCGTCGGCCCCGGGGTGACCGACCTCGGCGGGATCGCCCGGTCGTGGCAGGAGGCGGAGCAGACGGCCGAGGCCATCACACCGGCCTCCCCGGAGCGGTGGTTCCACGTCCCCGCCGACGTCCGGCTGCCGGAGTTGCTGGGCGTCCTTCGGGAGGACACCCGTCTTCAGCGGTACGCGGAGCGGCAACTGACCCGCGTCATCGAGCACGACGACCGCAACGGCGGCGATCTGCTCCCGGCACTGCGCGCCTATCTGGCGGCGGCCGGGAACAAGTCGGTCGCGGCGAAACGCGCCGGCATGTCCCGGCAGGCGTACTACCAGCGCCTGCACACCATCGAGCGGCTCCTCGGCTGCGACCTGGAATCAGGTCTGCAGCGCACGTCCCTGCACGTCGCAGTGCTGGTCCTGGACGCGGGAGAAGCAGCTGTTCCCGGCGCGTGACGGGGCACGTCGGCCGTCACGCGCGTCGCAGCGCGACCGGTGCCCGGGGAAGAGGCCTGTGCACGACGCCCACCGAGAGGGAGACGGCTCAGAGCAGCTCGATCAGCTTGTCGGTGAACTCGGCGGTGGTCGCGGTTCCGCCCAGGTCACGGGTGCGGGTATCGGTCTTGGCCAGGACCGAGGCGATCGCGTCCGTGATGTCCCTGGCCGCGGCGGGATGGCCGAGGTGGTCGAGCATCATGGCCGCGGACCAGATCGCACCCAGCGGGTTGGCGATGCCCTGGCCCGCGATGTCGGGCGCGGAGCCGTGCACCGGCTCGAACATCGAGGGGAAGTCCCGCTCGGGGTTGAGGTTGGCCGCCGGGGCGATGCCGATGGATCCGGCGACCGCGGCCGCGAGGTCGCTGAGGATGTCGCCGAAGAGGTTGGACGCGACGACGACGTCGAAGCGAGCCGGGTCGAGGACGAACTTGGCCGCCAGCGCGTCGATGTGCTCCTGGTCCCAGGCGACGCCGGGGTGCTCGGCGGCCCGCTCGGCGATCAGCTCGTCCCAGAACGGCATGGTGTGGATGATGCCGTTGGACTTGGTGGCGGAGGTGACCCTCCCCCGGCGGCGGGCGGCGAGCGAGAACGCGTAGTCGGCGATACGGGTGACCCCCGCCCGGGTGAACACCGCCTCCTGGACGGCCAGTTCCTCGGACGTGCCCTGGTTCAGCCGTCCGCCGATCTCGCTGTACTCGCCCTCGGCGTTCTCCCGCACGACGAGGATGTCGACCTCGCCCGGCCGTGCGCCGCGCACCGGACTGTCGATGCCTTCGAAGACACGGATGGGCCGGAGGTTGACGTACTGGCGGAAGCTGCGCCTGATCGGGATCAGCAGCCCCCACAGCGAGACATGGTCGGGCACCCCCGGATACCCCACCGCGCCCAGCAGGATCGCGTCCTTGTCGCGCAGCTGATCGATCCCGTCGGCGGGCATCATGGCGCCCTCCCGCAGGTAGCGCTCGCACGACCAGTCGTCGTACGACGTGTAGGACAGGCTGAAGCCGTGCCGGCGGCCGAGAACATCGAGCACCTGCTGTGCGGGGGGCAGTACCTCGGCGCCGATGCCGTCGCCGGGGATCAGGGCAATGCGGTGGTTCGTCGTCATGCCGTCGATTGCAGCAAAGCGGTTCGCGGGGCGTCCAAGACGCAAAGCGGATCTTCCTTATAAGCAGTCCCTATCAGCTGTCGGCGGCCGAGGTGGCGGCCGTCACGAACGCGGCGGCTGCCGGCGACAGGCTGCCGCGGCGGCTGACGAGGGCGATGTCCAAGGTGGTCTCCGGCTCGATGTCCAGGACACGGGCGCCCAGCCGCCGGGCGACGTCCCGCCAGGAATCCGTCACCACCGCGAGCCCGACCCCGGCCAGTACCAGGGGCATGACCGACACACGGTGCTCGGTCTCGGCGGCGACGGTGAACTCGATGCCCTGCTCCCGCAGCGCGTCGACGTAGGCGCGCATCCCAGTACCCGGCTGCCCGACGATCAGCCGCTGCCCCGCAAGCTCCTGGCACTCCACCGCCGTCCGGCCGGCGAACGGGCCGTCGGCCGGCACCATCAGCACGAAACGCTGCCGCCCCAGCGCCTGGGAGACGACCTCCTTGTCGGAGACGGGACCGGCAGACGCCAAAAGCCCCAGCTCCACGGCACCCGTGCGCACCATGTCGATCACATCACGCGAGGTGAACGCCGCTTTGATGGTCACGGAGACGCCGGGATACCGGTGGCTGAAGGCACTCACCAGACTCGTCAGCGGCTCCACCGCCTGCGACGGCATCGATGCCACGTCCAGGCGCCCCTCACGCAGCTCATGCACCGCCGCGACACTCGCCCGCGCCGTCTCCAGACTCCGCACGGCCTCCCGGGCAGGCTCGATCAGGGCTCTTCCGGCCTCCGTCAGCACCGCCCTGCGCCCGATGCGATGGAACAGCTCGGTGCCCAGATCACGCTCCAGCGCCCGCACGGCCTGCGACAGCGACGGCTGGGACACATACAGAGCCGAGGCCGCACGGTTGAACCCCCCACGATCAACGATCGCAAGGAAGTACTCCAGCTGCCGAACATCCATTTCGCGCCCTCTGCCCCTCGACAAATCAGCCGACGACCCGATTGGTCCCGACCATGTTCGCGTGAAGGACAGCCTCGACGGAGTACGGACCACCGATGCCGTAGTCCCCCGGTTCCCGGGGCGTCACGGCCCGCTGGCGACCGACCCGCGCGACATCAGAAGAGCAGCAGGTCAGGCGCCCTTTGCCGCAGGTTCAAGAATCGCCACGCACTCCACGTGGTGCGTCATCGGAAAGATGTCGGCCTGACCGATTCTCGGAAACTCCCAGGTCAGAGCCGGTTTATCGGCTCACTGTCACGCGTGCGGGCGCCCGGAGCGTCAAACGAGCGTCATGACCCACAGTCCATCCCTCCTCTCATGACCTCGTACGACCTGGGCAAGCCGCGCCGGCGTATGGGCCTGTACCGGACCGTCCTGCACGAGGGCCTGCGCGACGACCTGCCCCGCGCCGGCCGTGCAGGTCCCTCCGTGGTCAGCCGCCGGTGGCAGCCCGGGCAACCGCTTCGGCGAGGAACGCGGCCACCTCGTCCGCGTGGGACAGGTGGGGCGAGTGGCCGGAGGGGACACGAACGCTGTGGGCACAGTGCGCGGCCCACTGCTCCTGGACCGCGGGCGGCAGCGCCGGGTCCTCGGTGGCTACGACGTACGTCAGCGGTACGTCCGTCGGCGCGGCGGCCAGCTTTTCCGTGAAGGCGCGCACGCCCTGCCAGTTGAGGCGCTTGACCGCCTCGGCGGTCAGGACGGGGTCGACACCGCTGAAGATCGACTGCTCGGCGTCCCCCGCCTTGACGGCGCGTCCGTCCGGCGAGTGGATCCAGGTGGGCGGGAAGTCTCCGCCCATCCATTCCATCATCGAGGTGCCGGGTTCGAGTGCGAACGCGGCCAGGTAGACGAGTTCGGCGACCTGTTCCGCCTCGGCGGCGGCCCAGGTGGCGGGCACTCCTCCATAGGAGTGGGCGGCCAGCACCACGGGGCCGCTGACCGCGTCGATCGTGTCCCGGACGACTGCGACGTCCTCGGTCAGTCCTTCGGCGGCGACACTGTCGGGATTACTGCTCGGCAGTTGCACGGCTCGGGATGCGATGCCACGGGCGGTGAGCCGCTCGCGCAGCGGTTCGAAGATCCACGGGGTGTGCATCGCCCCGTGCACCAGCACAACGGTGGGGTTCATGTGGAGCATCCTCGGGTGCGGGTCAGGCGGTCATGGCGTCGCGGACGAGGGCGGTGTCGACGAACTGCTCGAAGCGGACGATCAGTCCGCCGCGGACGACGAAGTGGTGGGCGACCCGGACGTCGATCGGCTTGCCGGTGGTCTTGTTGGTCGCGGTGTAGCGGGCGAGGACGACGACGTTCTCGCCGTCGACGACGTAGGTGTCGTCGTGGGCGGTCCAGCCGTCCCAGTCCTTGCCCAGCTGTTCCATCACGTTCGAGGTCACGCCGTCGGGGGTGCGGTAGGTGCCGGCGAGGGGGAAGCCGGCCATCTCCGTCCACTCCACGTCCGGTGCGAGGGTGGCCTGCAGGGATTCGAGGTCGCCGGCGGCGGAGGCCAGGTACTGACGGCGTACGACGTCGGCGGGAGCGGTCGAGGTCGCGAAATCGCTCACGGTCAGCCCCACTTCATCTCGCCCTTGGCGACCTTCGCACCGATCTGGGCGGCGATCAGCATGCCGTTGTCCGGGTAGCGCTTGACCAGTGCCTCGGTGAGAGCAGCGCCGTCGGCCGCCTTGCCCAGCTCCTCCTCGAAGGCGAGCAGGTAGTCGCGGGTGGCGGTGATGGCGGAGGCGTCGGCGGGGGTGCCGGGCAGGCGGTGGCCGGGCACGACCAACTCGGGCTGGAGTGCGGCCATCTCGTCCAGCAGGCCGATCCACGCCGCGCGGTCCTCGGGGGTGGGGGTGTCGGCGACCCAGACGTGCTCCTGCTGGAAGAGCAGGACGCCGCCGAGCAGGGCGCGGTGCTCGGCCTGCCACAGGTAGTGCCGGTCGGGCAGGGCCGCGGGGCCGCCCTTGAGCTGGAAGGTGTGGCCTTCCAGGGTGAGGCCCCCGGTCAGCGGGGTGAGGTCGACCAGGCGGGTCGGCAGGTTGGCGCCGAGGGCCGCCCATGCCTTGAGCTTGCCCTCGTAGGAGTGGGCGATGTGCTCGATGACCAGGGGGGTCGCCACGAAGACGGCGTCGGGGAAGGCGTCGGCGACGACTTCGGCGCCGAAGTAGAAGTCGGGGTCGGCGTGGCTGACGAAGACGGTGGTGAGCTGCTTGCCGGAGTCGAGGATCTCGGCGGCCAGCCGGTGGCCGTCGGCGCGGGTGAAGGCGGCGTCGACCAGCAACACCTCGTTCTCGCCGGTGACGAGGGTGGCGGTCTTGTTCCTGCTGCCGGCCGGGAAATCCAGGTCGAGGACCTTGAAGGAGAGCGTGCGCAACTGTGCCTCCATGCATAGGGATGACGGAACGGGTCACGCCGAGAATTCGCCGCCGGTCAGGTCGGTGATGCACGCATGCGCATCAGACGACATGCCGTGCGCACGTTCACACCATTCCCTGCGGGTTCGGAGTTCTCCACTCGGTGCCGTGCCATCAGGTGAGCAATCGTGATCGCGTTCAACCCTTTCCCCGCCGGAACGCGCCGACAAGGTGGAAGAAGGACTCGCCGTGGTCAAACGAAGACAGCGACGATCAGCGACCCACCATGGAGTGAGGGCCGTCGGACTGGAAGGGCTCACGGAAGGCACCCGGGGCGGTGCCCGTGTGCCGGGTGAAGAACTTGCCGAAGTTGGTGGATTCCGGAAAGCCGAGATGCCGCGCGATCGTCGACACCGGCTCGTGCGTGTGGGCGAGCAGCCGCCGCGCCTCCAAGGCGACGCGCTCGTCGATGACTGGCTTGACCGGCTGCCCGGTAGCGGCCATGCAGGCACGGCTGAGAGTCCTGACGGTGTGACCCAAACGGTCGGCGTAGTCGGCGGCCCGCCGGGTGGTGGCACAGGAACGCTCCAACTCGGCGCGGAAGCGGGCGTACACCTCCCCGCCTGCCTGCGCCTTGCCCCCCTCGTCGGTGCACGACAGCCGGTCGATGTGCAGCAGCACGGCGGCGAGCAGATGGCGGAGCATCTCCGGTGACACCGACTGGTCGCAGCGGTTGTACTCCGCGCGGATCTGGTTGACCAGCGTCGCCAGGACGGCGTAGTCGGAGCTCGTGCCGAGTTGCCTGCACACGGGGCCTCGCCACTCGTTGAGCAGACGGTCAGCGGTGTTGCAGAGTGGCAGGAACGACGGGGTGAACAGCAGGTGCAGGCCGTTCGTGCTGCCCGGACGGACGTAACGCTGCACCTGGCCCGGCCGCACCCACAGCAGCGTGCCCGGACGGCAGGAGTAGGTCACGAAGTCGACAGCGTGCTCCCCGTTGCCCTCCGTGATCAGGGAGGGCGTGTGAAAGTCGATGCGGTGCACCCCAACCGGGTGGAAAGAGGAACTGCGCATGCCCGTCACATTGTCTTTTCGTGAGCGGTGAGGCGCCTACGCGCCCTGATGGGCCTGGCGGAACGCACCCGGAGTCATGCCGGTGTGGCGGGTGAAGAACTTGCCGAAGTTGGTGGGTTCGACGAAGCCGAGACGTCGTGCGATCGTCGCCACCGGTTCGTCGGTGTGGGCGAGCAGCCGTTGGGCCTCCAGGGCCACTCGGGCGTCGATGACGTGCTTCACGGGCTGTCCGGTGGCGGCCAGGCAGGCACGCGTCAGTGTCTTGACGGTGTACCCCAGGCGGTGGGCGTAGTCGGCGGCGCGGCGGGTGGTGGCGTACCCGCGCTCCAGCTCGGCGCGGAACCGGCGGTACACCTCGCCGCCCGCGTGCGGGTCCCCACCGCCCTCGGGGTGGGGCAGGCGGTCGATCTGCAGCAGCACGGTTGCAAGGAGGAGCTGGAGGATCTCCGCCGACACGGTCTGCGCGGGACGGTCGTACTCGGCCCGCATCTGACCGAGCAGGGTCGCCAGTACGGCGTACTCGGGGCTCGCCCCCAGCTGCCGGCAGGCCGGCCCGTACCACTGCTTCACCAGCCGGTCGGCGCTGCTGGTGTGCGGCGGGAAGGCCGGCGTGAAGAGGAGGTGGGTGCCGTTCGCCGTGCCGGGCCGGACGAAACGCTGGACCTGGCCCGGCCGGACCCACAACAGGGTGCCGGGGCGGCATGGATAGGTCACGAAGTCGATCGCGTGCTCCCCGTTCCCCTCCGTGATCAGCGTGAGGGTGTGGAAGTCCACCCGGTGCACCAGGTCGGGCCGCCGGCCCCGGCGCCTGCGCCGTTCGTGCAGCGTGGCGAGATCGATGATCTCGAACCCGGGAACCCGATCGTCGGGGGGACGGAAGCCGAGCCGGAGGATGGCGCCTCCCGGGGCGGGATCGCCGTCTGCGAGGTCCGCGGGACGCATCACCATCTCCAGATGTCCTCGATTTACCATGCCGCGTCTTCAGCGTATCTCGCCTGCCTGCGGCGATGTGACAACAGTGGAGGACATCAAGGCGGCACGAGGCCGCCTCCACCGCAAGGAGCCCCTATGAACGGCTCGGTCACCGTCCTGGACAAGGGCACGGTCCGCATCCACAGCTACATGTCCCCCGCCGACACCTTTCACACCACCACCCAGCTGATCGAGACCCCGGCCCGGATCATCGCGATCGACGCCCAACTGCTGCCCGCCTACGCAGACGAGGCCGTCGCCTACGCCAAGGGACTCGGCAAGCCGATCGACCGCCTCATCGTCACCCATGCCCACCCGGACCACTACAACGGCGCCTCCCGCTTCGGCGTCCCCGTCCACGCCCTGGCTCGGGTGAGCGAGCAGATCGTCGCCCGCGGCGACAGCCACCTGCCGACCGGCCAGGTCATCCCGCTCACCGAGTTCACCCCGAACGTCGCCCTCGTCCCGGGCACCGAGGTCATCGACGGCGTCACCTTCGTCTTCGAGGCCGTCTCCGGCGGTGAGGCGGCCGACGAACTCCTGATCAAGCTGCCGGAGCAGGGCGTTCTGATCGCCCAGGACCTCGTCTACCACGACGTCCACCTCTACCTGGGCAACAACGACATCACCGGCTGGCAGCAGGCCGTGGACGCGCTGGCCTCCGAGAGCGGCTACGACACGATCCTCGCCGGTCACGGCGCCCCCACCGGGCCCGAGGTCTACGAGGACATCCGCCGCTACCTCGCCGACGCCCGCGAACTGCTCGGCGACGACGGTGAGGCGTACAAGAAGGCGATCGTCGACAAGTACCCGGCCCACGTCGGCCCCTTCATCATCGACATCGCCAACCGGTCGCTCTTTCCCGCCGCCGGCTGATCGCCGTTCGTTCCTCAGCTCCCTGCCGGCACACGCTCATCCCGAGAGATCCGCCATTGTCTCCCGTACGTCTGCGCGGCTCCCGTGACACGGCTGTCGCAGCGGCCGACCTCCTCGTGCTGGGCGGCGCCGCCCTGGCCCTCGCGGCCTCCGGCGGCACCGTGCCCCGCCCCGTCCACCGCCGGCACCGCTGATCCCCGGCGGCACCCCGAGGGCATCGCCCACCGGCAGGGCATGCCGTACTTCTACGTCGGCAGCACCGGCGACGGCACCATCTAAGCTCCGGCGGACTGAACCCGGTCGACGTCGGCGAGCTCAAGCACGCCCGCCAGCTGGAGGACTTTCAACTGCTCCACATGGCGCTCCAGATCCGCGAAGGCGGCCACGGCTGGGCCAGCACGATCAAGATCGTCGCCCCCTGAACCCATCCACCACCCCCACCCACACTGTCGGCCCGCCCCTTACCCACGGACCGGCAGTGGCCCCGAGCCACACCAGGAGAACCACCCCATGCACGTCCGCGCCACCGTCACCACGCTCGCCGCCACAGCGGCCCTGCTGGCCTCCGCGGCGACCGCCACGGCGGCGACCGAGCCGCTCTCCGGGCCGCACATCGCGGCCCACTTCAGCCTGGCGGCCTCGCAGCAGCCCGAGAACATCACCGTCGACCGCACCGGAGCGGCGTATCTGACCTTCTCCTTCGCCCGGCAGATCGTCCGCATCGCCCCCGGGGGACACGCGCACGTACTCGCCACGCTCCCCGCACCCGCGAAGGCGAGCACCCCCAACCTGGGCAAGGCGTTCGTCGGCGGCATCGCCCGCGCCGACGACGGCACCCTCTACGTCACCTACGCCACCGGCACCGCCGACCTCACCGGCGTCTGGGCCATCCGCCCCGGTGGCCGTCCGCGCCGGATCGCCGCCCTGCCCGCCGACGGGCTGCCCAACGGCCTCGCCCTCGACAAGCGCACACAGAAGCTCTACGTCACCGACTCCGTCCACGGCGTCATCTACCGCCTGCCCGCGCAGGGCGGCGAGGCCACCGTCTGGGCCCGCGGCGAGGAGCTCGAACCCAGCACCTTCGCCGGCGCCAACGGCCTGAAGCTCCACAACGGAGCCGTCTGGGCCACCAACCTCGACAAGGGCACGGTCCTGCGCATCCCCGTCACAGCGCGCGGCACCGCGGGCAGGATCCAGGTGCACGCCATCGGCATGCCCTCCATCGACGACTTCGCCTTCACCGGCCGTGGCGACACCCTCCTGGCCGCCCGCGACGACAACCAGGTCGACCTAGTCCGCCCCGACGGCACCCACACCGCGGTGCTCACGGCCGCCGACGGCCTCCGGACTCCGACCTCCGTCGCGGTTCACGGCCACACGGTGTACGTCCCCAGCGCCGCGTACCTCACCGACAAGGACCCCAACCTGCTCGTCGCCCACCTCGACCGCTGACACGGCCGTAGCGGCCGACCCATCCGCGGCGGCCGCGAGCGGCAGGCAACCCTGATGCTCGCGCCGCCGACCGACGCACCTCTGGAACACAGATGGACGCCACTCCGCAGACCGGTGCACGAGCGGACGACCCGCAACGACGCGCGGCGCGAGGCCGTCGTCGCCGCCGCCTCCCCCTCGTCCTGGGCTCCCTGACCGCACTCGGCCCCCTCACCATCGACCTCTACCTGCCGGCCCTCCCGCACGTCGGCACGGACTTGCACATCTCGCAGACCGTCACCCAGCTCACTCTGACCGCCTTTATGGCCGGCATCGCCCTGGGCCAACTGGTCATCGGCCCGCTCAGCGACACCCTCGGCCGGCGCCGGCCGCTGCTCCTGGGCCTATCGGGGTACGTGGTGGCGGGTGCCCTCTGCGCCTTCGCCCCGGATCCTGCGGTGCTCATCGGCATGCGTCTGATCCAGGGCCTGGCGGGGGCCGCCGGCATCGTCATCGCCCGGGCCGTCGTGCGTGACCTGTACGACGGACTCGCCGCCGCCCGTCTGCTGTCCTCGCTGATGCTGGTCTCCGGCACCGCGCCGATCCTCGCCCCTGTGCTGGGCGCCCAGTTGCTGAGGCTGACCTCCTGGCGCGGCGTGTTCGTCACCCTCACGCTCCTGGGGCTGGCCATCCTGGCGGCCACCGCCGCTGTGCTGCCCGAGACCCTGCCACGTCCGGAGCGGCGACACGGCGGGCTCCCGGCAACCCTGCGCACCATGCGCGAGCTGGTGGACGACCGCTCCTTCACCGGTTACCTGCTCACCGGCAGCCTCGGCTTCGCCGCCCTGTTCGCCTACATCGCCGGCTCCTCCTTCACCCTCCAGGAGGTCTACGGCGCCTCCCCGCAGACGTACAGCCTGCTCTTCGGCCTCAACTCGCTCGGCATGGTCGCCACCGGGCAGCTCAACGGCAAGCTCCTGCTCGGCCGCTTCCCCTCACACCGTGTGCTGGCCACCGGCCTGGCCGTGCTCACCGCCGCGGGCGTGGCCCTGTTGCTCCTGGTCACCGCCACGCACGTGGGTCTGCCGTGGATCACGGTCGCGCTCTTCTTCACCGCCTGTCCGGTCGGCATGATCCTGCCCACCACCACGGCCCTGTCCCTGCAGCGCGCCCCGCACGCGGCGGGCAGTGCCTCCGCGCTTCTGGGCACCACCCAGTTCCTCATGGGTGCCCTCGCACCGGCCCTCGCCGGTCTCGGGGGGCAGTCCACCGCCCTCCCCATGGCGATGTCGGTGCTCGGCCTCGCCGTGGCCGCGGCCGGATGCTTCCTCGCGCTGTGCCGTCCCTGGCAGGCCGGTCTGGATCCACTGGCGCGGTGAGCCCGGTTTCGGTCCGGCAACCCCCACTGCCGTGACGCCTCGTCAGAGCGAGCGTCATCTGAGCGTCGAGATCGCTGGCATCGTCCGGGCCGAGCGGCGGCAAGACCATCCCCGCCGATCCGGCAGCGGCCCCAGGAATGCCAGGTCCGACGGCCTTCACGAGCGATGGAGACGCCCCACGTCATGGGCTTCGGGTAACAGGTCGAGCACCACCGACCACATCTGGAAAACCCAAGAAAGTCGCAGGTCAGAGCCCCTTTGCAGCAGGCTCCAGAATCGCCACGCACTCCACGTGCGACGTCATCGGGAACAGATCGAACGCCCGCAGCGTCCGCACCCGGTACCCCCCGTCCCTGAAGTACGCGATGTCCCGGGCCAGCGCGGCGGGGTCGCAGGCCACGTAGGCGATCCGCCGGGCGCCCAGGGACGCGAGGTGGGCCACCGTCGCGCGGCCCGCGCCGGCGCGCGGCGGGTCGAGGACGACGAGGTCGGCCTCGGTGATGCCGGTGCGGGGAAGGACGGACTCGACCTTGCCCTGTTCGATGCGGACGCGGGGGAAGTCGGCGAGGTTGTGTCGGGCGTCCTCGACGGCGCGCTTGCCGGACTCGATGCCGAGGACCGCGCCCGTCTCGCCGAGGCGGTCGGCGAGGGCGCCGGCGAAGAGGCCGACACCGCAGTAGAGGTCGAGGGCCGTCTCCCCCTTGCGGGGCAGCAGGCCCTGCATGACCGCCGTGACCAGGGTGTCTGCGGCCTTGGGGTGGACCTGCCAGAAGCCGCCGCCGCCGACGCGGTACGTACGGCCGTCCGCGCGTTCGCGGACGAAGGGGCGGCCGTGGACGCGGTGGACGCCGCCGGAACGCTCGTCGACCCGGAGGACCGAGACGGGCTTGTCCAGTTCGACTAGCGGGAGGCGGGCGCCGGGGCGGGGGGTGAGGACCACCTGGCGGTCCTGGGAGCCGGTCGCCGCGATCGCCTCGACCACGTCCATGCCGGTCCAGTCGCGCTTCTCGATGCCCAGCTCGCTGACGCCGGCCGCGGCGATCATGCAGTGGTCGATCCGCTCGACCTCGTGCGAGCGGTGGCGCCGCAGACCGGCGTGACCGTCGGGGGCCACCGCGTACTGCACCCGGGTCCGCCACTGCGGCACCTCGCCCGCGGGCAGCTTGTCGCCCTCGGCGGGAAGGACGGTGCCGTCCCAGCCGGCCTCCTCCGGCGTGAGTCCGGCCAGCCGCTGGAGCTGCTCGGCGATCACGTCGGCCTTGAGGCGGCGCTGGGCGCCCGGTTTGGCGTGCTGCCAGTCGCAGCCGCCGCAGCGGCCCGGGCCGGCGTAGGGGCAGGGGGCGTCGATGCGGTCCTTGGAGGCCTCGAGGACCTCTACGGCGTCCGCGCGGAGGAAGCGGGCGCCCTCCTCGCCGTCC
This sequence comes from Streptomyces sp. NPDC001348, assembly GCF_053597535.1. NCBI lineage: Bacteria > Bacillati > Actinomycetota > Actinomycetes > Kitasatosporales > Streptomycetaceae > Streptomyces > Streptomyces sp. NPDC001348. The sequence continues at coordinate 27,525 of NZ_JBSFIK010000042.1, read as the reverse complement.
GTCACCCGGGCCACGACGCGCTCGCCGGGCAGCGCGTGCCGGACGAACAGGACCTGGCCCTCCGAGGTGCGGGCGATGCAGTGACCGCCGTGGGCGACGGGGCCGACCTCGACCTCGTACTCCTCTCCCACCAGCGACTTCCTCGGTACTTCCTGCATGGTGGGGTGACTCCAGATCGGGGAGGGACGGGGGCGGCCCCGGCGGGGGCCCGACAACAGCCCACCAGTCTACGTGCCGCCGCCCGGTCCTCCTCGCGCCCGTCAGTCCTTGGCGCTGGGCTCCTTCTCCGCGTGCGCCCGCTGCTCCGCCGGACCGCGGCGCACCGCACCCGGCGCGTTCCACTCCTGCCGCCTGCGGGCCCGGTTCCGCGCCGCCTCGGAGGAGGCCAGCTGGTAGGGCACCGAGGTCACCATGATGCCCGGCGTGAACAGCAGGCGACCCTTGAGGCGCAGGGCGCTCTGGTTGTGCAGCAGGTGCTCGTACCAGTGACCGACCACGTACTCCGGGATGATCACCGAGACCGCGGCGCGCGGCGACTCCTTGCGCAGGCTCTTGACGTACTCGATGATCGGGCGGGTGATCTCGCGGTAGGGCGAGTCCAGCACCTTCAGCGGTACGTCGATGCCGCGCCGCTCCCACTCCTCGCGCAGCGCCTTCGTCTCGGCCGGGTCGACGTTGACGGTGAGCGCCTCCAGGGTGTCCGAGCGCATCAGCTTGGCGTAGGCCAGGGCGCGCAGGGTGGGGCGGTGGATCTTGGAGATCAGCACGACCGAGTGCACCCGGGACGGACGTACGCTGTCGTCGCTCGGGCTCTCGGGGGCCGCGATCTCCTCGGCCACCCGGTCGTAGTGCTTACGGATCGCGGTCATCGTCGCGTAGAAGATGCACATGCCCATCAGCGCCACCCAGGCGCCGTGGGTGAACTTCGTGACGAGGACCACGACCAGCACCAGGCCGGTGAAGAAGGCGCCGAAGGCGTTGATCGCGCGGGAGCGCATCATGTGGCGGCGCTTGTTCTGGTCCTGCTCGGTGGCCAGGTGGCGGTTCCAGTGCCGGACCATGCCGGTCTGGCTGAGCGTGAAGGAGACGAACACGCCGACGATGTACAGCTGGATCAGGCGGGTGGAGTCGGCGCCGTAGATGATGGTCAGCAGGGCCGCCGTGCCGGCGAGCAGCACGATGCCGTTGGAGAAGGCCAGGCGGTCGCCGCGGGTGTGCAGCTGGCGCGGCAGGTAGCGGTCCTGGGCGAGGATGGAGCCGAGCAGGGGGAAGCCGTTGTACGCCGTGTTCGCGGCGAGGAACAGGACCAGGGCGGTGGCGGCGGCGAGCACCACGAACAGGAAGCTGCCCTTGCCGAAGACCGCCTCGGCGACCTGGGAGATCACCGGGTTCTGGACGTAGCCGGAGCCGATGGCGACGCCGTTGTGGATCAGGTCGGTGGCCGGGTTCTCGGCCATGCGGACCTTGGTCGCCATGGCCAGGGCGATGATGCCGCAGAACATGGTGACCGCCAGCAGGCCCATCATCGCCAGCGTGGTCGCCGCGTTCTTCGACTTGGGCTTGCGGAAGGCGGGCACGCCGTTGGAGATCGCCTCGACGCCGGTGAGCGCCGCACAGCCGGAGGAGAACGCGCGCAGCAGCAGGAAGACGAGGGCGAAGCCCGCCAGGCCCTGGTGCTCGGCCTTGATGTGGTAGTCGGCGGTGGGGGCGCGCATGGTGTCGCCGAGGACCAGTCCGCGGAAGGCACCCCAGGCGATCATGATGAAGACGCCGCCGACGAACACGTACGTCGGGATGGCGAAGAGCTTGCCGGACTCCTTCACCCCTCGCAGGTTCATCAGGGTCAGCAGCACGATCACGGCGGTCGCGCAGAACACCTTGTGCTCGACGACGAAGGGGACCGCGGAGCCGAGGTTCTCGATGCCGGACGCGATGGAGACGGCGACGGTGAGGACGTAGTCGACGAGCAGCGCGCTGGCGACGGTGAGGCCGGCCTTGGGGCCCAGATTGGTGGTGGCGACCTCGTAGTCGCCGCCGCCGCTCGGGTACGCGTGCACGTTCTGGCGGTAGGAGGCGACCACCGTGAACATCAGCACGACGACCGCGACCGCGATCCAGGGGCTGAAGTGGTACGCCGACACGCCCGCGATGGACAGGACCAGCAGTACCTCACCCGGGGCGTAGGCCACGGAGGACAGCGGGTCGGAGGCGAAGACGGGGAGTGCGATGCGCTTCGGCAGGAGTGTTTCGCCCAGCCGGTCACTGCGCAGTGCGCGCCCGATCAGGATCCGTTTGGGCACGTCGGTCAGTTTGGACACGAGAGAGGATCGTAAGCCTTCGAACTGGCTGTCGCCCACCCGCCGTCTCGGTTATTCCCGGCGATTGGACTCACAGACGGTCGGAACTGCGGATTCCGTGGTCCGGTTGCCCGCCGTGCCGGGACGGCAAACCCCGTCCGTACACCGCCTGTACGCCGTCTCCGCCCTGCCCGTGCCCCGTCCGTCAGCACTCGTCGGCCTCGGAATCCCGCCCCTGCGGCGTGCGCGACATCACGCGCCGGGGAACGGCTTCCCGAGGATCCTGGTCAGCCGTGCCTCGAGCGCGGCACGGCATCGCGGGCCACTGTCTTCCGGCCGCGCGGGCCGTGCGAGCTGAGTGTCGACGTACGCCCCGGCCCCGGCTGCCGTGGGCACCCTGGTGCAGGAGTACGTCGGAAACGTCATCGGCGACTCCTGGAGCGGGCGGTTTCGTCGGGCAGTCGAGCAGTGTGGGATCACGCGCGTCGAGCAGGTTTCAAGCGCCTGTGGAGGAGCCGATACGTTGGGGACAGGCATGATGTTGCCCGGCGGCCGTCCCTGAGGCCGCCGGTGTCGCCCCACGAGCCGGAAGAGGACAATGAGCGGGACGTTTGTGCAGGCCGGAAGGCCTATCGGAAGTGTGATGTAGAGCCATGCACATCGTGATCATGGGTTGCGGGAGAGTGGGCTCCGCTCTCGCCCAGACCCTGGAGCAACAGGGGCACACGGTCGCCGTGATCGACCAGGACCCCACCGCGTTCCGCAAGCTGGGCCCGGGATTCGGTGGCCGCCGGGTCACCGGCGTCGGCTTCGACCAGGACACCTTGCGCGAGGCGGGCATCGAGGAGGCCGGCGCCTTCGCCGCGGTCTCCAGCGGTGACAACTCGAACATCATCTCCGCGCGCGTGGCCCGCGAGATGTTCGGTGTGGAGAACGTGGCGGCGCGCATCTACGACCCCCGCCGTGCCGAGGTCTACCAGCGTCTGGGCATTCCCACCGTGGCCACGGTCCGCTGGACCGCCGACCAGATGCTGCGCCGCCTGCTGCCGTCCGGCGCGGAGCCGCTGTGGCGCGACCCCACCGGCGGCGTCCAGCTCGCCGAGGTGCACGCCTCGCCGAAGTGGGTCGGGCACAAGATCAGCAAGCTGCAGGAGGAGACAGGCGTCCGCGTGGCGTTCCTGACCCGCCTGGGCGAGGCCATCGTGCCCAGCTCGCAGACGGTGCTGCAGGAAGGCGACCTGGTGCACGTGATGATGCGGACGGACGACGTCGAGAAGGTCGAGGCGGCGTTCGCCGGGGGCCCGGAAGAGGAGGGCGGTCACTGATGAGGGTCGCCATTGCCGGTGCCGGCGCGGTCGGCCGCTCGATCGCGGGCGAGCTGCTGGAGAACGGTCACGAGGTCCTGCTGATCGACAAGGCACCGACCGCCATCTCGGTGGAGCGGGTGCCGCAGGCGGAGTGGCTGCTGGCCGACGCCTGTGAGATCACCTCCCTGGACGAGGCGGCGCTCCAGCGCTGCAACGTCGTCATCGCCGCGACCGGCGACGACAAGGTCAACCTGGTCGTCTCGCTGCTGGCGAAGACGGAGTACGGCGTTCCGCGCGTCGTGGCCCGGGTGAACAACCCCAAGAACGAGTGGCTGTTCAACGAGGCCTGGGGTGTCGACGTCGCCGTCTCCACCCCGCGTCTGATGTCCGCCCTCGTCGAGGAGGCGGTGAGCGTCGGCGACCTGGTCCGCCTGCTCCGCTTCAGCCACGGCGACGCCAACCTCGTCGAGCTGACCCTCCCGGAGGAGTCGGCCCTGGCCGGCACCCAGGTCGGCGACGTCGAGTGGCCCGAGGACACGTCCCTGGTCACCATCATCCGGGGCACCCGCGTCCTCACCCCGTCCAAGGAGGACTCCCTGGAGCCGGGCGACGAGCTGCTGTTCGTGGCCGCGCAGGCCCGGGAGGAGCAGCTGGAGGAGCTGCTGTCGGTGCGGCGGGAGGACGGCTGACGGCTTCGGGAGAACCCGGGTTCATGAGGACGGGGCGCCCGGAGATCTCCGGGCGCCCCGTCCTCATGGGCCTTGGAAGCGGCGCTACGCCTCGCGGCGGTGCCGGCCCCCGCTCGACGCCTCGTCACGCTCGGCCGCGGCCGCGGCGGCCTTCCGCTCCTCCTCGGCCTTCTCCTCGGCCTCCATCTCCGCGAACACGTCGATCGGCGCGGGCGCCTTCGCGAGGAAGAGCCAGGTGAGCCAGACCGCGAGCAGGAAGGGCGGGATCTTCAGCGCCACCAGCACCCAGCCCAGCTGGGCCGTGTTGGCCCACCAGTACAGCGGGAAGAGGATCGCGCACTTGGCGAGCAGGATCAGGCCCCAGGCCCAGCTGGCCTTGGCGTAGGCCTTCTTGCGGCCGGGGTTGCGGGTGCGCCAGGAGAGGTTCTCCTTGAAGACCGGGCCGAGGATCAGGCCGATCAGGGGCACTCCGGCGAGGGTCGTGATGATGTACGCCAGGGACAGACCCAGCGTGTACAGCATGCCGGGGAGGTAGAAGTCCTTGGCGTTGCCGGTGAACATCGCGAAGACGACACCGAAGGCGACGCCGAAGACACCGCTGAAGGCGTGTTTGACGGTGTCCTTCATCGCCAGCCGGACCACGACCAGGATCAGGGACACGGCCAGCGCGGCGATCGCCGACCAGTGCAGATCCTTGTTGATCGTGAAGATGGTGACGAAGAGGAGACCGGGCAGGACGGTCTCGACCATGCCCCGGACACCGCCGAACGCCTCGAACAGCGCGGCTTCGGTCACCGCCCGCGCGTCGTCCGTCCGAGCGTCGTCGGCCTGTGTGTCTTCGGTCGGCTTGTCGAGTGACGTCACCGGCTACTCCCGTCCGAGGGGTCGCAGTTCGTACTTCGGGTTGAACAGCACCCGGCGGCCCCGGCTCATCGAGATCCGGCCCGATGCGATGAGCTTGCGCCCCGGCTCTATTCCCACGATGGAGCGCCTGCCCAGCCACACCACGTCCAGCGCGGCGGAGCCGTCGAACAGCTCGGCCTCCAGAGCCGGGACTCCGGCTCGTGGCCGCAGGGTGACGGTGCGCAAGGTACCAGTCACCGTGACGATCTGCCGGTCGTGGCAGTCGCCGATCCGGGTGCAGCCCGCGGTGTCGGCGTCCTCCCTGAGCTCCTCGGACTCCAGGTCCTCCTGGGACGAGGACAGCCGGTCGAGCATGCGCCGGAACCGGCCGGCCGACTTTTGGGATCGAGGCACAGCACTCATACGTGAAGCGTACCGGGGCGCACTGTCACCGACGTAACGTCCGCCCGCCACCTGGGTGCTTAGGGGGTGTCTTGTGGATCAGGCCGGCATAGGCCGACGGCGCCTTCCAGCCGACCCCGAGCGGGGGCGATGGGGGTGCCCCCGCGCGAGGCTGTTCGAGCGTGGGGGAGCGTGCAGCTGCAAGGCGGAGGAGGGCGGCAACGCGATGGGGGTCCCCCCGCTCGAGCGAAGCCGAGAGTGGGGGAGTTGGCAACCGACGACAACGCCGGTGGGGGCCCCTCCCGCTCGAGCGAAGTCGAGAGTGGGGGAGTGCGTGCCAGGCCCCGCGACCCCGGGATGATCCCCAAGACACCCCCTACGGCTCGAACCGGTATCCCATCCCCGGCTCCGTCATGAAGTGCTTCGGGTGCGACGGGTCCGCCTCGAGCTTGCGGCGCAGCTGGGCCATGTACACGCGCAGGTAGTTCGTCTCCGTCCCGTACGACGGGCCCCACACCTCCTGCAGCAGCTGCTTCTGGCCGACCAGCCGGCCGGTGTTGCGGACCAGCACCTCCAGCAGGTGCCACTCGGTCGGCGTCAGACGCACGTCCTTCCCGTTCCGGTTGACCTTCTTCGCGGCCAGGTCCACGGTGAACTGCTCGGTCTCCACCATGGTCACGTCGTCCTCGCCGGAGCCCACGGGCTCGGCCCGGCGGACGGCGGCCCGCAGCCGGGCGAGCAGTTCGTCCATGCCGAAGGGCTTGGTGACGTAGTCGTCGGCGCCCGCGTCCAGCGCCTCGACCTTCTCGTCGGAGGAGTGGCGGGCGGACAGCACCAGGATCGGCACCCGGGTCCAGCCCCGCAGGCCCCTGATGACCTCGACGCCGTCCATGTCGGGCAGCCCCAGGTCGAGGACGACCACGTCGGGGTGGCGGGAGGCGGCGAGGTCGAGGGCGGTTCTGCCGTCGGGGGCGGCGTCGACCTCGTACTTCCGCGCCTTGAGGTTGATCACGAGGGCGCGCGTGATCTGCGGCTCGTCGTCGACCACCAGGACCCGGGTCATTGCACCTGCCTTTCCATGCGTGCGGCGCCTTCTTCCACGCGGAGAAGCTCCGGGCGCGATCCTGCCGCGCCGAGGCTGAGGACCATGGTGAGGCCGCCGCCTGGCGTGTCCTCGGCGTTCAGGGTGCCGCCCATGGCCTCGGCGAAGCCGCGCGCGACCGCGAGGCCGAGCCCGACCCCGGCACCGCGCGGAGCGTCCCCGTACCGCTGGAAGGGCTCGAATATACGGTCCTTGGCCTCGTCGGGGACGCCGGGTCCGCGGTCCACCACCCGCACCTCGACCCGGTCGGCGATGGCGCTGGCGGCGACCAGGACGGGACGGTCCGGCGGACTGTACTTGACGGCGTTCTCCACCAGGTTGGCCACCGCCCGCTCCAGCAGTCCCGGGTCGACGGCCACCATGGGCAGGGTCTCGGGGATGTCCAGCTCGGCGCTGCCCTCCGGCACCCCGCCGAGCGCCATGGGCACCACCTCGTCGAGGTCGATCTCCCGGATGAGCGGGGTGACCGTGCCGGTCTGCAGGCGGGACATGTCGAGCAGGTTGCCCACCAGGTGGTCGAGCCGGTCGGCGCCGTCCTCGATGCCCTCCAGGAGCTCCGCCCGGTCCTGCTCGGACCAGTCCACGTCGTCCGACCGCAGCGAGGAGACCGCGGCCTTGATCCCGGCCAGCGGGGTGCGCAGGTCATGGCTGACGGCGGCCAGCAGAGCGGTGCGGATGCGGTTGCCCTCGGCCAGTTCCTTGGCCTGGTCGGCCTCCTCCACCAGGCGCCTGCGGTCCAGTACGACGGCGGCCTGGGTGGCGAAGGCGGCCAGCACCCGGCGGTCCTCGGCCGGCAGCACACGGCCGGTCAGCGCGAGCGCCATGTGGTCCCCGACGGGCATGTCCACGTCCGCCTGGTCCGGCCGCTCCACGGGCCGGCCGACGCCCACCCGGCCGGCGCACGTCCACGGGTCGACGTCGCTCGCCCGCTCCAGCAGGGCCGCCGACTCCATGCCGAAGGTCTCCCGGACCCGTTCCAGCAGCTCCTCAAGGCCGGTCTCGCCGCGCAGCACGTTCCCCGCGAGGAAGGACAGGATCTCCGACTCGGCGCGCAGCCGGGCCGCCTGGTGGGTGCGCCGGGCCGCGAGGTCCACCACGGAGGCCACCGAGACGCCGACCCCGACGAAGATCACGATGGCGACGATGTTCTTCGGGTCGGCGATGGTCCAGCGGTGCAGGGGCGGTGTGTAGAAGTAGTTCAGCAGCAGGGAGCCCACCGCCGCCGAGGCCAGCGCCGGGAAGAGACCGCCGAGCAGGGCCGCGGCCACCGTCACCGTCAGGAAGAGCAGCATGTCGTTGGCGAGGCCCAGTTGGACGGTGTTCAGCAGCACCGCCAGGACCGCCGGGCCGACCACGCCGACCAGCCAGCCCCACACCACCCGCGAACGGCCCAGGCGGGCGCCCCGGGCCACGGGCAGTCCGCGTCCCTTGGCGACCTCTTCGTGGGTGACGATGTGCACGTCCAGGTCGGGTCCGGAGTCCCGGGCGACCGTGGCGCCGACGCCGGGCCCGAAGACGTACTGCCAGGCCTTGCGCCGCGAGGAGCCCAGCACGATCTGGGTGGCGTTCACACCGCGCGCGAAGTCCAGCAGGGCGGCCGGTATGTCGTCGCCGACGACATGGTGGAAGGTGCCGCCGAGGTCCTCGACAAGGGTGCGCTGGACGGCGAGCTCTTTGGGCGAGGCCGAGGTGAGCCCGTCGCTGCGGGAGATGTAGACGGCGAGCACCTCACCGCCGGCGCCCTTCTCGGCCAGCCGCGCCGCGCGCCGGATCAGGGTCCGGCCCTCCGGGCCGCCGGTCAGGCCGACGACGATCCGCTCCCGCGAGCCCCATATCGCCGAGACCCGGTGCTCGCTGCGGTACTGCTTCAGGTACTCGTCGACTCGGTCGGCCACCCACAGCAGGGCCAGCTCGCGCAGGGCGGTGAGGTTGCCCGGCCGGAAGTAGTTGGACAGTGCGGCATCCACCTTGTCGGGCTGGTAGATGTTGCCGTGCGCCATCCGCCGGCGCAGCGCCTCCGGGGACATGTCGACCAGTTCGATCTGGTCCGCCCGCCGTACGATCTCGTCCGGCACGGTCTCCTGCTGCCGTACGCCCGTGATGGACTCCACGACGTCGCCCAGCGACTCCAGGTGCTGGATGTTGACGGTGGACACCACGTCGATCCCGGCGGCCAGCAACTCCTCCACGTCCTGCCAGCGCTTGGCGTTGCGGGAGCCGGGGACGTTGGTGTGGGCGAGCTCGTCGACCAGGGCGACCTGGGGGCGGCGCGCGAGGACGGCGTCCACGTCCATCTCGGTGAAGTGGGCGTCCCGGTACTCCAGCTCCGCGCGCGGGACCCGTTCGAGGCCGTGCAACATCACCTCGGTGCGCGGCCGGCCGTGGTGCTCGACGAAGGCCACGACGCAGTCCGTGCCCCGCTCGACCCGGCGGTGCGCCTCGGACAGCATGGCGTAGGTCTTGCCCACGCCCGGCGCCGCGCCGAGGTAGATCCGAAGCTTGCCGCGTGCCATGGCCCCATTGTCTTCCGGTGACTGCCGCCTACGCAGCGTCGACCCTACGGCTCCGGAACCCGGCGAGCGGGACGGGGAGCGGTGCGCGGGGCATCTTTGACACAACTCTGATGCGGGGCCGGGACTCCCCCGGCCGAGCCTCTGATGCGGGGCCGGGACTCCCCCGGCCGAGCCGTACCCGGTATGCCGAGCGACGTCCGTCCTCGACGCGCACCAGTGTCCCGGTGGGCACTCGGCTCGTGCCGCCTGCCCCGTGGACCGGGCGCCGGTACCGTCGAGCACGCGGAGGGTTCGACGCCCGGCACGCGTGGAAAGCCCGAGGGGCCGCACCCCCGAACCGGGTGCGGCCCCTCGTGTTTCCGTCTAGCGGACCTCGGTGATCTCCGGCCCGCGCTGCAGCTGCCCCATCCCGCCGGAGAAGCGGGAGGCGCCCTCGTCCTGCTGGACCCCCTCGGGGACCATCTGGGCGTCGTTCGGCAGCTTCAGGACGATCGGGTCGCGAGGCGCCATCGGGCCCTCGCCGCGGACCACGACCGTGTCCCGGAAGATCTGCTCGAGCAGCCCGGCCGCCTGCGGCTGCACCGCGCCCTGGCCCGAGATCACCCCGCGCAGGAACCAGCGGGGGCCGTCCACGCCGACGAACCGCACGACCTGGAAGCCGCCCGTGCCGTCCGGCAGCTGGACCGGTACCTGGGCGCGCAGCTCCCAGCCGAGCGGGCCCTCGACCTCGTCGACGATGCCACCCTGCTGGGTGATGCCGGCCGCGATCTCGTCGCGTACCTCGCCCCAGATGCCCTCCCGTTTGGGCGCGGCGAAGGCCTGGAGCTGGACGGCGCTGTCGCGCAGTACGACGGTCGCGGCGACGATCGCGTCGCCCGCGACCTCCACCCTGAGCTCCATACCGTCGACGCCCGGCACGAACAGCCCGCCGAGGTCCACCCGGCCCTCGCCGGGGTCGCGCACCTCGGAGCTGTCCCACGGCCCGTCGGGCCGCGGCTCCGGCTCGAGCCGGATCCGCTCGCGCTCTGCTTCCTCTTCCTCGTCCGCCTCGGTGTCGACGTTGTCGACGACCTGCTCGGCCTCGCCGGCCGCGTCCTCGGCGGCACCCTTCTTCTTGCGACGTCCGAACACGTCACTGTCCTTCCCGGTCGGATACGACCGAAGCGTATCGATACCCACCCGTCCGGCCGTCGTCGACGGCCCGACCGCTTGTGCCGCTTTTTGTGCCGCTGTCGTCGCCCACCGCGGCATGACCGCCGGTGGACCCGAAGCCCCCCTCGGCCCGCGCCGAGTCGGGAAGCTCCGCCACCTCCTGGAAGCGGACCCTCTCGACCTGCTGGACGACCAGTTGGGCGATCCGGTCGAAGCGCTCGAACCGCACACTGTCGCGCGGGTCGAGATTCACCACGATCACCTTGATCTCCCCACGGTACCCGGCATCAACCGTCCCCGGGGCATTCACGAGCGCGACACCGCAGCGGGCGGCGAGACCGGATCGCGGGTGCACGAAGGCCGCGTACCCCTCCGGGAGGGCGATGGACACTCCCGTCGGCAGCACGGCGCGTTCACCGGGTGCGAGTTCGCACGCCTCGGTGGTGCGCAGATCGGCTCCCGCGTCACCGGGGTGCGCGTACACGGGAAGCGGCACGTCGGGGTCGACGCGGCGGATCAGGACGCGCACGGGGCCGCGTCCGGCGGGGGGCTCGGGGTCCGCGGGGTTCATGGGTTCACCTCGAAGGCGCGGGCGCGGCGGATCCGGTCGGGGTCGTGCAGGGCGGCCTGGATCTCCTCGGGGCGCCCGTTGTCGACGAAGTGCTGGACGTCGACCTCGACGAAGAGCGCTTCGGCGCGGACGGCGACGGGGCCGTCCGGGGCGCCGATCCGCCCGGTGGCGGTGCAGTAGATCTTCCGCCCGGCGACGGCGGTCACCTCGGCCGCCAGGTGAAGCGTGCTCCCCACCGGCACGGGCCGTACGAAGTCGGTCTCGAGCCGTCCGGTCACGGCGACGGTGCGCAGCAGCCAGTGCAGGGAGCCGAGCGTCTCGTCGAGGGCGGTGGCGAGCACTCCGCCGTGTGCGAGCCCGGGGGCGCCCTGGTGGGCGGGCCGCACGGTGAACTCGGCGGTGAGGGAGACACCCTCGCCCGCGCGGGCCGCGAGGCGCAGGCCGTGCGGCTGCTCGTCGCCGCAGCCGAAGCACTGGCCGTAGTGCGCACCGAGCAGCTCACCGGGTGCGGGGGCGCCGGGGTGCCGAACGGGTTTCACGGCGTCGGCGGGAGGCTGAAGAACTGGGGAACCACCACTCACAGCCGCAGACCTTACCCGCGCGTCGGGGATGTCCGTTCACCGTGCCAAGCTTGGCCCATGCAGCTCTCCGCCGCCCCGTACGACGAACGCCTCACCGCCCCCCGCTCCTGGTGGCTGATCAGCTTCCTGGTGGGTGTCTCCTTCGCCCTGATCCTGCTGCCGTTCGGCCCCCTTCCGCTGCTCGGCGGCCTGGTGGGCGGCACGGCGGCCGCCGCGGTCGTCGCCAGTTCGTACGGCTCGGTCCGGATCCGTGTGGTGGGCGACTCCCTGATCGCGGGCGAGGCGAAGATCCCGGTGACGGCGCTCGGTGCCGCGGAGGTGCTGGACCGGGAGGAGGCCCGGGCCTGGCGCACGTACAAGGCCGACACCCGCGCCTTCCTCCTCCTGCGCGCCTACATCCCGACGGCGCTGCGCGTCGAGGTCACCGACCCGGCCGACCCGACGCCGTACCTGTACCTGTCCACCCGGACCCCGGAGGCACTCGCCGCCGCGATCGCGGCGGCACGGGAAGCCGTGGTCTAGTTCTCGTCCGGCCTCCCCGCCGACGGCCGGTCCTCCAGTCCCTCGGCGACGTCCCCGAGCGTCAGCGGATGGGTGGGGGGCTCGAGCGGGGGCAGTTCGGGGAGTGTGTCCCAGGGCACCTGGACCTTGCGGAGGTCGGCCCGGATCCGTGCCGCCAGTCTCTTGGTGTCGCGGCGGTTCATGGTCGCTCCGACCACGGCGCCGATCATGAAGGGCATCAGGTTGGGCATGTTCCGCACCATGCGCTTGGTGATCCGCTGGCGCAGTTCGCGCTTCATCGGCCCGCCGAGGGCCGTGTTGAGCGTGGACGGCTTCATCACGTCGATGCCGCGCTCCCCCGACCAGGAGGACAGATACGCGGTGCTGCGGGCCCTGAGGCCGCCCGGCGGCCGTACGCCGTAGACCTCGTGGAGCTCGGCGATGAGTTTCAGCTCGATCGCCGCGACCCCGGTGATCTCCGCGGCCAGCTCGGTGGGCATCGCGGGCGGCACCGGCAGCATCGCCGCCGCGCCGATCCCCGCCCCGACCGTGGAGGTGCCGTTCGCCGCGCCGGTCACGAGCTTGTCGGCGAGTTCCTCGGGCCCGAGACCCGGGAACTGCCTGCGCAGGGTCGCGAGGTCGCGCACGGGGATCCGCGGGGCGATCTCGATGATCCGGTCGGTCAGATAGCTGAGCCCCGCCCTGGCCCGGCTGCCGCCCTTGCGGGCGCCTTGCCGGCCCCTTTGCCGGGCATGTTCCCGGATCGCCGCGGCCAGACGCCGGGCGACGGGCGTGGCCCGCCTGGCGGACGCCGGGAACTCGTCCCGGTCGGCCGCCGGTTCGAGCGAGGCTCCCGTCCCGGGCGAGCCCCGCTCGTCGTCACGCGTGCCGTGCAGGCCGTCGGACGGCCCGTGGTCCGCTCCCGTGAGGGGGGAGCGGCGCTTCCGAGGAGGGGTCGAGCCAGTCACGGCCGACCCGTCCTCAGTCGCAGTCGCGGCAGATCGGCTGACCGTTCTTCTCGCGGGCCAGCTGGCTGCGGTGGTGCACCAGGAAGCAGCTCATGCAGGTGAACTCGTCCTGCTGCTTGGGCAGCACTCGGACGGCCAGCTCCTCGTTCGAGAGGTCGGCGCCCGGCAGTTCCAGGCCTTCCGCGGCCTCGAACTCGTCGACGTCCACGGCCGAAGCGGACTTGTCGTTGCGCCGGGCCTTCAGCTCTTCGAGGCTGTCCGAATCGACGTCGTCGTCGGTCTTGCGTGGGGTGTCGTAGTCGGTTGCCATGTCGCTCTCCCCCTCTGGGTGTCTGCGGTGTCTCCAGCGCACGTAACGCGTGAGAGGCCGGACTTGTGCCCGACCCGAGGCGGAGATTTTGCCTCACATCAAGGTCTGTTACTCAATCGACACCCAACCGGCCCCCTCAAGAGTGATCGGCTGGGATGGCGATGGGGACCGTACACGGTCCGGGTGCTGCACCTCAAAGGCATCTCACCGTGTACTTCCCGTGATCAGGACCCCCGAAAACCCGGATTTTCCCGGCTTTCCGCCGGAGGTCATGATCACACAGAGTAGACGGCCGGAAAGTTGCCCATGTGATTGATCACACACGGTGAGGTCGGTCGCGCCGTCGGAGAATTCCGCCCAAAGCGAACATCCCCGTGTGTGTCACCAATCGGTCAGATCGGGAGCGCGACCCGCATCACGAGCCCGCCGCCCTCCCTCGGGGTCGCCGAGATGTGACCACCGTGTGCCCGCGCCACGGACCTGGCGATGGACAGGCCGAGGCCCACACCCTTGTCGCTGCCCGTTCGCTCGGTACGCAGTCGTCTGAACGGCTCGAAGAGGTTGTCGATCTCGTACGCCGGCACGACCGGGCCCGTGTTCGAGACCATCAGCACCGCCTGCCCGTGCTGCACCTGGGTGGTGACCTCCACCCAGCCCTCCTCGGGCACGTTGTACCGCACGGCGTTCTGCACCAGGTTCAGTGCGATCCGTTCCAGCAGCACGCCGTTGCCCTGGACGACCGCCGGTTTGCACTCGTCCCGGATCTCGACCCCCTTGGCCGCGGACTCGGCGTGCACCTGGTCGATGGCCTGCGAGGCGACCTCCGCCAGGTCCACGGGCTTGCGCTCGACGATCTGGTTGTCGCTGCGGGCCAGCAGCAGCAGACCCTCCACGAGCTGCTCGCTGCGCTCGTTGGTGGCCAGCAGCGTCTTGCCGAGCTGCTGCAGCTCCACGGGCGCCCCCGGGTCCGACAGGTGGACCTCCAGGAGCGTGCGGTTGATCGCCAGGGGCGTGCGCAGCTCGTGCGAGGCGTTGCCGACGAAGCGCTGCTGCGCGGTGAAGGCCCGCTGCAGCCGCTCCAGCATGTCGTCGAAGGTGTCCGCGAGCTCCTTGAGCTCGTCGTCCGGGCCGTCCAGCTCGATCCGGCGGGACAGGTCCGACCCGGCCACCGCGCGGGCCGTGCGGGTGATCCGGCCGAGCGGCGACAGCACGCGGCCGGCCATCGCGTAGCCGAACGCGAAGGCGATCACGGCCAGGCCGAGCAGGGTCAGCAGCGAGCGGCTGAGCAGATCGTCCAGGGCCTGCCGGCGCTGCTGGTTCACGCACAGGTTCATCGCGTGGTTGAGCTCGGCCGCGCTCGGCTGTGCCGGGAAGTTGCAGGTGTCGCTGCCGACCTGCCCGGAGATGATCTTGAAGGGCAGTTCGCTGCCCACGTTCAGCGCGTGCGCGGCCAGCAGGTAGATGATCGACAGCAGCAGGATGCCGGCGATCAGGAACATGCCGCCGTACAGCAGCGTCAGGCGTATCCGGATGGTCGGGCGCAGCCAGGGGAACGGCGGCTCCGGCCTTCTGGGGTCCCAGGTGGGCTTCGGGGGCGCCTGCGGCGGGGCGGGGGTGGCGGCCACGGCCGTCAGATCCGGTAGCCGGAGCCGGGGACGGTGACGATGACGGGCGGCTCGCCCAGCTTGCGGCGCAGCGTCATCACGGTCACGCGCACCACGTTGGTGAACGGATCGGTGTTCTCGTCCCAGGCCTTCTCCAGCAGCTGCTCGGCCGAGACGACGGCGCCCTCGCTGCGCATCAGCACCTCCAGGACGGCGAACTCCTTCGGCGCGAGCTGGACCTCCTTGCCGTCGCGGAAGACCTCGCGGCGGTTGGGGTCGAGCTTGATGCCGGCGCGTTCCAGCACCGGCGGCAGCGGCACGCTGGTGCGCCGGCCGAGGGCGCGCACGCGCGCGATGAGCTCGCTGAACGCGAACGGCTTGGGAAGGTAGTCGTCGGCGCCGATCTCCAGGCCCTCGACGCGGTCGCTGACGTCTCCCGAGGCGGTGAGCATCAGCACGCGCGTGGGCATGCCGAGCTCGACGATCTTGCGGCAGACGTCGTCGCCGTGCACCAGCGGGAGGTCGCGGTCGAGGACGACCACGTCGTAGTCGTTGACGCCGATGCGCTCCAGGGCGGCCGCACCGTCGTACACGACGTCGACGGCCATGGCCTCCCGGCGTAGTCCGGTGGCCACCGCATCGGCGAGCAGCTGCTCGTCCTCGACGACGAGTACGCGCACGTCGCTTGTCCTTCCTCTGTCCACCCGCGTAGCACGGCGAAGCGCGCGCGGGCAGGGGTCTGTACGGGATTGTGTGACCTCCATCCTGCCCTTTTCCGCCATAAGTCGGCTGTAAGGCATCGGTGGCACCGGAGGATCAAGCGCCCGGAAGGGGAATACGAGATTTTCTCCTCCGGTTAGGTTTCCGCGGAAGGGAGCGGGGGGAGGACGGCTTTACACCCCGCGATCACGCTCTGCATGTGCCGCAGCACCATGTGGCACGTCACGGTCCGCTTGCCGCAGAGCGGGCGTGGGTGTCCGGCACCGTCGCCGCCCAGCCCGGGCAGCGCTGGGCACCTGCAGGAGACGTGATCGCCCCTTCCCGATCGGCACACCCCCGTGCCACCGACCCACGACCCTGGACGAGGGGGCGCAGCATGGACGCTTTCACCGCAGGACTTCTGCAGCGCATAAGGGCGACCGAGACCGACCTGACGCGGGCACGTGACGAGGGCGACGACTTCCTCGTCGAGGTGGAGCTGGCAGAGCTCGACGACCTGCGCCGCCTCGCCGCCGAACACGGTGTGGAGGTCGGCGCGCCCAGCGTCTGATCGGCCAGTGACACCCGTACGGCCGCGCACGACCCGTACGTCAGCAGGGCCCCGGCGAATCCAGCGCCGGGGCCCTGCTGCGTCGTCCGGTCGATCACCGGGGGCCGGTCAGTCGTGCCAGGCCCCGAAGTCCTCCAGCAGCTGCTGGAGGGGCTCGAAGACTCCCGGGGTGCCCGCGACCGTGAGATCGCGTGAGGGCCGCTCTCCGGGCCGTCCACCGGTCAGCGCGCCCGCCTCCCGGGCGATCAGGTCACCCGCGGCCACGTCCCAGGCGTTGAGCCCGCGTTCGTAGTACCCGTCGAGCCGGCCGCAGGCCAGGTCGCACAGGTCGACCGCGGCCGAGCCGCCGCGCCGGATGTCGCGCAGCAGCGGGATCAGCCGCGCGGCCACCTCGGCCTGGTGGGTGCGGACTTCGGTGACGTAGTTGAAGCCGGTGGAGACCAGCGCGTGCTCCAGGGGCGGCGCGGGGCGGCAGGCCAGCGCGCGCTCGCCGTCCCAGGCGCCGGTGGCCCAGGCGCCGCCGCCGCGTACCGCGTGGTACGTCTCGCCGCGCATGGGGGCGGCGACGACCCCGACGACGGTTTCGCCGTCCTGTTCGGCCGCGATGGAGACGGACCAGGTGGGGAGCCCGTACAGGTAGTTGACCGTGCCGTCGAGCGGGTCGATCACCCAGCGGACGCCGCTGGTGCCCTCGGTCGCCGCCCCCTCCTCGCCCAGGAAGCCGTCGTCGGGGCGGTGGGCGGAGATCAGATCGGTGATCAGCTTCTCGGCCGCGATGTCCATCTCGGTGACGACGTCGATCGGGCTGGACTTGGTCGCGGCGACCGCGAGGTCGGCCGGCCGGCCGTCCCGCAGCAGTTCCCCCGCCCGGCGGGCGGCGTCCTGGGCGAGCTTCAGCAGGTCCGTGTGCGGGCTGTCGGTCACGGGGCTCCTCACGCGTAGGGGCTGTCGGCGCCCGCGGCGGCCGGGCGGGGGGCGCGGGCCGGGCAGCAGCCGACGGGGCAGACGTCATGGCTCGCGCCGAGTGCTCCCAGCGCGCACGGCACGACGTCCTGGCCGCGCTCGGCGGCGGCACGCTCCAGGATCAGCTCGCGGACCGCGGCGGCGAACCGCGGGTCGGCGCCCACGGTGGCCGAGCGACGCACCGGCAGGCCCAGTTCCTCCGCCTTGGCCTTGGCCTCCGTGTCGAGGTCGTAGAGGACCTCCATGTGGTCGGAGACGAAGCCGATGGGGACCATGACGACCGCCGGGGCCCCGGCAGCGTGCAGCTCCTCCAGGTGGTCGCAGATGTCGGGCTCCAGCCAGGGGATGTGCGGGGCGCCGGAGCGGGACTGGTAGACGAGCCGCCAGGGGCGGTCGGCGCCGGTGCGCTCGCGGACGGCGTCGGCGATCAGCTGGGCCACGTCCAGGTGCTGTTCCACGTACGCGCCGCCCTCGCCGTGGGCCTCGACGGGGCCGGAGGTGTCGGCGGACGCGGTGGGGATGGAGTGGGTGGTGAAGGCGAGGTGGGCGCCGGCCCGGACCTCCTCGGGGAGGTCGGCGAGGGACTCGAGCACCCCGTCGATCATGGGCCGGAGGAAGCCGGGGTGGTTGAAGTAGTGCCGCAGCTTGTCGACCTTCGGCAGGTCCAGCCCCTCGGCTTCGAGGGCGGCCAGCGAGTCCGCGAGGTTCTCGCGGTACTGCCGGCAGCCCGAGTAGGAGGCGTAGGCGCTGGTGGCGAGGACGAGGATGCGGCGGCGGCCGTCGGCGGCCATCTCGCGCAGGGTGTCCGTCAGGTACGGGGCCCAGTTGCGGTTGCCCCAGTAGATCGGCAGGTCCAGGCCGTGTCCGGCGAAGTCCTTGCGCAGGGCGTCCAGCAGGGCGCGGTTCTGGTCGTTGATCGGGCTGACCCCGCCGAACAGGAAGTAGTGCTGCCCGACCTCCTTGAGGCGTTCCTTGGGGATGCCTCGCCCGCGGGTCACGTTCTCCAGGAAGGGGACCACGTCGTCCGGGCCTTCCGGGCCGCCGAACGAGAGCAGGAGCAGGGCGTCGTAGGGGGTGGCATCGAGCGCGTCTGGCATGGCTCGATCCTGCCACCCGGCACCGACCGCCCGGAAACAGCGGGGTGAAGAGTCGGGTTCCGGTCGCTTTTTCGGCCGGTTCTCCCATGTGTACGTCCGGCCGTGGATCCGGGGTGCGTCGCGGTCGCCTGACTCGTAAGCTGTATCGGTTGCGTTCGCGCCTTACGCCCCAGACCGGAGACCGCCGTGCCGAGCCCCTACCGCGCCCTGTTCGCCGCCCCCGGCACCAAGGGGTTCTCCGTCGCGGGGTTCATCGGCCGGATGCCGCTGTCGATGATGGGCATCGGCGTGGTCACGATGATCTCCCAGATCACCGGGCGCTACGGGCTCGCGGGCGCGCTGTCGGCCACCATCGCGCTGTCCGCCGCCGCGATCGGCCCGCAGATATCCCGGCTGGTCGACCAGTACGGACAGCGCCGGATACTGCGGCCGGCCACACTGGGAGCGCTCACCGCGGCGGCCGGGCTGCTGCTCGCGGCCCGCCTCCGGTGGCCGGACTGGGTCCTGTTCGTGTGCGCGGCCGGCATCGGCTGCGTACCGAGCCTGGGCGCGATGATCCGCGCCCGCTGGGCGGCGCTGTACCGGGGCACCGAGAAACTGCACACCGCCTACTCGTTCGAGTCCGTGGTGGACGAGGTCTGCTTCATCTTCGGGCCGATCATCTCCATCGGTCTGTCCACGGCATGGTTCCCGGAGGCGGGACCGCTGCTGGCCGCCTGTTTCCTGGCGGCCGGCGTCTTCTGGCTGACCGCCCAGCGCGCCACGGAGCCCGAGCCGCACCCGCGCGAGCAGCAGGGCGCCGGTACGGCGCTGCGCTCGACCGGCCTGCGGGTGCTGGTGGCCACGTTCGTCGCCACCGGGGCGATCTTCGGGGCGGTCGACGTGGCCACCGTCGCCTTCGCCGACGAGCGCGGGCACAAGGGCGTGGCCAGTGTGGTCCTCGCGCTGTACGCCGCGGGTTCCTGCACTGCGGGGGTGGTCTTCGGGCTGCTGCGCCCGGCGGGGGCGCCGGAACGCCGGTGGCTGCTGGGCGTGTGTGCGATGTCCGTGAGTATGATCCCCCTCCTACTGGTCGGAAACTTGTCGCTTCTGGCCGTGGCGCTGTTCGTTGCGGGTCTGTCCATCGCGCCGACGATGATCACGACGATGTCCCTCATCGAAGAGCACGTACCTCGCGCGCAGCTCACCGAGGGCATGACCTGGGTGAGCACCGGCCTGGCGGTCGGGGTCGCGCTCGGCTCCTCCGTGGCCGGCTGGGTGATCGACGCAGCCGGGGCGCACGCCGGGTACGGGGTTCCGGCGGTGGCCGGGGCCGTCGCGGTCGCGGTGGGTTTCCTCGGGTACCGCCGGCTCAGCAGGCCGGCTCCGGGTCGGGGAGGCACCCTTGAGCACCACAGCGAGCGGGCAGAGCGGCACGTGGCGTAACTGGGGAGGCAATGTCGTCGCCCGTCCCGCGCGGGAGGTGACGCCCGCCTCCGTGGAGGAGCTGGCCGCGGCGGTGCGCCAGGCCGCCGAGGACGGCCTGAAGGTGAAGGCCGTCGGCACCGGGCACTCCTTCACGGCGATCGCGGCCACCGACGGCGTGTTGATACGCCCTCAGCTGTTGACCGGTATCCGTGCCATCGACCGGGACGCCATGACGGTCACCGTCGAGGCGGGCACTCCGCTCAAGAGGCTCAACCTCGCCCTGGCCCGCGAGGGCCTGTCGCTGACCAACATGGGCGACATCATGGAGCAGACGGTCTCCGGGGCCACCAGCACCGGCACGCACGGCACCGGCCGCGAGTCGGCCTCGATCGCCGCTCAGATCAGGGGACTGGAGCTGGTCACGGCCGACGGGTCGGTGCTCGCCTGCTCCGAGAAGGAGAACCCCGAGGTCTTCGCCGCCGCCCGCATCGGTCTGGGCGCCCTGGGCATCGTCACCGCGATCACCTTCGCCGTCGAGCCCGTCTTCCTGCTCACGGCCCGCGAGGAACCGATGCCCTTCGATCGGGTTCTTTCCGAGTTCGACCAACTCTGGGCCGAGAACGAGCACTTCGAGTTCTACTGGTTCCCGCACACCGGCAACACCAACACCAAGCGGAACAACCGCAGCGCCGGACCGGAGAAGCCGATCGGGCAGCTGACCGGCTGGTTCGAGGACGAGTTCCTCTCCAACGGCGTCTTCCAGGTGGCCAACTGGGTCGGCCGCGCGGTGCCGGCGACCATACCGGCCATCGCCCAGATCTCCAGCCGGGCACTGTCCGCCCGGACGTACACGGACATCCCGTACAAGGTCTTCACCTCGCCCCGCCGGGTGCGGTTCGTGGAGATGGAGTACGCCGTACCGCGCGAGGCACTGGGCGACACGCTGCGGGAACTCAAGGCGATGGTCGACCGCTCGGACCTCAGGGTCAGCTTCCCGGTCGAGGTGCGCACCGCCCCGGCCGACGACATCACCCTGTCCACCGCCTCCGGGCGGGACAGCGCCTACGTCGCCGTCCACATGTTCAAGGGCACCCCCTACCAGGCGTACTTCACCGCCGCCGAGCGCATCTTCACCGCGCACGAGGGGCGGCCGCACTGGGGCAAGATGCACACGCGGGACGCCGCGTACTTCGCCGAGGCCTACCCCCGGTTCGGCGAGTTCACGGCCCTTCGGGACCGGCTGGACCCGGACCGGCGGTTCCAGAACGGCTACCTGCGGCGGGTACTGGGGGAATAGCGGCCGTCTCGGTGGGCACGAGGGACGAAGCCCATCGGATCGACCCGCAGGAGCCCCGCGTGAAGTACGCCACGCCCAAGATCGCGGAAAGCGCTTGCGGACGACCGGGGCGCGCCCCTTGCCAGAAGTTGGGCGGCGCGCCCATCCACGCACATGGTCCAAATGGAGTACTGTTGCGAGCCCTGGGTTCGGTCTCCCGCCAGGGCGTCCGGGGCCTTGCTGGACCGCCGGGAGGGGGCTAGTTGCACAGGGTGACGGAGTTGGTCACTTAGCGTTGCGAATAGGTAACCGTGCCATAACGGCGTGCCCGGGCCCGCGCCCGACACGCCGGGCAACTCGGCAAGGTTGTGGCAGGCTGCACCCGGGCAGGCCACACTCGACTAGCGGAAGCAGCGACGCACGTGACGTCGGCAGCAGGCACCACCCGGGAGGTCCCCATGCCCGAACTGCGTGTCGTGGCCGTCTCGAATGACGGCACACGGCTGGTGCTGAAGGCTGCGGACTCCACGGAGTACACACTCCCGATCGACGAACGCCTGCGCGCTGCCGTGCGCGGCGACCGGCCCCGCCTCGGCCAGATCGAGATCGAGGTGGAGAGCCATCTCCGCCCCCGTGACATCCAGGCGCGTATACGAGCGGGCGCGACCGCGGAAGAGGTCGCGCAACTCGCCGGCATCCCCGTGGACCGGGTGCGGCGCTTCGAGGGCCCGGTACTGGCCGAGCGCGCCTTCATGGCCGAGCGGGCCCGCAAGACCCCGGTCCGCCGGCCCGGCGAGAACTCCGGTCCGCTGCTCGGCGAGACCGTCCAGGAACGCCTGTTGCTGCGCGGCGCCGAGAAGGACACCGTGCAGTGGGACTCCTGGCGCCGCGACGACGGCACCTGGGAGGTCATGCTGGTCTACCGGGTCGCGGGCGAACCGCACTCGGCGAGCTGGACCTACGACCCGCCGCGGCGGCTCGTCCAGGCCGTCGACGACGAGGCGCGCTCCCTGATCGGGGAGTCCGACGACCTCGGCGCACCCGAGCCGAGCTTCCCGTTCGTACCGCGCATCGCCCGCCTGCCGCGCGAGCGCACCCTGGGTGCCCTGGACCGGGACCGGCCCAGCCTGCCCTCGCAGTCGCCCGAGCCGGCCGAGGAGAGCACGGGCGAACGCGACTCGCTGACCAGCCTCCTGGAGGCGGTGCCCAGCTTCCGGGGCGACCTGGTGGTCCCCGAGCTGCCCGCGGAGTCCTCCGAGGAGCCGCCGGACACCGAACCGGAGGCGGAGGAGCCCCCCGCCCCGGCGGCCTCGGCCGGTTCCGCCTACGCCGACGTCCTCATGCCCCGCTCGGTCACCAGCCACCGGGACCGCCTGATCGGCGCCACCGACCGGCAGGCCGAGGCGGACGGGGTCCGTCCCGGCCGCCGGGCCGCGGTGCCGAGCTGGGACGAGATCGTGTTCGGGACCCGGCGCAAGAAGCAGGAGTGACGGCCGTACAGGGATAGCGGCCGTACCGGAGCAACGGCCGTACGGGCCGCCGCACACGGGGGCTTCCGGACAGGAAGCCCCCCCGGTGTGCCGCTACTCGGGCTCGGGCCCCGTCGCCACCGGCCGGGACGGGTCCGAGGACCACTCCGACCACGAACCCACGTACAGCGCCGCCGGGATGCCCGCGACCGCGAGGGCGAGCACCTCGTGGGCCGCCGAGACGCCCGAGCCGCAGTACACACCGACCTCGGCGTCCTGCGACACACCGAGGTTCTTGAAACGCGTCCGCAGCTCGTCGGCCGGCAGGAACCGGCCGTCCGCCGTCACGTTCTCGGTCGTCGGCGCGGACACGGCGCCCGGGATGTGCCCGCCGACCCTGTCGATGGGCTCCACGTCGCCCCGGTACCGCTCCGCCGCCCGCGCGTCGAGGAGTACGCCGGAGCGGGCCAGCGCGGCGGCGGCGTCCGCGTCGAGCAGTCCCCCGGCGGCCGGCACGGGCTCGAAGTCGCCTGGCGCAGGGGCGGTTACGTCCGTCGACAGCGGTCCCTCCCAGGCCGTCAACCCGCCGTCGAGAACTCTCACGTCCGGGTGACCCGTCCCATGCAACAGCCACCACGCCCGAGCGGCCGCCCAGCCCTGCCCGCCGTCGTACACGACCACCGGCCGGCCCGACGACACCCCCGCCCGGCGCATCGCGGCGCCGAACTCGGCGATGCCGGGCAGCGGATGACGGCCCCGCTCCCCCGGCGGCGAGGCGAGTTCCCGGTCCAGGTCGACGAACACGGCACCGGGCAGATGTCCGGCCGCGTACTCGGCCCGCCCGTCGAAGGCCGGTTCCCCGGCCGCCTTGGCCAGGCTGAGCTGCCAGCGGACGTCGAGCAGCACGGGCGGGTTGGCCCCGGTCAAGTCGTGCGCGAGTTCCGTTGCGGTGATGATGGCTTTCATGGCGTCCATCCATACGTCAGGGGTGGCCGCGTCGTCCAGGTCCGGATACTGTGCTCCGCCGAACAGGTTCGATCACTGAACGTACGGGGCCGGGGACGTGGTGTACATCCGATGAACGCCAGGCGAGGGGCCGGGGAGAGAGTGACGATGACCGAGGCACGGGGGCCGGCCGGCCCGGGAGACGGCACGCACGGTCGGCACACGCCTGGCAGACCCTGCTGGGTGAGTCTCATGGTGCACAGGCTGACCACGGCCGAGAGGTTCTACGGGGAGCTGTTCGGCTGGGAGTTCGAACAGGGCCCGCAGCAACTCGGGCCCTATTCGCGGGCGCTGCTCGGCGGCCACCGCGTGGGGGGAATCGGCCAGTTGGCGCCGGGCCTCGACCTGCCCATCGCCTGGACGCCGCACTTCGCCTCGGACGACGTGGACCGGACGGCCGAGACGTTGCGGCTGTGCGGCGGCACCGTGGGCGTGGGCCCTGTGGAGGCGCCCCACACCGGGCGGCTCCTGCTCGGCTCCGACCCTTCGGGAGCCGTGTTCGGCGTCTGGCAGGGGGTGCCGAGCTCCGGCACGGCGGTCAGCGGCGTCCACGGCACGCCCGCCTGGGTCGAACTGCTCACCTTCGAGACCGCCAGGGTCACCAAGTTCTACAAGGCGCTGTTCGGTTACGAGGAGGAGCCCGCGGTCTCCGCCGACGTGGACCACGTGACCCTGCGGCTGGGTGGCAGCCCGGTCGCCGGCGTGCACGGCGTCGGCAACGCCCTGCCCCGGGACCGGGGCTCGCACTGGCTGACGTACTTCCAGGTCGACGACACCGACGAGACCTTGCGGCAGGTCGTGGCCCTGGGCGGTCAGGTGCTCCGGCCGGCCCACGACAGCGAGCACGGCCGGGTCGCCACGGTGACGGACCCGGAGGGCGGGCTGTTCGCGGTGGTCCAGGGGCCGCGCTGAGCCGGCGGGCAGCCGCTCAGGGGGTGGAGACCGGCAGGACGTCCGGGGACAGGGCGGCGGCGCGTGCCGTCGCCGCCGTCATCCGGCGGCGGTGGTGGCGGCGGCACAGCACCTCGTAACCGATCTCGTCGGCCGACTGGTTGACGTCGCCGACGACCACCTGGGCGCCCTCGACCACCATGACACCGCCCACCGTACGGGCGTTGTGGGTGGCCCGGGCGCCGCACCAGCACAGCGCCTCGACCTGGAGCACCTCGACCCGGTCGGCGAGTTCCACCAGCCGCTGGGAGCCGGGGAACAGCTTGGAGCGGAAGTCCGTGGTGATGCCGAAGGCGTACACGTCGATGTCCAGGTCGTCGACCACGCGCGCGAGCTGGTCGATCTGTTCCGGTGCCAGGAACTGCGCCTCGTCCGCGATCACGTAGTCCGCGCGGCCTCCGTGGGACAGATGGTCGACGAGGTACACGTACAGGTCCTGCCCGTCCTCGACCTCGACCGCGTCGGTGACCAGGCCGAGCCGGGAGGAGAGCTTGCCCTCGCCGGCCCGGTCGTCACGGGTGAAGATCATTCCGGCGAGGCCGCGCGCGGAGCGGTTGTGCTCGATCTGGAGAGCCAGGGTCGACTTCCCGCAGTCCATCGTTCCGGAGAAGAACACCAGCTCGGGCATGGCGAGGTGAACACCTTTCGGTGGAGAGGCAATCGGGCGGGACGTCAGGAGCGTACTTCGAGCAGGGGAACGAGCTGCTCGGCAGGGGTCATGGAGCCGTGGTTGCCGACCATCGAGGACTCCTTCGGCTCCCGTTCGGAGGCGATGAGCAGCACGTCGTCGTACGCCGCCGCGACCACGTCACCGATGCGCGCGCGCACGCGGTCGTCGCATTCACCGGGCCGCCCGAACCAGCCGGCCGCGACGGCCTCGTCCCGCGAAGCCACCCAGAACTGCTCGCCGAGCACCTCGCGCCACACGGTCAGGACGTCGTCCTCGGCGCCCGGCACCGCGTACACATGGCGGGCCCGTCCCTCGCCACCGAGCAGGGCGACCCCGGCGCGCAGCTCCCAGTCCTCGTCGAAGTCGATGCGGTGCTGCTCGTCGAACGGGATGTCGACCATGCCGTGGTCGGCGGTGACGTAGAGCGCGCTGCGCGGGGGAAGTTGCTCGGCCAGCCGCTGGACCAGCCGGTCGACGTACATCAGCTGGCCGCGCCAGGTGTCGGAGGCGATGCCGTAGCGGTGCCCGGCGCCGTCCAGTTCGGCGTAGTACGTGTAGACCAGGGAGCGGTCGGCCGCGGCCAGTTGCTCGGCGGCGACGTCCATGCGCTCCTCGCCGGTCAGGCGCCCGAGGAATGTTCCGCCGCTGAGCGCGACCTTCGTCAGCGGGGTGTGCTCGAAGGTCGGGGAGGACACCTGGGCGGCGTGCACACCCGCCTCGTACGCCAGCTGGAAGACGGTGGGGTA
Organism: Streptomyces sp. NPDC001348; assembly: GCF_053597535.1. Taxonomy (NCBI): domain Bacteria; kingdom Bacillati; phylum Actinomycetota; class Actinomycetes; order Kitasatosporales; family Streptomycetaceae; genus Streptomyces; species Streptomyces sp. NPDC001348. The sequence continues at coordinate 1,831 of NZ_JBSFIK010000042.1, read as the reverse complement.
CGGCTGCCACGCGGCGGGCGGTGTCCACGGGTTCCAGCGGAGCTGGTTCATCAGCTCGCCGGTCGCCGGATTGCGGACCGTGTACCCGGGCAGGCCGTGCGCGCCCGGCGGCAGGCCGGTGCCGACGGAGGCCAGGGAGGTGGCGGTGGTCGCCGGGTAACCGGCGGTGATCGGGCGTCCGGTGCCCCCGCGGGAGCTGCCCAGCAGCGAGGTCAGGAAGGGGGCCTCGTCCGGGTGGGCCCTGATCTGCTCCCAGCCGAGGCCGTCGATCAGGAACACGCAGTTGCGGTCTGCCGGAGTCAGTTCCGTGATCGCCGCGGTCATACCGGGTACGGACATCCCGGCGGCCAGGGTGGGCAGCAGGTCGGCGAGCGACCCGGTGCCGTACTCGGGCAGCGGGGCGGAGTCGAGGGAGAGCGGTTCCGGGTGCTCCCAGGCCGCGGCCGTGGACTGGGTCATCAGCGGGTGACGTCCGCGGTCGCCTCGGAGATGGCCTGTGCGAAGACGAGCGCCTGACGCACCGTCTCCGGGCCGTCACCGGCCTCGCTGACGCGCAGGCTGAGGTCGTCCGCCGTGGAGCTGCCCGTGTAGCCGTGGTCCGCCTCGCAGTTGGGGTCGCCGCAGGCGGCGGGCTCCAGGTCGATGCGGGAGACGGCGCCCCAGCCGATGGTCAGCACGACCTCGCGGGGCAGGGTGCCCGGCTTGTACTGCTCCGGGTTGGCGACCACGCGGCTGACCACGACCGACGAGATCCTGCCGAGCTTCACCGACTCGGTGGACGTCGTGGCGTAGGGCGTGGGAGAGGTGTTGTCGGCGGCCTGCTCGTCGGTGTGGCTGACGATGAAGCGGTTGCCGGTGAGGACCAGTACGGTGACGTGCCGCCGCACCTCGTTCTGGTCGAAGGTGGTCTCCTGGTGGACCAGGTACGACCGGATGGGCTCGCCGCCCACGGCGGCCTCCACCGCCTCGGCCACGAGGGCCGGGTAGTAGCCGCTGCGCTCGATCGCCGCGCGCAGCCCCTGGGTCGTCGTACTGGTCTTGGCCATGGCGTCCATCCTAATCCGTGGGCAGGAGCGGTCCGGGCCAGTCAGGGGCAGCCGCGGCGGTGCCCGGGTGCCTGACCACGAGTTCCCGCACGATGTCGAGCCGCTCGGCGGCGATCAGGCAGGAGACGGGCTCGGTGCCGCCCGCGTCGGCCTCGAAGGCGACCACCACGGGCGGCGTCCCGCCCAGGAACCCCCGGAGCCTTGTCGTCTCGGCGGCGGTGGGTGCGCGGAACCCGGGGTCCTGGAAGGCGAGCGGGCAGGACACGAACGCCGGGCCCGCGAAGACCAGCTCCAGGCCGTGGTGGTGGGAGAGGTCGTACCCGGCGGCCAGCCGCAGCCGGCCCGCGTCCCAGGCGATCACCTCCCAGTCCCACCAGCTTCCCTCGGGCAGCGTCCGGCCGACGGTGATCTCCATGTGCCCTGTGTCCTTCCCTGCTCAGTAGACCGGCAGGGTCCGCGGGCCGAGGTCGTCCCGGGCGGGCGGGGGCGCGAGGCGTACGGAGGCGCTCAGGACGCTCACTCCCCGCTGGGCGACCACGACGGGCTCCAGGGTGACCGCGACGACCTCGGGATGGTCGTCGACCAGCCGGGACACGCGCAGCAGCAGTTCCTCCAGGGCCGGCGTGTCGACGGGGGTCGAGCCGCGCCAGCCGAACAGCAGCGGTGCCGTCCGGATCGACCGCACCAGGGAGGTCGCGTCCCGGTCGGTCACCGGGACCAGCCGGTGCGCCATGTCGCCCAGCAGCTGGGACGCGGCTCCGGCGAGCCCGAAGGAGAGCACCGCG
>NZ_JBSFIK010000041.1:80384-83010 GCF_053597535.1 Streptomyces sp. NPDC001348 | reverse complement strand
TACTCGACGTTCGCGAAGGAGGGCGGCCGCGTCGGCAGCGGCGCCCTCGGCAGCGGGCAGGGCGGAGTGGCGCGATGTGTGCGATGACGTACGCGGAGGGAGGCGGGGCGCCGGCCCACGCCGACGGCGCGAGGAGCGCCCTTGCGCCGGTCAGATCCGCTTCTCGCGCCGTCGGCGCAGCCAGGCCACGCCGCCGCCCACCGCTGCCGCGGCCAGCAGTCCGCCGCCGATGGCGACGTCGGCCGGTGTCGCCCCGGAGGAGCTGCTGCCACCGACACCGCCCAGTACCCCGCCGAGGACCGTGAAGGCCCCCGGGCGCGTCAGGGTGCGGCCGTTGCAGTTGACGGTGACGTCGAAGGTGCCGGGCCGGGTGTTCCGACCGCTCGTCACGATGCCTCGGGAGAGGCCGTTGCCGAGCGGGGTCAGCGGGGCGGTGGCGAAGGCCCGCGACGACACGGTGCCGCCGTCGCACCCTTCCACCGTGACGGTGAGCCGGCCGCCCGGGGCGACGACGCCGGGCGTGGCGACGATGTTGCGCATGCCCAGGTTGTTGTTGTCGTTCTCCTTGCCACCGCCGTTGCCACCGCCGTTGCCGATGCCGTTGCCGTTGCCGTTGCCGTTGCCGTTGCCGTTGCCGTTGCCGTTGCCGTTGCCGTTGCCCGGGAAGTTGTTCCCGTTGCCGGGGAAGTTCCCGTTGCCCGGGAAGTTGTTCCCGTTGCCCGGGAAGTTGTTCCCGTTGCCCGGGAAGTTGTTGCCATTGCCCGGGAAGTTGTCGTTCCCGTGGAAGTGATTGTTGCCCTGGTTGTTGCCGTGGAAGTTGTTGTTGCCGTGGAAGTTGTTGTTGCCCTGGAAGTTGCTGTTGCCCTGGTTGTTGCCCGGGAAGTGATTGTTGCCCTGGAAGTTGTTGTTGCCCTGGCCTGGGATGACGACCACGCCCCCCACGCCGCCCACCCCGCCCACACCACCCACACCGCCGACACCACTCACTCCGCCGACACCACTCACTCCGCCCAGGTCGGTGCTGCTCGGTCCGCCCCCGTTGCCCATGCCGTCCGCGACGGCCACGGGGGCGGCGAGCCCGATGACGGCGACCGCGGTGCACACGGCCGCCGTGGCACGAGAGTTGCGCATGTGATCCTCCGCGGGAGGCGCTCCGGGTTCCGTCCCCGGACGATCGGCGAGAAAGCACCTCCTGTGTAGACCCTCGGACGAACGGAACACGCCCGCATGTCGAGAATGGCCCGTCCGGGTGAGAGACCACCCGCGCAGAAGAGCGCACAATCAGATGATTGTGCAGGTCATGGGCCGTCAGAAAATTCCTGGGGACGGCAACTCGGATGGCGCACGGTGAATCCGTTCGGGCCACCCGTTCGCCCATCGCCCCGTCGCCGCCGGTGCGCGGGGGACTTAGCGTTTTCCCATGCGTGAGGGACGTATCGACGGCCGCGTCGAAAGGGGATGGCGAATGTCTGCGTCCGACCCGGCCGCACTGGCCGAAGAGGAGGAGCGGCGGAAGAAGCGCGCCCCGTGGGGCGTGATAGCGCTTGTCCTGCTGACCGGTCTGGCACTCATCCGCAACGGCTCCGGAGAGTTCGACACAGGTCCGCCACAACCCGCGTCGGCCGCGGCCGCGGACAGCGGAGTCAGTGCCGGCGCGTTTCCGGCCGCCCCCGCGCCGCTGCCCTTCTCCGTGGTCGACCGGGTCCGGATCCCCGCGATCCAGGTCGACGCCCCCGTCGTGCCGGTCGGACTGGACTCGGACGGCTGGGTCGCCGCGCCGCCCCCGGAGAACCCCAATCTGGCCGGCTCGTTCACCGGTGCGGTCTCCCCCGGGGAAAAGGGCACCGCCGTCATCGTGGGCCACGTCGACAACAACCAGGGCCCCGCCGTGTTCTACGGACTCGGGGCCCTGAAGAAGGGCAACAGGGTCGAGGTCGTACGCCACGACGGGAAGATCGCCGTGTTCGAGATCTACGGCGTCGAGGTCTTCGCGAAGAAGGACTTCCCCGGCGACCGCGTCTACGCCTCGAAGGGCACACCGGAACTGCGGGTCATCACCTGCGGCGGAGGTTTCTCCAAGCAGAACGGCTACGACGGCAACGTCGTCGTCTTCGCCCGCCTGGTCGAGGTCCACTGAGCGCTCGTCCGGTCACCCGGTGCGCCGGCGCGGGACGGTGAGGTGGTAGCCGGAGTCGAGGAGGTACGGCAGGTACCTGCGCAGCGCCTTGACGCTCTGTGAGCGGTCGCCCCCGGCGTCGTGCGACAGGACGACGACACCGGGGCCGGCGCCGTTCTCGATGCGGTCGACGATGGTGTCGGTGCCGGGGGTCGTCCAGTCGCGGCTGTCGACGGTCCAGGCCAGCGGCTCCATGCCCATCTCGGCTCCCAGTTGGAAGGCCGCACGGTTCCAGGCCCCGTAGGGGGCGCGGAACCATTGGGGGTGTTCGCCGTAGCCGTCCTCGATGACGTCGCTGGTGCGCTCCATCTCGTCGCGGATCTCCGCCCGGTCCAGCTGGGTGAGCAACGGGTGGGTCCAGGTGTGGTTGCCGACCAGGTGCCCCTCGTCGGCCATCCTGGCCAGCAGCTCCTTGTTGTCGACGGCCATCTCCCCGCACACGAAGAACAT
>NZ_JBSFIK010000041.1:0-80292 GCF_053597535.1 Streptomyces sp. NPDC001348 | reverse complement strand
ACGAGTGGGTCCAGGTGTGGTTGCCGACCAGGTGCCCCTCGTCGGCCATCCTGGCCAGCAGCTCCTTGTTGTCGACGGCCATCTCCCCGCACACGAAGAACATCGCGCGGACGTCGTAGCGCGCCAGGGTGTCCAGGATGTCCGGGGTGTAGCGGGGGTCCGGTCCGTCGTCGAAGGTCAGCACCATGGTCCGGCCGCGCACCGGGAACTCCAGGATGGGCTCGCTGCGCACCGCGAGCGGCCGGGGCCGGGCGCGCGGGGGACCGTATCCGGTCAGGGGCTGCAGACGGTAGGCGGACGGTCTGAGCGCGGCGCGTGCCTGCGGGCCGCCGGCGGGCGCGGCACCACCGCGCACGGGTTCCCCGCCGCCCGTCCGGGCGACGAACAGTCCGGCCGTCCCGGCGGCCCCCACGGCGGCGGCACCGGCCAGCAGGGCCCGGCGGCGCGTGAACAACTGGTCCTTCGTCATGACTCATCAGTCGCCCGGCCGGCTTCGGCACACCAGAACGACACCGGTGCGGCGGCACGAATGCACCCGCCCGGCGCAGCCGCGCGCCGCCGTACGCGGGACCCGGTGGCATCCGGTCGTCCGGTGCGGGCGGCGTCCGGGCCGGGCGGTCGGCGGAGTCGGGGGCTCCGATAGCCTGACGGCCGTGACGGAACAGCACGCCCACCAGTTCGAACGGGGCACCGACGGGCCGAAGGTCATAGTCGTCGGCGTGGACGGCTCCGAAACCTCCCTCCGGGCCGCCGCCTACGCGGCTGGTCTCGCGCGGCGGCAGCACGCCCTGCTCGCCGTCGTGTACGTCCAGCCGGTGATGTCGGCGAGCGCGGCCCTCGGGGTCCCGGTGGCGGACACGACCGACGAGATCGCCCAGGGTCTGGTCGCCCATGTCCGGGACGCTGCGGAGCGCCTCAAGGGCCTGTACGACATCCGCTGGGAGTTCCACACCTTCCGCGGCGACCCCTTCAACGGCCTGGTGAAGGCGGCGGACGACCTCAAGGCCGACGCCGTGGTCGTCGGCGCCTCGGAACAGGCCGGCCACCGCATCGTCGGCTCGGTGGCGATCCGGCTGGTGAAGGCCGGACGGTGGCCGGTGACGGTCGTGCCGTAGATCCGGCGGGACGGGGAAGCCGTCACAGGGAGGCCGCCGTTCCGCCGCCGGCCGCCTCGAAGGGCGAACCCGGGCAGCTGAGCCAGCATGATCCGCGGTCAGCCGTTACGATCGGCGAAGAGGTGAGGCGCATGGCCAAGCTGCGCACGGGTGAGGGCATTCTCCGCCGCAAACCCATCGAACACATCGAGGAGACCGAGCACGTCGAGGGTCCCCGCCTCGAGAAATCGCTCGGCCTGGGACAACTCACCGCGATCGGTGTGGGCGGCATCATCGGTGCGGGCATCTTCACCCTGGCCGGCACGGTGGCCAACGGCACGGCGGGCCCCGCGGTCCTGGTCTCCTTCCTCATCGCCGGTCTGGCCAGTGCGTGCGCCGCACTGTCGTACGCCGAGTTCGCGGGGCTGATCCCGAAGGCGGGGTCGGCCTACACCTACGGCTACGCGGTGCTGGGTGAGTTCCCGGGGTGGTTCATCGGCTGGGACCTGCTGCTGGAGTACACCGCGATCGTGGCAGTGGTCGCGATCGGCATCTCCGGGTACTTCAGCTTCCTGGTGGAGCAGTTGGGCGCGAACCTGCCCGCGTGGATGCTGGGCGCGCCCGGCACCGGGAGCGGACACCGGGTCGATCTGTTCGCGGCCGTCCTGTGCCTGCTGATCGCCTGGCTGCTGAACCTCGGCATCCGCAGCGCCGCCCGCTTCGAGACGTTCGTGGTCGCCCTGAAGGTGCTGGTGGTGCTGCTGGTGATCGGGGTCGGTGTGTTCCACATCAACAGCGCGAACTACCACCCGTTCTTCCCGTTCGGGATCAGTGGGGCGTTCACCGGTGCGGCGACCGTGTTCTTCGCGGTCTTCGGGTACGACGCCATGTCGACGGCGGCCGAGGAGTCCAAGGACGCCCTGAAGCACATGCCGAAGGCGATCATCTACTCGCTGGCGATCTCGATGGTCCTGTACGCGGCGGCCTGCCTGGTGCTTACCGGCATGCAGAACTACAAGAGCATCGACCCGGAGAGCGGATTCTCCACGGCGTTCAAGTCGGTCGGGCTGGCCGGGCTCGCGAACGTGATCGCGGTGGGGGCGATCATCGGCATCCTGACCGTCATGTTCACGTTCATGCTGGGGGTCACCCGGGTCTGGTTCGCGATGTCCCGCGACGGACTGCTGCCCGAGTGGTTCGCCAAGACGCATCCGACGCGGCACGTGCCGACCCGGGTGACCTGGATCGTCGGGGCCGCCTCGGCCGTCATCGCCGGGTTCATCCCGATCGCGGAGGCGGCCGAGCTGACCAACATCGGCATCCTGCTGGCGTTCGTGGTGGTGTGCACCGCGGTGATCGTGCTGCGCTACCGGCAGCCGGACCTGCCGCGCGGCTTCCGCACACCCTGGATGCCGTTCGTACCGGCGCTGGGCGTCGTCTTCTCCCTCTGGCTCATCACGTTCCTGCAGTGGCAGACGTGGGTGCGGTTCGCCGTGTGGTTCCTGATCGGCTGCGTGGTCTACTTCGGCTACTCGTACAAGCGGTCGGAACTCGCGCGGCGCTAGTGACCCATCATCAGCCCGTCCTTGGCCGCGCCCCTGCTGAGCACCGTGTCCCGGATCGCGTCGCGCACGCCGGTCAGGTCGGCGCCGCCCGCGATCGCCTGGTCGAGGTCGACCACCCGGCCGGCGTCGAGGTCGTACATCTGCGGGACGAACTCGGCGGCGGTCACCTCCCAGCGGCCGCCGGTCCGGGTGGGCGGGCGGAAGGTGAAGCGGGCCAGGGTGGACTCGTTGGCGCGCAGGTCCCGGGCGCCCTCGTCGTCGGGTGTCTCGCCGGTGACCTGGTCGCCCGTGCCGTACACCACCCAGGTCCCGTTGACCTTCTCGTAGGCCTGCGGGACGTGGGCGCCGCTGCCGAGGACGAGGTCGATGTCGGGGCGGCCGTTCGTGCGCGAGGCGGTGAGCCGCTTGGCGAGGGTGAGCTGCCGCCGGTCGGGGGCCTCCTGCCCCGCGGTGCCCCAGTGCAGACAGACGACGACCACGTCGGCGCCGGCCCGCCGGGCGGCACGGGCGTCGGCGAGGACGCGGCCCTCGTCGATCAGGCCGACCGCCCAGGGCTGTCCGGGGGGCAGCACGGTGCCGTCGCCGGCGTACGTGTACGCCAGGTGGGCGACCTTGGCCGGGCCCGCGCGCAGGAGCGTGGCGGTACGCGACTCGGCATCGGTGCGTGCGGTCCCCGCGTGCCCGAGGCCCACCGCGTCCATGGCGTCCAGGGTGCGCCGGATGCCGGCCGGGCCGTTGTCCAGGGCGTGGTCCGATGCGGTGGAGCAGCTGTCGTAGCCGGTGGCGACGAGACCCGCGGCCAGCTCCGGCGGGGCCTCGGAAGCCCGCTGCCCGGCATGGCCGGGGTCGGCGCCGTTGACGGCCTCCAGCTGACAGAGCGCCAGGTCCGCGGTCGACACGGCGCCCTGCGCGGCGGCCAGCATGGGACGGAAGTCACGGCCGTGGCCACCGGCGTCGAAACCGGCGCGGTCGACGACCGAACCGTGCGGCACGATGTCGCCGGAAGCCACCAGGGTGAAGCCACGGGCGGCCGCGGGCGGCGCCGGCCGCCCCGGCCGGCCGGGTTCGTGCCGTGCCTGGGCCTGACAGGCGGCGCCGCCCGCGAGAAGCGCGGTCAGGGCCCAGGCCACCTGCTGCCTGCGTGCGATCATCAGCTCACCCCACAGTTGTCGCATTTACCTACAAATAGGTACGAAGCTGGATGGCGCCCCAAACGGCTACCGCACCCTCATTGACCCGTCCGGTGTCGTGACGGGAGCGGGGCGGACCGTTCGTCGAACCGTTCGTCGACGCGATCGACCGTCCGTCGCAGATCCCCGTACGCCCCCTGTCCCCCGGCCCCGCCCTGCGGTGCCATACGGCCATGACGGCCGGAACCACCCTGCCCACCGGGACGACGACCGCCGAGCACGAGCTCGCCGCGCTGCAGCGCGAGCACGGCCGACCGCTCTTCGCACTGCTGCTGAGGCTGTGCGACGGGGACCGGCAGCGCGCCGAGGACCTCGTGCAGGAGACCCTGGTACGCGCCTGGCAGCATCCCGAGGCGCTGCGCGCGGACGACTTCGCCTCGGTACGGCCCTGGCTGCTGACCGTGGGCCGGCGCCTCGCCATCGACGCCCGCCGGGCCCGGCAGGCACGGCCGCCCGAGGTGGGTGACGCGGTCCTGGAGAACGCCCGGGTGATCGGCGACCACGCCGAACGGGCGGCCGCGACGCTCGACGTGCGCGAGGCTGTGAAGACACTCACTCCCGAGCACCGTGAAGTCCTGGTGCTCGTGTACTTCCGCGGGGCGAGTGTTGCGGAGGCCGCCGAAACGCTCGGGATTCCGCCCGGTACCGTGAAGTCACGCGCCTACTACGCGCTGCGCGCCCTGCGCCGGGTGCTCCCGGGCTACGCGGCCGACCTGCGATGAAACATCCCCGAGGCAAAGTGTTGGCAAAGCGCCTTGCTGAGGACCCCGGTTGGGCAATCAGCTGTCTTCATCCGTGTTCCGGACCGGGGGTCCGGGCGACGCGCGCGCGTACCGCACGGACCGGAGGAAGGCAGGAAGGGATGCTGCACACAGGCCAAGAGAGCACGGACGGTGCCGGCGGCGGTGACCTGGCCGTTCCCATGGCGTGGCTGTACGCCGAGTACATCGCCGACGAGCTGCTGCGCACCGGGGACCTGATGCCGCCGACGTCCTTCGAGTTCCGGGCGGGCCGGGACGCGCTGGCGCTGACCATCTTCCTGTCCGACACCGACGGCGAACTCTCCGGCATCCGGGTCGTCACCCAGCTCGAGACCTGGCTGTCGCTGACGGCGTACGACCAGCCCTGGCAGGACTGGGTGGGCGAGCGCATGGCCGAGCTCGCCGCCGAGACGGCGAAGGCGGACACCCCGTCGCCGGACCTGGCGCTGGCCGCGGACGCCTGGCGGTGGCTGGAGGAGACCGAGCTGCTCGCGCCCGATCTGGACGCGGTGCCGGGCGGTGGACCGGTGCTCGGCGAGGACGAGGGACCGAAGGTCTGGACGCCCGCCTGGCGGCTGGGACTGCCGCTCGGGCACCTCGCCATCCATCTGTTCTGAACTTTTTTCCCGGCCGGACCAATCCGGGGGCACTACCGTTACGAATCTGTTGGCTGGGATTCTGTGCACGCCTTGAGTGATTCGGCTGTCCGGTGCGTACGGGTGGGAGCAAGGAGCAACCCCACCCGCACCCATCGGCATGAGGATTCGGCATGAGGTCCCTGGAACGGCATCGCGACGTCGGCGCCTATGCGCTCGGCGTGCTCGACGAGGCGGAGGCTTTCCGCTTCGAGGACCACCTCATGGAGTGCCCGCAGTGCACGGCACACGTGACCGAATTCGGTCCCACGGCCCGCCAGTTGATGTTGTACCGGCGCGCTACGCCGCGCTTCGTGCACCCCGTGGCGCAGCCCGGGCCCCGGCTGCTGGACGGCCTGCTGGACGCGGTGGCCGCCCGGCGCCGGGTCGGCCACCGGCGCTTCCTGTTCGGTCTGGCCGCCTCGGTGGTGTTCGCCGTGGCCGGCCCCGGGGTCGCCCTGTACGCCGGTCACGCGAGCGGCGCCGAAACCCCCACGGCGCAGGTCATGGCGGCGACCGACCCGCACTCCGGCGTGTGGGCCCAGGTCACGGCCCAGGACGAAGAGCACGGCAGCGATGTGGTCCTGGAGATCAAGGACAGCGCCGGGGCCCGTTCCTGCCGCCTGGTCGCCATTGGCCGCGATGGCTCGGAACAGGTCGTGACCAGCTGGGCCGTACCCGGCCACGACTCCGGCATGACCACCGTCGCGGGTGGCTCCTCGATGCACATGGACCAGATCGCCGGATATGAGATCCGCACCGCGGCCGGACAGCGGCTGGTGAGCCTCGACGCCGGCTAGGACCGGTCGCTCGGAACCCCCGCGCGAGCCTGTTCGAGGGTGGGCGAGCCGGCGACCGACGACAACGCCGCAGATGTGCGGGCCAGGCCCCGCGGCGCCGGGACGATCCGGACGACAGGCCCTGCGACCTACTTCAGCAGCCGTGACATCCTCCGGTCCGCCAGTGGCCTGCCGCCCGTCTGGCAGGTGGGGCAGTACTGGAGCGACGAGTCGCTGAAGGAGACCTCGCGGATGGTGTCACCGCAGACCGGGCAGGGCTCGCCGGTGCGGCCGTGGACCCTGAGGCCGCTCTTCTTCTCCGCCTTCAGCCGCCCGGCGGCCAGGCCCCGGGAGCGTTCCACCGCCTCGGTGAGGACGGCGCGCAGGGCCGTGTGGAGGGTGCGGACCTCCTCCGGGGTGAGGGAGCCGGCCGGCTTGAACGGGGACATCCGGGCCGCGTGCAGGATCTCGTCGCTGTAGGCGTTGCCCACGCCCGCGATCAGGCCCTGGTCCCGCAAGGCCCCCTTCAGCCGGCGCCGCTCGCCCTCGAGCAGCGCGGCGAGCCGGTCGGCGTCGAAGTCGTCGGCGAGCGGGTCCGGGCCGAGGCGGGCGATGCCGGGAACCTCCCGCGGATCGTGCACGACGTACACCGCGAGGCGCTTCTGCGTGCCGGCCTCGGTGAGGTCGAAGCCCTCGCCGGTCTCCAGGGCCACCCGCAGGGCGAGGGGGCCCTTGCCGGGGCGCGGCGGCCCGTCGGGCAGCCGGTCCTTCCACTGGAGCCATCCCGCTCGGGCCAGATGGGTGACCAGGTGGGGGCCTTCCCGCGTCGCGATGTCGAGGAACTTGCCGTGCCGGTGCACGGAGGTGACCTCGTGCCCCTCCAGAGCGGCCGGCGGAGGGTCGTACGTCTTCAGGACACTGACGGCCACGGGCAGCACCCGCACCACCTCGCGGCCGACCAGGTGCTCGGCCAGGAAGTCCTTCAGCGCCTCGACCTCGGGCAGTTCCGGCATACGTCCAGGGTGCCATCCCGGACCGGCCCGGTCAGGCCGGGTCCGGCATCACGAACTCGCACCACACGCACTTGCCGCCGCCCCGCGCCTCCACGCCCCAGATGTCGGCGAGCCGGTCGACCAGGACCAGGCCCCGGCCGGACACGCAGGACACACCCGCGTCCCGGCGGCGGGGCAGGGCGCTGGAGGAGTCCTCGACCTCGACGCGCAGCCGGCGGTCGGCACCGCACAGGAATCTCAGGGTGACGACCGCGGAGCCCTCGGTGTGCAGCAGCACGTTGGTGATCAGCTCGTCGGCGACCAGCTCGATCTCGTCGGCCCGTTCGGCGGCGCCCCAGGCGTGGACCGTGGCGCGGATCATGTGCCGGGCGAGCCGCAGCGCCTCGGGGTCGCCGGGAGCCACGTGCTGCTGGAGCCGGCCGCCGGTGCGCGCGGTGTCCCAGCCGCGCCGGCGCAGCAGGAGCAGCGCCACGTCGTCGTCGCCGCCGCGTTCCTCGGCCACGTCGATGAGCCGGTCGGCGAGGTCGCGGACGTCGTCCGGGCCCGACTCGATGAGCGCGGTCAGGGTGCGCAGGCCGTCGTCGAGATCGGCGCCGGGCTCTTCGACGAGCCCGTCGGTGCACAGCACCAGTGTCTGGCCCGGATCGAGCTCGACGGTGGACACCGGGTACTCCAGGCGGCCGAACTCGGCGGACAGACCCAGCGGCAGGCCGCCCTCGACGGAGATCCGGCGGCACGACCCGTCGGTGTGCCGGATCATCGGGTCCAGGTGACCGGCCCGGACGACCTGGACCACGCCGGTGGTCAGGTCGGCCTCCGCGTACAGGCAGGTGGCGGAGCGGTCGGTGTCGAGTTCGTGCAGGAACACCGAGGCCCGGGCCATCACGGTGGCCGGGGTGTGCCCCTCGGCGGCGTACGCGCGCAGCACGATGCGCAGCTGGCCCATGACGGCCGCCGCGTGCGTGTCGTGTCCCTGGACGTCGCCGATGACCGCGCCGACCCGGCCCCCGGGCAGCGGTATCAGGTCGTACCAGTCGCCACCGATGTCCCGGCCGAGCGACGCGGAACGGTAGCGGACCGCCACGTCCGCCCCGGGCACGCTGGGGATGGTCCGGGGCAGCATCGCCTGCTGCAGGCCCTGGGCGAGGTCCTTCTCCTCCTCGTACAGCATGGCCCGCTGCAGGCTCTGCGCGATGCTGCTGCCGAGGGCGACGAGGACGGTGCGCTCCTCGTCGGAGAAGCCGCGCCGGTCGTTGTAGAGCAGGCCCATGGCGCCGATCGGACGGGCCTGGGCGATCAGCGGCAGGTAGGCGGCGGAGGTGATCCTCAGGTCGGTGATGTGCGGCCAGAGGATCGGATAGCCCTCGGCGAACTCCTCCGGTGACTCGATGAAGCGCGGGAGAAGGGTCCGTACGACCTCGCTCATGGGATAGGGCTCGTCGATCCGGGTGACGCCGGTGCCGGGTACGATCCCGTCCTCCGGTCCCTCGGCGACCATCCGGATCCGTCCGGCCTCCACCAGCCCCATGACCAGGCTCGTCGCGCCGAGGTGCCGGACTCCGTGGCTGTCCTTGAGGACGTCGATGACGTCCTGGACGCTGCGGGCGTGCGACAGGGCCGCGGTGATCACCTGCACCACGCCGGTCTGCCGCCGGACCGCCTCGTCCTGGGCGGCGCGCAGGCTGCGGGCCGCGCTCTCCTGGAGCTCCTGCGTGGCGTCCCGGACGATGCCGATGACCCGGCGCGGGCGACCGGTCTCGTCGCGCCGGATGTAGCCCTGGGTGTGCGTCCAGCGGCGGGTGCCGTCGCGGCAGCGGAGACGGAAGTAGGCGCCGTAGTTCTCGCTGCCGTCCTTGATGGCCTGGGCGACCACCTGGTCCAGGCGGCTGGCCTCCGGTGGAGGCACCCGGACGGCGAGGGACTCGGGACGGCCGTCGTACTCCTCCGGGAGGAGGTCGAACACCTCGTACGCCTGCGCGTCCATGTGGAACAGACCGGTGTCCAGGTCCCAGTCGAAGGTGCCCATGCGGTTGAGCACCAGTACGGGATCCGGACGGGCGGTCCGTTCGTCCGGGAGCGACAGGGCGCCCGCGCCCCGATCAGCCATGGGGCCACCATGCCAGGAATCGCCGGATTCTTCGAGTGGTGGCCGGCGGCCGGCCACCGGAGGGGTTACCCGACCGGAGCCACGCGGTACACGGAGTGACAGGCATCCGAGGCGTCACGGGGCAGGGAGAGCTCACGGCTGTGAACTGGTTCACCGCACCCGACTACTGGTTGGGCCGGCTGGTCTTCCAGCGGGCCCTGGCCGCCCTGTACCTCGTCGCGTTCCTCGGGGCGGCCGTGCAGTTCCGGGCCCTGCTCGGCGAGCGCGGCATGCTGCCGATCCCCCGGTTCGTCGCGCGGGTGCCGTTCCGGCGCGCGCCGAGCCTGTTCCAGCTGCGCTACTCGGACCGCCTGTTCGCCGGCTGCGCCTGGACGGGCTGTGCCGTCTCGGCGGCGCTGCTGGCGGGCGCGGACTCCTGGCTGCCGCTGTGGGCCGGGATGCTGCTCTGGCTGGTCCCCTGGGCGCTGTACCTGTCGATCGTCAACGTGGGCCAGACCTGGTACGCGTTCGGCTGGGAGTCGCTGCTGCTGGAGGTCGGTTTCCTGGCCGTCTTCCTCGGCAACGACGAGGTCGCCCCGCCGGTCGTGGTGCTCTTCCTGCTGCGCTGGGTGCTGTTCCGGGTGGAGTTCGGCGCCGGTCTGATCAAGATGCGCGGGGACGCGTGCTGGCGGAAGCTGACCTGCCTGGACTACCACCACGAGACCCAGCCGATGCCGGGCCCGCTGAGCTGGTTCTTCCACCGTCTGCCGGCGCCGCTGCACCGGGTGGAGGTGGCCGCCAACCACTTCACCCAGCTGGTGGTCCCGCTGCTGCTGTTCGCCCCGCAGCCGGTCGCCACGGCCGCCGCCGCCCTGATGATCGTCACCCAGCTGTGGCTGGTGCTCTCCGGCAACTTCGCCTGGCTGAACTGGATCACCATCGTGGTGGCCCTGCCGGTGGTGCGCTTCCCCGCGTCCGCCCCGGCCCTGCCGCCGGCGCCCCTGTGGTACGAGGTCGTGGTCCTCGCCGTCGCCGCGCTGCTGGTGTTCCTGAGCTACCGCCCGGTGGTGAACATGGTCTCCCGCCGCCAGGTGATGAACCGCTCCTTCGACCCGCTGCACCTGGTCAACACCTACGGCGCGTTCGGCAGCGTCAGCCGGATCCGGTACGAGGTGGTGGTGGAGGGCACGCTCGACGCCGTACCGCGCGAGGACTCGGACTGGCGGGAGTACGAGTTCAGGGGCAAGCCCGGCGACCCCCGGCGCTGGCCGCGGCAGTTCGCGCCCTACCATCTGCGCCTCGACTGGCTGATGTGGTTCGCCGCGCTGTCGCCCGGCTACGCCGGCGCGTGGTTCGGCGGTCTCGTGGAACGCCTGCTGGAGAACGACCCGGACACCCTCAGGCTGCTGCGCCGTTCCCCCTTCCCGCCGGGCGAGCCGCCGCGCCACGTCCGCGCCCGCCTCTTCCGCTACCGCTACACCACCTGGCGGGAACTGCGGGAGACGGGCGCGTGCTGGGAGCGGACGCCTGTGCGGGAGTACCTGCCGCCGACCCGGCTGGCGGGGATGTCTCAGAGGTCGTAGACCCGGGTGGCGGTGGCGCCGAAGAGCGCGGCGCTCTCCGACGCGCTCAGGCCGGCCGTCAGCTCCCGGGTGACGGCGAGCGACTCCTCGTAGGTCACCGCCAGGGTGCACACCGGCCAGTCGGAACCGAACATCAGACGGTCGGGGCCGAAGGCGGACAGGGCCACGTCCGTGTACGGGCGGAGGTCCGCGGTGGTCCAGGAGGCGGGGTCGGCCTCGGTGACCAGCCCGGAGAGTTTGGCGACGGTGTTGGGGAGCGCGGCGAGCGGCCTCAGGGCCGTCTCCCAGGGCGCGCGGGCGCCGGAGGCGATGGGCGGCTTGCCCAGGTGGTCCAGTACGAAGGTGAGCCCGGGGAGGGACTCGGCCGCCTTGACGCAGGCCGGGAGCTGGTGGGCCCGGACGACCAGGTCGTACACCAGGCCGGCGTCGGCGACGGCCAGCAGACCGCGGCGCACGTCCGGGCGGAGCAGCCATTCCGGGTCGGGTTCCGACTGGACCTGGTGGCGGATGCCCTTCAGGTACCGGCCGCCGGGCAGTTCCCGTAGACGGGCCAGTTCCTCGGCCACGTCGGGACGGGTCAGGTCGGTCCAGCCGACGACGCCCGCGATCAGCTCGTGCGTCGCGGCCAGGGCGAGGAACTCCGGGGTCTCCTGCGCGACGGTGACCGTCTGGACCAGGACGGTCCGGTCCACTCCGGCCGCCCGGGCCCGCGGCTCCAGGTCGGCCATGGTGAAGGTGCGGCGCAGCGGCCGGAGCGCGGGGCCGGTGATCCATTCCTGGTCGCGGACCGACAGGTCCCACACGTGGTGGTGGGCGTCCACCGTCATGGCAGCTCCCACACGACGGGCAGGCCGGCGTCCGCGCCGTCCCCCGAGTAGTCGTGCACGACGTCCAGCAGTTCGGCCATCCGGGCCTGCCAGGCGACGTTGACGGGCAGTTTCTCCAGTTCGGCGAGCAGGCACCCGTAGTTCTCGCACTCCAGGACGTGGAAGAGATCCGTCCCTCCCCCACGCTCGACTTCGCTCGCGCGGGGGGACCCCCACCGCCAGATCGTCCAGGAGGTGGCGCCGGCGGCGCGGATGGCGTCGGTGAGTTCGGCCGGGACCTCGCGGTGGGCGGCCTCGTACTCGGTGATGCGGTCGGCGCGGACCTTGGTGTGCAGGGCGACTCTCATGAGGGCTCCTCGGGGGGCAGCAGACCGGTGTCCCGCAGTTCCCGCCAGAAGGCGGCCGGGACCTGTGCCTCGAACTGCTCGGCGCAGTCGCGGACCTCGTGTGCCGAGCGGGCGCCGACCAGGACGCTCGCGACGGCCGGGTGCGCGGCGCAGAAGGCCAGGGCGGCGGCCCGCAGGGTGGTGCCGTGCCGGCCGGCGACGGACTGCAGGTTCCGGGCGCGCTCCAGCAACTCCCCCGGGGCCTGTGTGTAGTCGTACGTCGCGTCCGGTCGCGGATCGGCCAGCAGGCCGGAGTTGAAGGCTCCGCCGACGACCACCGACACGCCGCGTTCGACGGCGGCGGGCAGCAGTTCGGCGGCCGCGCTCTGGTCGAGGAGCGTGTACCGGCCCGCGCAGAGCACCGCGTCGACGTCCGTTTCGCGGACGAACCGGGTGAGCATCTCCGTCTGGTTCATGCCGGCGCCGATCGCGCCGACCACGCCCTCGGAGCGGAGTTTCTCCAGGGCGGGGTAGGCCTCCCGGAAGGCCTGGTCGGCGTGGTCGTCGGGGTCGTGGAGGTAGACGACGTCCACGCGGTCCAGGCCGAGCCGTTCCAGACTGGCCTCCAGGCCGCGCCGTACGCCGTCGGCACTGAAGTCCCACACGCGGCGGTGGGTGGCGGGGACGGCGAAGCCGTGCGCGAGGTCGTCGCCGCCCGCGTCCGTGGCCTCGAGGCGGCGGCCCACCTTCGTGGAGACCGTGTACTCGGCGCGCGGGTAGTGCCGCAGGACCGCGCCGAGGCGGCGTTCGGACAGGCCGAGGCCGTAGTGCGGGGCGGTGTCGAAGTAGCGGACGCCGTGCTGCCAGGCCGTGCGCACCGTTTCGTGCGCCTGCTCGTCGTCGATCCCGGTGTACAGGTTGCCGATCCCGGCGGCGCCGAAGGCCAGCGGGCTGACCCGGACTTCGCTGCGGCCGAGCGTCCTCACTGGCCCACCGGCCTCAGGCGCAGGCCCTGCATGCCGCCGTCGACGGCGAGGGAGGTGCCGGTGGTGGCGCCGGACAGGGGGCTCGCCAGGTACGCGATGGCGCCCGCCACCTCGGCGGCCGACACCAGGCGGCCGGTGGGCTGGCGGGCCTCCAGGGCGGCGCGTTCGGCGGCCGGGTCGGGGGCGGCGTCGAGCAGGCGGCCGACCCACGGGGTGTCCGCGGTGCCGGGGTTGACGCAGTTGACGCGGATGCCCTCGCGGACGTGGTCCGCGGCCATCGCCAGGGTGAGGGAGTACACCGCGCCCTTGGTCGCGCTGTACAGGGCGCGTTGTGGCAGGCCGGCGGTGGCCGCGATGGAGCAGGTGTTGACGATCGCCGCGTGCCGGGAGCGCCTGAGGTGTGGCAGGGCGGCGCGGGCGGCGCGGACCATGCCGAGGACGTTGACGTCGAAGGCGCGGCGCCACTCCTCGTCGTCGTTGTCCTCGACGGTGCCCAGGGCGCCGATGCCGGCGTTGTTGACCAGGACGTCCAGTCCGCCGAGGTCCTCGGCCGCCGAAGCGACGGCCGCGCGGACGGAGGCGTCGTCGGTGACGTCGGCGCGGAAGGCGAGCAGCGGCTTGTCGACGGACGAGGGGTCCAGGTCGAGCACCGCCACCCGGGCGCCGCGCTCGGTGAGGAGTTCGGCGGTGGCTCGTCCGATTCCGGAGGCGCCGCCGGTCACCAGGGCTTTGAGGCCCTCGAAGTCGCTCATGCCGCCTTGCCTTTCCGCGTCTCGGGGTCGGCGGCCCAGAAGCCGCCGCGGGGGAATGTGAACCGCGCGACGGACTCGGGCCGCATGGTGGCGGAGAAGCCGGGCGCGGTGGGTGCCGTGTAGTGACCGTCGCGGATCACCACCGGGGCGAGGAAGTGTTCGTGCAGGTGGTCGACGTACTCGATGACCCGGTCCTCGGTGGTGCCGGCGAGAGCCAGGTAGTCGAACATCGACAGGTGCTGGACGAGTTCGCACAGGCCCACGCCGCCCGCGTGCGGGCAGACGGGGACCCCGAACTTGGCCGCGAGCAGCAGGATGGCGAGGTTCTCGTTGACGCCGCCGACCCGGGCCGCGTCGATCTGCAGGATGTCGAGGGCGCCGGCCTGGAGCAGCTGTTTGAAGACGATCCGGTTCTGCACGTGCTCGCCGGTGGCGACCTTGACCGGGGCCACGGCGGCGCGGATCGCCGCGTGGCCGAGGACGTCGTCCGGGCTGGTGGGTTCCTCGATCCAGTACGGGTCGAAGTCGGCGAGGGCCTTGGTCCAGCGGATCGCCTCGGCCACGTCCCAGCGCTGGTTGGCGTCGACCGCGAGGCGGACGTCCGGCCCTACGACCGAGCGGGCGACCCGGCAGCGGCGTACGTCGTCCTCCAGGTCCGCGCCGACCTTGAGTTTGATCTGGGTGAAGCCGTCCGCGACCGCCCGGGCGGCGAGCCGGGTGAGCTTGTCGTCGTCGTAGCCGAGCCAGCCGGCGGAGGTGGTGTAGGCCGGGTAGCCGCGTTCCAGGAGGCGGGTCCGGCGCTCGGCGGCGCCCTCCCGGCCCCGGCGCAGCAGGTCCAGTGCCTCTTCGGGGGTGAGGGCGTCGGTGATGTACCGGAAGTCGATCTGCCCGACGAGCCACTCCGGTTCGGCGTCGGCGAGCAGCTGCCACAGCGGCTTGCCGGCACGTTTCGCGGTGAGGTCCCAGACGGCGTTGACCACCGCCCCGATGGCCATGTGCATCACGCCCTTCTCCGGCCCGAGCCAGCGCAGCTGACTGTCGCCGATCAGATCCCGGTAGAGCGATCCGGGGTCGTCGCACATCTCCTGGACCGGACGGCCGAGGACATGGTCCCGCAGCGCGTCGATCGCGGCGACCTGGACATCGTTGCCCCGCCCGATGGTGAAGGTGAACCCGTGCCCCTCGTGCCCGTCGGCCGCGTCGGTGCGCAGCACCACATAGGCCGCCGAGTAGTCCGGGTCCGGGTTCATCGCGTCGGAGCCGTCCAGCTCGCGCGAGGTGGGGAAGCGGATGTCGTAGGTGTCGACCGCGATGACGCGGGCGGGGCTCGGGGACACAGCAGACCTTTCCGTCAGGGATGATGCGGGCGTGTGAGTCAGTCCTGCGCCCGGCCCGTCGTCACGCGGGCGATCATGAGGGCGACGAGGATGATCCCGCCGTAGATGGCCTGGATCCAGAAGGACGGCACCTGGGCGAGGGTGAGCAGGTTCTGTACGACGCCCAGCAGCAGCACACCGGTCAGCGCGCCGAACATGGTGCCCTTGCCGCCGTCCAGGCTGATCCCGCCGATCACCGCGGCGGCGAACACGGTGAAGATCATGTTGTTGCCCTGGTTGGCGCTGATCGCGCCGACGTAGCCGGTCTGCATGATCCCGCCGACCGAGGCGAGGACCCCGGCGACGACGAACACGCCCAGCATCACGCGCTCGACCCGGATGCCGGCCGCGCGGGCCGCCTCCGCGTTGCCGCCGATGGCGTACAGGGCGCGGCCGACACGGTGGTACTTCAGCAGGAACCCGGTGACCGCGAAGGCCGCGGCCGCCACCCACACCGACAGCGGGACGGTGAGGAAGGTGGTGGTGGCCAGGGAGTAGAAGCTGTCCGGCATGCCGAAGAGCGTCTTGCCCTTGGTGGCGCCGACCAGCAGGCCGCGCAGCACGATCAGCATCGCCAGCGTCACGATGAACGCGTTGAGCTTGAACCTGACGACGAGGACGCCGTTGAACGCGCCGACCGCCGCGCCGACGACGAGCACCGCCGACAGGGCGAGCGGGGCCGGGAGTTCGGTGCCCCAGCCGGACTGTGCGGACGGCAGGACGAGCAGGGCTCCCACGGCGGGCGCGATACCGACCACCGATTCCAGGGACAGGTCGAACTTGCCGGTGATCAGTACCAGGGACTCGGCGAGCACCACCATGGCGAGTGCGGCGGAGGCGCCGAGGATCGAGATCAGGTTGCGCTCGGTGAGGAACGAGTCGTTGACCACCGCGCCCAGCACCATGAGCAGCAACAGAGCGGGAACGAGGGCGAGTTCACGGGCCCGGCGGAGGAGGACGGCCTTGGTGGCGCGTGGGTCGGGGGCTCTCGGCGGGGCGAGCGGCGGAGCTGCCTTGGTTTCAGCCATGGTCCACTCCTTCGATGGAGGCGATCAGCTCGTGGTCGTGCCAGCCGGCCGGGTGCTCGGCGACGACGCGGCCGTGGAAGAGGACGAGGACGCGGTCGCAGCGCCGCAGGTCGTCGAGTTCGTCGGAGACGACGAGGACGGCGGTGCCGTCGTCGCGGGCGCCGTCCACCCGGGCCAGCAGGGATTCCTTGGACTTCACGTCGACACCCGCGGTGGGGTTGATCAGGACGAGCAGCCGGGGGTCGCGGGCGAGGGCGCGGGCCATGACGACCTTCTGGGCGTTGCCGCCGGACAGGTCGGAGACCGGCTGGTCGGGCCCCTCGGCGTGGATGTCGAGGCGTTCGATGAGGTCGGTGGCGAAACCGCGTTTGCGGTCGGGCGCGACGAAGCCGTAGCGGCCGAGCCGGTCCAGTACGCCGAGGGTGGTGTTGTCTCCGATGGTCATGCCGGCCACCAGTCCCTGGTCGTGCCGGTCGCGGGGCACGCAGCCGACGCCTGCCTTCAGCGTGGCCCGTACGTCGCCGAAGGGCAGTTCCCGGTCCTCCAGCCGTGCGGTGCCGGCCGTCGGTGAGCGCAGTCCGGCGAGGGTCTCGGCGAGTTCGGTCTTGCCGCTGCCACTGGAACCGGCCAGTCCGACGACCTCTCCGCGGCGGACGGTGAGGTCGATGCCGTCGTACGTGTCGGAGGTCAGCCCGCGCACGTCGAGCACGACGGGGGACGCGTCGGCCGGCGTGCCGCGCACCGTCCGGTGGTCCTCGACCGACTCCCCGGCCATCGCCTCCACCAGCGCCGCCCTGGGCAGTTCGGCGACGGGCGCGGTGACGATCCAGCGGGCGTCGCGCAGCACCGTGACGGTCTGGCAGACCTCGTACACCTCCTGCAGGTGGTGGGAGATGAACAGGAAGGTGACGCCGGATTCCTGCAGGGCGCGCATACGGGCGAACAGCCGCTCGATCTCGCGGTTGTCGAGCTGGGCGGTGGGTTCGTCGAGGACGATGAACCGGGCGCCGAAGCTCAACGCGCGGGCGATCTCGACCATCTGGCGGTCCTCGACCTTGAGGTCGGCGGTGCGGGCGTCGGGGTCGACGCGCACGTCCCAGGTGTCGAGGAGCTGTGCCGCCTCGGCCCTGAGTCTGCGCCAGCTGATGAACCGGCGGGTGAGCGGCTGCCGGTTGATGAAGAGGTTCTCGGCGACCGTCAGCTCCGGTACGACCGTGGGCTTCTGGTAGACGCAGGCGACCTTGCGGCGCCAGGCGTCCCGGTCGGCGAGCGGGGGCGCCGGCTCGCCGTCGAAGTGGACCGTGCCCTCGTCCGGGGCCTGCAGGCCGGTGAGAACGCTGACCAGGGTGGACTTGCCGGCACCGTTGCGGCCGACCAGGGCGTGGGACTCGCCGGGCAGCACCGTGAGCCGGCCGTCGGCGAGGGCGGTGGTGGGACCGTACCGCTTGACGACGTCCCGCGCCTCGACAAGTGGCGTACTCATTTGACCGTGTTGCCCCACAGCTTGGGGTCGTCGACGTTGTCCTTGGTGACCAGCGGCGCGGGGAGCTGGTCCTCGAGGATGCCGCTCGGCAGCCTGACGATGGTGGAGTCGTGGTCGGTCGGGCCGGGCTTGAACGTCTTCCCCTGCATCGCGGCCTTGATGTAGTACATGCCGTACTTGGCGTAGGTGTCGGCCGGCTGGGAGACGGTGGCGTCCATCTGGCCCTTGCGGATGGCGTCGAACTCCTGCGGGATGCCGTCGTTGGAGACGATGACGATGTGGCCCTTCTGGCCCGTCGTCTTCAGCATGCTCTTGGACTTCAGGGTCTGCAGGGTGGGCGCGAGGTAGACGCCGCCGGCCTGCAGGTAGATGCCCTTGATGTCGGGGTTGGCGTTGAGGAGCGTGTCGAGCTTCGACGCGGCGGTGTCCGACTCCCACTTGGCCGGGATCTCCAGGACCTTCAGCTTCGGGTACTTCTTCTTCACGCAGGAGCGGAACGCCTCCGAGCGGTCCCGGCCGTTGACCGAGGCGAGGTCGCCCATGATCTGCACGACCTTGCCGCTGGTGACGTGCGCGCCGAGATAGTCACAGGCCTTCTCGCCGTAGGCGACGTTGTCCGCGCGTACGACCATGGCGACCTTGCCCTTGTCGGGCGCGACGTCCACGGCGACCACCGGTACGCCCTTGCGGTCGGCCTGGTCGAGACCGGCCTGGATGGCGGCGCTGTCCAGCGGGGCGACCACCAGGCCCTTGACGCCCTGGTTGAGCTCGTTGTTGATGTCGGTGATCTGCTGCGAGGGGTCGCTGTTGGAGTTGACCGTCTTGAGCGCGTCGACGCCCTCGGACTTGGCCATCTTCGGCACGTAGTCGTTGTACGACTGCCAGAACGGCGAGGTCAGCAGGGGCAGGACCACCCCGACCTTGCCGGTGCCGCCGCCACCGGTACCGGCCGTGCCGGTGTCCTTGGTGCTGCCGCACGCGGCGAGCGCGAGTGAGGCGCCGACGGCTGCGGCCACCACGCCGACGATCCGGGACCTGCTTCGTTTCCACACTGTTGTGCCGGGCATCCTGCGGCTCCTCGTTGAGCGACTTCGTACGCGAGCTACTTCGAGCTACTTCGAGCTGCACCAAGCGACTTCGAGCTGCTTCGAGCGACTGCGAGCGTCTGCGAGGTTGAACGACTTCGAGCAGACGTCCGCATACTTATCAGACCACTTCCCCGGAAGAACACCCTCCGACGGCAGATTTTCCCGATTCCGCGCCGTAGTGGTCGGACCAACCGGGTGGCTAGACTGCGGCGCATCCGGTGACTGGAGGAACGGCGTGGACGAGACGGCCCCACAGAAGGGCACTGTGACGCAGCGCGCCATCGAGCAGATCAAGGTGATGATCGGCGAGGGCCGCCTGGAGCCGGGCCAGCGGCTGCCCACCGAACGCGATCTCGCGGTCCAGCTGGGTATCTCCCGCAGTTCGATGCGCGAGGCGATCCGCGCGCTGACGGTGCTCGGGGTGCTGGAGGCCCGGCACGGTTCCGGCATCTACGTCACCCAGCTCCAGGCCGGTGACCTGCTGGAGACCTTCGGGGTGGTCGCCGACCTGTCCCGGGGCCCGCGGCTGGTGGAACTGCTCGAAGTGCGCCGGGTCCTGGAGTCCACGGCGACCGCCCTGGCGGCGGCCCGCATCACGCCGGACCAGCTGGCGGAGGTCGAGAAGCATCTGACGGCGATGAACGCCACCGACGACCCGGAGGAGATCCTCGCCCACGATCTGGCCTTCCACCGCGCGATCGCGGTGGCCGCGGGCAACGAGACCATGGCCGCCATCCTGGAGGGCCTGTCGTCCCGCACCTTCCGGGCCCGCGTCTGGCGCGGCTACCAGGAGGAGGGCGCCTTCGCCCGCACCCGCCGAGAGCACGCCGCCATCCACCGCGCCCTGGCCGCCCGCGACCCGGAGGCCGCCAGGGCGGCGGCGGCCGCGCACGTGGGCGAGGTGGAGGAGTGGCTGCGGGCGCAGCTGGGCCGGTGAGCGGGGTGGCCGTGCGCCGGGGTGCCCGGGGGCGCGGGCGGGCGGACACTGGGAGGGACGGGCCCGGCACGCACGAGGGGGTGTGGCCATGGCCAGGAGCCGAAGCGACAGCCACGACAGCCCGTGGACGTGGCGGTGGCGCCGCAATCCGCTGCGGCGCCCCAGCGACGTCGTCGAGGCCTGGATCGTGCTGGTCACCTGGCTGGTCGCCGTGGTGGGCAGTGTGCTCACCGGGCTGGTCACCGCGGACGCGGTGGCGCGGGGACTCGACCGGCAGTGGACCGAGCGGCATCCGGTCGAGGCAGTGCTGGTGGGGCGGGCGCCCTCGGTGACCTCGTCGCGCGGCGACGACGGCCGGGTCTGGACCGGTGTCCGCTGGACGACCCCGGACGGCGCGGTCCACACGGGCCGGACCAAGGTGCGTCCCGGCACGGCGTCGGGCACCCGGGTCACGGTGTGGACGGACCAGCGGAGTCGGGTCACCGCGAAGCCCCTGTCGCCCGGTGAGGCGGGCTTCCGGTCGGCGTGGACGGGCACCCTCGTCGCGACCGGCACGGCCGCCGCCGTGTTCGGCGGCGCCCAGCTGGCCCGTGTGGGCCTGGACCGGCGCCGGCTGCGGCAGTGGGACGAGGAGTGGGCGCGCGTGGACACCCGCCGGGGCGGCCTGACCGGCTGACACGGTGTGCGGCCGCGCGCCTTCGCGTGTCTTCGCGCGTCTTCGCGCGTCTTACGGAGTGGTGACACGGCGGCCCCGGTCCTGCCGCGGGGTGCTGCCCCGGACCTAGCCTGACCACATGCGTGTACTGGTCACCGGCGGTGCCGGTTTCATCGGGTCCCATGTCGTCGAGGCGCTGGCCGCGCGCGGACACGAGGCGCTCGTGCTGGACGTGCGGCTCGATCCGGGTGCCGACGTGCGCAACCCGACGGCGGTCGCTTCGGCCCTGGCCGGGGTGGACGCCGTGTGCCACCAGGCGGCGATGGTCGGCCTCGGCACCGGGTTCGCCGACGCGGCGGAGTACGTCTCGCGCAACGACCTGGGCACGGCTGTCCTGCTCACCGCGATGGCGGAGGCGGGCGTACGGCACCTGGTCCTCGCCGGGTCGATGGTCGTGTACGGGGAGGGCCGCTACGAGTGCCCCCGGCACGGGGTGGTGCGGCCGGGTCCGCGCACCGCCGCCGACCTGGACGCGGGCCGCTTCGAGCCCGGCTGTCCGCTCTGCGGCGCGGAGCTGTCCCCCGGCCTGGTCGGCGAGGACGCCCCGGCCGACCCGCGGAACGTGTACGCGACGACCAAGCTCGCCCAGGAGCACCTGACGGCCGCGTGGGCGCGGGCCACGGGCGGCTCGGCGGTGTCGCTGCGCTACCACAACGTGTACGGGCCGGGCATGCCCAGGGACACCCCGTACGCGGGTGTGGCCTCCTTCTTCCGTTCGGCGCTGGCCCGTGGCGAGGCCCCGCGGGTCTACGAGGACGGCGGCCAGCGGCGGGACTTCGTGCACGTGCGGGACGTGGCCGCGGCCAACGTGGCGGCGCTGGAGGCGGGTTCGCCCCGGGGCGTGCTCACGGCGTACAACACCGGCAGCGGCGAGCCGCACACCGTCGGCGAGATGGCCCGCGCCCTGTCGGCGGCCCACGGCGGCCCGGAGCCCGTGGTGACCGGTGAGTACCGCCTGGGCGACGTCCGGCACATCACGGCGGACTCCTCCCGGCTGCGGGCGGAACTCGGCTGGAAGCCGGACGTCTCCTTCGAGGAGGGCATGCACGATTTCGCCCGCGCCCGGCTCCGGGAGGAGTGACGCACGGCTTCGCCGGCGCCGAGGCCCACCCGTCAGCCCCTGGGGACGGGGGAAACCCGCCTGGAAAGTTCGGTACGACGGCGTTGAGGCCCCGCAGGACCGCAGCGGGCGGACAGCAGCCACCCCCGGGTCCCGGCACCCGCCGGGGCCCGGGGGCCTCACGCCTCGGCGGCCGGGAGGGTCACCTCGAAGCGGCAGCCGCCCGGGATGTTGCGGACGGTCGCCCGGCCCTGGTGAGCCTCGACGATGCCGCGCACGATGGCGAGGCCGAGGCCCGCGCCGGCGGGAGGCGTGCGGGCGTGGGTGCCGCGCCAGCCGGTGTCGAAGACCCGGGACAGATCCTCCTCGGGGATGCCCCCGCAGCCGTCGGTGACGGAGAGCACCACGCCCCGGGGCGAACGTTCGGCGGCGACGGCCACGGTGCCGTCGGCCGGCGTCCGGCGGATCGCGTTCACCAGCAGGTTGCCGAGGACCCGGCTCATCTCCTTGCCGTCCACCTCGACCGGCACGGCCTCGACCCGGTCGCCGACGAGGCGTACGCCGTGCTCGCGCGCGAGCGGGTCGGCGCCGGCCAGGGCGTCCCCGACGAGGTCGTACACGGAGATCCGGCTGGGACTCAGCGCCAGCGCCCCGGCGTGGATCCGGGACAGTTCGAAGAGGTCGCCCACCATGTCGTTCAGCCGCTCGACCTCGGTGCGGATCTGCCTGAGGTAGCGGGCCGGGTCGGCGGCCACCCCGTCCTCCAGTGCCTCCGACATGGCCCGCAGCCCGGCGAGCGGGGTGCGCAGGTCGTGCGAGATCCAGGCGACGAGCTCACGCCGGGACGACTCCAGGGCACGCTCGCGCTCCCTGGACTCGGCGAGCCGGGCGCTGGTGGCCGCGAGTTCACGGCTCAGCGCGTCCAGTTCGGCGGTGGCCGGGTGGGCGGGCGCCGCGAAGTCGCCGTGGTCGCCGAAGGAGCGGGCGGCGAGGGCGAGTTCACGGCTGCGCGCGACCACCCAGCGGCCCAGCAGCAGGGCCGTGGCCAGGGACACGACGGCGGCCATCGCGACGACGGTCGTCACCACGCTCAGGTCGTGCGGGGACAGGAACATCGCCTGTGCCACGGCCATGGTGCCCGCGAGCATCGCGAACACGCCGACCGCCGCCACCACGCCGAGCGACGCGGTGAGCGACCGCCGCCGGATCAGCCGCAGCACGGCCGCGCCGGCCAGTCCGGTGGCGGCCGCGGCGAGGAAGGCGTACAGGGCGATGAGGAGGGTGTCGCGCATGGTCAGTCCGCCTCCCGGCCACGGGGGTCGAAGCGGTAGCCCACGCCCCACACGGTCTGGATCAGCCGGGGCCGCGCCGGGTCGTCCTCGACCTTGCCGCGCAGCCGGCGGACGTGGACGGTGACCGTCGACAGGTCGCCGAAGTCCCAGCCCCACACCTCGCGCATCAGGTCCTCCCGGGCGAAGGCCCGGCCCGGATTCCTGAGCAGGAACGACAGGAGGTCGAACTCGCGGAGGGTCAGGGCGAGTTCGGTGCCGTCCTTGGTGGCCCGGCGGGCGGCCGGGTCGAGCGTCAGACCGGCCGAGGTCAGCGTGTGCGGCTGGACGGCGGGCCGGGTGCGGCGCAGCACCGACTCCACCCGCAGGACGAGTTCGCGGGGGCTGAACGGCTTGGTGACGTAGTCGTCGGCGCCCACTTCGAGGCCGAGGATGCGGTCGTCCTCGTCACCGCGGGCGGTGAGCATGATGACCGGCACCGGCCCGCCGGCGCGCAGCCGGCGGCACACCTCCAGGCCGTCCATGCCGGGCAGCATCAGGTCCAGCACGACCAGGTCGGGGCGGTGCGCGGCGGCCCGGGTGAGCGCGGTGGGGCCGTCGTCGGCCCGGTCCACGGTGTAGCCGGCGCGGCCGAGGTAGCCGGCGACCACCTCCGCGACCGTGGGGTCGTCGTCGACGACCAGGACGCGGGCGGAGTCGGGCGGCACGGCCTCGGCGGGGGTCCCCGCCCGGGTGAACTCGTACGGCTGCTGCATGCGTCCAGCCTCGCACCGCCTGCCCCGCCCGCGCCGCCGACGGACGCGGCCAGGGCCGTGACGTCCGCGTTTCGTAAGGAGCCGAAGTCCGATACGACCGTTTTGCGTTCGTAGGGTGAGAGCCGTGACGACCACTCCCACACCCACACCCACAGGGGTCGACGTGGTGCTCCCCTGCCTGAACGAGGCCGGGGCACTGCCCTGGGTCCTGGCCCGTATCCCGCCCGGCTGGCGCGCGCTGGTCGTGGACAACGGCTCCACCGACGGCTCGGCGGACGTCGCCCGCGCGCTCGGCGCGACCGTCGTGCACGAGCCGCGCCGCGGGTTCGGCGCCGCCTGCCACGCGGGGCTCGCCGCCGCCGACGCCGACATCGTGTGCTTCTGCGACTGCGACGCCTCGCTCGACCCGGCGCTGCTGGTGCCGTTCGTACGGGAGGTGCGGGACGGCCGGGCCGATCTGGTGCTGGGCCGGCGCCGTCCCGAGGGCCGGGGCGCCTGGCCCGCGCACGCCAGGGCCGGCAACCTCGCGCTCGCCCGGATGCTGCGCCGCCGCACGGGGCTGCGCCTGAGGGACCTCGGTCCGCTGCGGGCCGCCCGCCGCGAGGCGCTGCTCGCCCTGGAGCTCACCGACCGGCGCAGCGGCTACCCGCTGCAGATGGTGGTGCGTGCCGCCGACGCGGGCTGGCGCATCACCGAGCACGACGTCCCCTACCGGCCGCGTACCGGCGCCTCGAAGGTGACCGGCACCTGGCGCGGCACCTGGCAGGCGGTACGGGACATGAGCCGCGTCCTGGCCGAGGCGCCCGCCCGTCCACCCGTCCGAGGAGGCAGCCCCAGGTGATCACGCTCCTCGTCATCGCGAAGGAACCACGGCCGGGCCGGGTCAAGACCCGGCTCACCCCGCCGTTCACCCCCGGGCAGGCGGCCCAGCTGGCCGAGGCGGCCCTCGCGGACACCCTGCACTGCGTGGCCGCGGCGCCGGCCGCTCGCCGGGTCCTCGTTCTCGACGGGGAGCCGGGCCCCTGGCTGCCGCCCGGTTTCGACGTCGTACCGCAGTGCCCGGGCGGGCTGGACGAGCGTCTGGCCGCGGCGTTCGCCGGGTGCGACGGGCCCGCTCTGCTCATCGGCATGGACACCCCGCAGGTGACGCCGGAGCTGCTCGACGTCGGGTTCGACGACTGCGACGCATGGTTCGGACCGGCCGAGGACGGCGGTTTCTGGGCCCTCGGTCTGGCGGCGCCCGATCCCCGGCTGCTGCTGGGCGTGCCCATGTCGGTACCGGCGACGGGCGCCGTGCAGCGGGACCGGCTGGTGGCCGCGGGCCTCAGGGTGCGGGACCTGCCCCGGCTGCGGGACGTCGACACCGCCGCCGACGCGCACGCGGTCGCGGCCCGCGCGCCGCACGGCCGCTTCGCCGCCCGGCTCGCCGGTCTCACCCGGGCGGCGGACCGATGAGCACCGCCCACCGGCTCGCCCGCCCGGCCGGCCGCGGCACCACGTCGGTACGGCCGCCCTCGGGCACCGGCGTGGGCCCCGACGGTGCCCGTGTGCCCGCACCCACCCGGCCGGGCGACGGTGCACCCGCGGCCGTCCCGGACCCGACCGGACCGGACGGCGATCCCGGCACCGCCCCGTCGCCCTGGTCCACCGACGACTCCTACTCCGCGGCGCTGCGGGCCGGGCGGGGGCCGTTGTTCCTGCGGCGGGCCGACGGATGGCTGCTGCCCCTGGAGGTGGAACGCTGGTGCGCCCGGGCGGACGAGACCGATCTGGCCGTGCTGGCGCGGTGCGAGGGCACCGTGCTCGACGTGGGCTGCGGTCCCGGCCGGCTGGTGGCGGCCCTCGCGGCGCAGGGGCGGCGCGCGCTGGGCATCGACGTCAGCGAGGCGGCCGTGGCCCGCACGGTCCGGCGGGGCGGGGCCGCGCTGTGCCGATCGGTCTTCGAGCCGCTGCCGGGCGAGGGCGGGTGGGGCACCGCGCTGCTGCTGGACGGCAACATCGGCATCGGCGGGGACCCGGCGGCGTTGCTGGACCGGCTGGCCCGGCTCCTCGCGCCCGGCGGACTGCTGGTCGCCGAGACCGCGCCGGTCGACGTGGACGAACGCGCCCGGGTCCAGGTCGTGGACGCGACCGTCGTGCCCGGTCCGGCCGCCCGCCCGTTCCCCTGGGCGCGGCTTGGCACACCCGCCCTGCTGCGGCACGCGGCCCGGGCGGGCTGGCGTGCCGAGGATCAGTGGACGGCGGATTCCCGCCGCTTCGTCGCCCTGCGCAACCGCACCAGCCGCAGGGCCAGCAGCAGCGCCGAGCCGCCGAACAGCACGGCGGTGATCAGCAGCCAGCGGGCCGCGAAGCCGCTCGCCGAGAGTCCCGCGGCCGACCGGTAGCGCTCGTTCACCTGGCCGCTGATCAGCGGGAACCACACCAGGAGCAGCAGCCCGGACAGCGCGGCGGGCACCCGGACGTACAGTGTCCAGCCGCGCCGTCCGGCCGCGTCGAGCGCGCGTACGAGGGTGCGGTCGGCCGCCGCGTACAGCGGCAGCAGCACCAGGTCGTGCAGCAGCGCCGCCCCCACGAACCACAGCGCCACGCCGAACCAGTCACCCGCGAGGAGCCGCAGGCCCGCGTATCCGGCGAGCGCGAAGGAACAGCCGAGCAGCACCAGTTGCAGGGGGTTGCCGAGCGGGATCCGGCGGGGCAGCACAGGTCTGCGCATCACGGGTCTGCGCATCACAGGTCTCCGAAGGTCATCCGGGCCACCCATTTGGTGTTGAGCACACCGGGCGCCGCGGGCACGATGATCCGCGCGGGGTAGCCGTGGTCCGGGGTGAGGTCCTCGCCGTTGACGTACAGCGCGAGCAGGGAGCGCGGGTCGGCGACCTGGTTGGCGCGCAGGGCGGCCCGGCGGAAGGCGCCGTGCCGCTGGAGGGACTCGACGAGGACGTCGGGCGGGTCGTCGTGGCCGACCAGCGCGGCGAGGTCGCGCAGGCGCACGCCTCGCCACCACTGGTCCGAGGTGGACCAGCCCTCGACGCAGGCGATCGGCAGCGCGGAACTGTGCAGCGGCAGCCGCAGCAGGTCGGCGCGGGCCAGCCGGACGGTCCCGGTGCGGCCGGTGACGGTCAGCCGCCACGCCTCCTCCCCGGTCTCCGCCCCGTCGATACCCGCGTAGGCCGCCGTCTTGTTGATCTGGAAGCCGCCCGGACCGCCGCCGGGCTCGGCGCCGCCGTGCGGGGTGAGCAGCGCGGTCCGGCGCAGCGGTCCGTCGAAGCTGCGGCCGGCGGTCGTCAGGAACAGCAGCAGCGATCCGCCGCCGACCAGCCACAGCGCGCCGCGCCGGGAGACGGTGGGGGCGTCCGGGCGCGGCGCGACCAGGTCCCCCTCCTCCCGCGCGCGGCGCACGCTCCGCACCGCCGTGGGCAGCTTCAGCACGGCGTGCGCGACGAACGCGGCGAAGAAGACCCAGGCGCCGTAGAAGTGCAGCGGGTAGAAGGAGCCGGGGAAGACGTAGTCGAGCTGGACGTTGAGCACCCCGGTGGTGAACTCGAACAGGCCGCCACCGACCAGCAGCAGCAGTGAGATCCGCTCCAGTGCGTGGGTGAGCGAGCGGGCCGGCGGGAGGGCGAAGAGCCGCGGCACGACCGACCACAGCTTGGCCAGCAGCACCGGGATCAGGGTGATGCCCAGCGTGACGTGGACGCCCTGGGTGAGCCGGTACAGCCAGTAGGGGTTCGTCGGCCAGGCGAAGAGGTAGAAGCCGAGGACGCCCTTGTCCGGGGTCTTGTCGTTGACCGGCGACAGACCCGGGTTGTAGGCGGCGTACGACACCAGCCCCGTCACGAACAGCACGGTGATGCCGACGAGCAGGACGAGGCCGAGCACCGAGGTGAACCAGGGGCCGCGCAGCGGGCTGCGCCAGAAGCCGGGTGAGGTGGGGAGCCGTGGATCGCTCATGTTCCGACCGTAGGACGGTGCGGCCCTGGTGAGGGGCCGCAGACCCATGACGAAACGCTGACGTCCGCCGTGCACGGCGGCCCCGCGCCCGCCGTGCGGCCTAGCGTTCCGGTTGTGAACCGCCCTCTCCCCCGTGACCTGCGCGACCTGTACGCCGTCGCCGCCGCCGTCCTGCTCGTGCTGACCGCCGTCGTCGTCGGCCGCCACATCCAGGACGGCCACCACACGCTGTTCGTCCACTGGCCCCCGCTGTTCGCCGACTGGGACCCGCACATCGGGCCGGGCACCCCGGCCGCCGTCGTGGTGGCGGCCGCCGTGGTGGCGTACGGGCCGCGGCTCGCGGCACGGCTGCGCCCGGGCGCGTTGCTCGCCACGACCTGGGGGGCGGCCATGGCCTGGATCTGGTCCCTCGCGCTGGTCGACGGCTGGCAGCGGGGTGTCGCGGGCCGGCTCACCACCCGCCACGAGTACCTCCGCGCCGTCGACCGCTTCCAGGACATCCCTGCCACCCTGCGCGACTTCACCCACCACATCGTCTGGGGCACGCCCGAGCCGTGGCCGACCCACGTCGCCGGACACCCGCCGGCCGCGACGCTCACGTTCGTCCTGCTGGACCGGGTGGGGCTGGGCGGCGGCGCGTGGGCGGCGGCCTGGTGCATCACCGTCGGTGCCACGGCCTGCGTGGCGGTCCTGGTCACGGTCCGCGTCCTCGCCGGGGACGGCGTGGCGCGGCGGGCGGCCCCGTTCCTGGTACTGGCCCCGGCCGCGGTGTGGATGGGTGCCTCGGCCGACGCTTACTTCGCGGCCGTCGCCTCCTGGGCCGTGGCCCTGCTCGCCCTGGCGGTGACCGGGCGGTCGGTGTGGTGGGCGGCCGGCTCCGGGCTGCTGTTCGGGCTCACCTGCTACCTCTCCTACGGGCTCACGCTCTTCGCGGTGCTCGCGGCGGCGGTGCTGTTCCTCGGCCGGCACCGCGTCCGCGAGCGTCCCGCGCTGCCCGTGGCCCTGGTCGCCGGCCTGGTGGTGGTGCCCGCCGCCTTCACCCTCGCCGGTTTCGACTGGTGGGAGGCCTACCGCCTGCTGGTCACGCGCTACTACCAGGGAGTGGGCGGCACCCGGCCCTACGGCTACTGGGTCTGGGCGAACCTCGCCTGCACGGTGGTGATCACCGGCCTGGCCACGGTGGCCGGCCTCAGCCGGGCCGGCGGCGCGCTCGCCCGCGCGCCCCGGGCAGTCCTCGACCGGACACCGGCCGGCACTCCCCCGGTGGTGGCCGCCGAGGCGCGCCTGGCCCTGCTCGCCCTCGCCGCCCTGCTGGCCCTCCTCGTCGCCGATCTGTCCGGCATGAGCAAGGCGGAGACGGAACGGATCTGGCTGCCGTTCGCGATGTGGCTCCTGCCGGCCTGCGCGTTCCTCACCCGGCCCCGGGCGTGGCTCGCCGCCCAGGCGGTCCTGGCCCTGCTGGTCAACCATCTGCTGCTCACCGGCTGGTGACCGCGCCCGGGATCTCGACGCGGGGGCGGGCGAACGGGCACAGTTCTGCCTGCGTACCGTACGTACCGACCGGTACGCGCCCGTGTCTCTTCCCCGTCCCCCTTTCAGGAGCGCCCGTGACCAGCTGGGTCGGCCGGACCGCCGCCGAGATCGCCACCGCCGTACGCGAGAAGCGGGCCACGCCCCGCGAGGTGGTGGCCGAGCACCTCGCCCGGATCGAGCGGCTCGACGCCCGCACCGGCGCGTTCCGGACGGTGCGGGCCGAGGCGGCGCTCGTCGAGGCGGACGAGGTGGCGAGCCGGGCCGGTCTCGCGGATCTGCCGCTCGCCGGTGTTCCGGTGGCGGTCAAGGACAACCTGGCCGTACGCGGCGAGGCGAACCGTAACGGCTCCGCCGCGACCCCCACGGTGCCCGCGGCCGACGACCATGTCACCGTGGCCCGGCTGCGGGCGGCGGGCGCGGTGGTCGTGGGGCTGACGAACGTGCCCGAGCTGTGTGTCTTCGGTACGACGGAGGGCGTGCACGGCACCGCGCGCAACCCGTGGGACCTGTCGCGCACCGCAGGGGGCTCCTCGGGCGGCAGCGCGGCCGCGGTGGCCGCCGGCCTGGTACCGGTCGCGCTCGGCAACGACGGCATGGG
Source organism: Streptomyces sp. NPDC001348 (assembly GCF_053597535.1). Taxonomy (NCBI): domain Bacteria; kingdom Bacillati; phylum Actinomycetota; class Actinomycetes; order Kitasatosporales; family Streptomycetaceae; genus Streptomyces; species Streptomyces sp. NPDC001348. The sequence continues at coordinate 50,882 of NZ_JBSFIK010000041.1, read as the reverse complement.
CAGTCTGCGCATCCCGGCGGCGAACTGCGGCCTGGTGACGCTGAAGCCCGGGCCCGGGGTGGTGCCGGCGGGCATCGGCAACGGTGACTGGTTCGGCATGTCGGAGAACGGGCCGCTGGCGACCACGGTCGGGGACCTGCGGCTGGTGCTGTCGGTCCTCGCGGACGCGGAGTTCGGCCACCGGGCGGATCCCGCCCCGCTCGACGTCGCCGTCTCGCTGCGCAGTCCGCTGCTCGGCGTGCGGGTGGGCAAGCCGTACACGAGTGCGGTCCGGGAGGCGGCGGGGCTGCTGGCCGGGGCGGGGCACCGGCTCCGGCGGGCCGAGCCGCCGTATCCGGCGTCGCTGGGCGTCACCGCGCTGCAGCACTGGACGGCGGGCACCGCCGTGGACGCCGAGGGCCTGGACCCGGCGCGGCTGGCCCGGCGGACCCGGGTGCACGCGGCGGTGGGCCGCCGCTTCGTCGGCGCGGTCCGCACCGGCGCGCGGCGGGAGCGGCTGCGCCGCCGCCTGGAGCCGTTCTTCGCGGAGCACGACGTGCTGCTCATGCCCGCCCTCGCCCGCCGCTCGCCCGAGGCCGGGCCCTGGCACGAACGGGGCTGGCTGCGCAACCTGCTGGTCAACACGAACTACTCGCCGCTGACCCCGCCGTGGAACCTCACGGGCTGGCCGGCCATGTCCGTCCCCTTCGCCACCCTGCCCTCCGGTGCGCCGTGCGCCGTGCAACTGGCCGCCCGTCCGGGGTCGGAGGCGGTGCTGCTGGAGGTGGCGGAGCAGTTGGAGGAGCTGCGCCCCTGGCGGAGAACGGCGCCGCTCGGCTAGGGCGCCGCTCGGCCAGTGCGCTGCTCGGGGCAGCGATCCGTGCACGGGTGCCGGGGTCCCAGGGGTACGCGTCGGCCGCGGCGACGATGCGGTGCCGGAGGCCTGATGCGTGGCCGGGCGCCGGCCACGGCTTCCCTGATCGGCATGGGCGTGAATCCGGCACGCCCATGCCTTCGGCGATCGCGACGGTCCGATCCGCGAGGATCAGTCCACGCTCGGCAGGATGTGGTCCTCGGCGAGGTCCTCCTCGTAGCCCGCGAGGCGGATCGGGGCGGACCGGGCCCACACGTCCAGGCTGCCGAGCTCCGTGGTCCCGCGGCCCGCACGCTCCATGCGTTCCTTGGGGCGCTGCTCGCGATTCGTCTTCTCCGGTGTCACCGCGCACTCCTTATGTGTCGGGTCACCCTCGGGGGCGTACCGGTCGGTCTGCGATCCGCCGCCTGACGCCCGCTCGGGTTGGATAGGAAGGCCAGTTCGGACGCGGTGGCGCCGGTACCTCGTACGTGAGCAGGCCGATGTGCACCGGCTCGCCCCGGGACGGACCATGGGTGTGGGTTGGGACCCGTGCTGCTGTCCGTCCACCTCAGGTTAACCAAATGAGCGGGGGCCTGCTCGATAGGGAGTGCAAACAAGGTGTAACTTTCGCGCGTCATCCGCCGGCCCACCGGCCCGTTATACCCCTCTTTGCCCGACAAGGGCATGCCGGGATACACCCGATCGGCCTACGTCGGCGAACGTATCCTCGGCTCTCCATTTCATCCCGGCCGGGAAGACTACGCAGTTCAAGTGCCGTTGGCCGAGTCGAAAGCCAGCCATGATCTGCTGGCGTACGGCAACGGCTGTCCCGCGGGAGGACTGACGCATGGAGCTGCGCAGCGTCGAGGAGCTGATGGATCTGCTGTACGCCTGCCCCTACGACTCCGCGCTGCGCACCGCCGCCCTGCTGCGCCGCGCCCGGCCTGCCGACAAGGAACTCCAGGTGGCCGGGCTGGTCTCGGGCATCGGACGCCTGCTCGGGCCCGGCGACCGGGCGGGGCAGGCGGACGCCGCGGCGCGCGCGGTGCGTGCACTGCTCGGGGAGCGGGTGTGCCGGCTCGTGCGCGCGCGGCCCGGCGCGGACGGTCCCGCTGACGACGACCTGCTGCGCCTGCGCCAGGCCGTGGCGGACGGCCCGGCCGTCGTTTTCGACGCCGGGGTCCTGGAGGACTGGCGCACGGTCCTGGAACTGGTCGCGGCGCGCAACTCCCGTCTGGGAGCGGTCGACTGACACCCCACGGGCACGGTGCGACACGCCGGTGCCCGAGGTCGGGTCGGTGACGCGGTTGCCCCACCGGAGGGGCCACAGGCCCGGGTGGTGGACCTGTGTGGAGTCGAACCACGAAGAACGCGTGACCTGCGCACCGGGCACTTCGGCGCTTCGCGCTCCACCGTAGGACGCCGCTGCCCGAACAGGCCACCGGTTAACCCCGGTTGGGGCCTGTCCGGAATCGTCTCACCACTTGCCCGGCGCGTAGTCCTTCAGGAAGACGCCGTACAGGTCCTCGCCGGCCTCGCCGCGCACGATCGGGTCGTAGACGCGGGCCGCTCCGTCGACGAGGTCGAGGGGGGCGTGGAAGCCGGCCTCGGCGAGGCGGAGCTTGTCGTAGTGCGGACGCTCGTCGGTGATCCAGCCGGTGTCGACGGAGGTCATGAGGATGCCGTCGGTCTGGAACATCTCCTGGGCGCTGGTCCGCGTGACCATGTTCATGGCCGCCTTGGCGGCGTTGGTGTTCGGATGTCCGGCGCCCTTGTAACCGCGGCCGAAGACGCCTTCCATCGCGGAGACGTTGACGACGTACGCCCGGCCGCTGGCGGCCTTCTTCGCGGCGGCCGCCATCGCCGGGCGCAGGGCGCTGATCAGGATGAACGGCGACGTGTAGTTGCACAGCTGGGTCTCCAGCAGTTCGACCGGCGAGATCTGGTCGATGGTCTGCACCCAGGTGTTGGTCTCGACGACGTCGGGAACGAGGCCACCCGCGTCGATGGCGGTGCCGTCGAGATGACGGGCGACACTGGCGTTGCCCGCGACGAGCGCCAGGTCGGCGACCTTCTGTGCGTCCAGGCCGCTGGTGCCGAGGGGCAGCGCGGCGATGCCGTCGACGGCGCCGGAGCCGAAGGCGCCGATGACGTGGTGGGCGGGGAGCTCCCCGGCGGGCAGGGGCGCACTCTCGCCCTCGACCAGGGCCGCGTACGCGGAGGGCAGACGGCGTACGGTCTGTGTCGCGTTGTTGATCAGGATGTCGAGCGGGCCCGCCCCGGCGACCTGCTCGGCGAGGGCCACGGCCTGCGCCGGGTCGCGCAGGTCGATCCCGACGACCTCCAGCCGGTGCATCCAGTCCGCCGAGTCGTCCATGGCCTTGAAGCGGCGGATGGCGTCCTTGGGGAAGCGGGTCGTGATCGTGGTGTGGGCGCCGTCCCGCAGCAGGCGCAGCGCGATGTACATGCCGATCTTGGCGCGGCCGCCGGTGAGCAGCGCTCGCTTGCCGGTCAGGTCGGCCCGGACGTCACGCTTGACCCGGTTCGTCCGGGCGCAGTCCGGACAGAGCTGGTGGTAGAAGTAGTCGACCTCGACGTACCGGGTCTTGCAGGTGTAGCAGGAGCGGGGGCGCTGGAGTATTCCCGCGATCCTGCCCTCCTCGGTGATCGACGACGGCAGGATGCCCTCGGTCTCGTCGTCGATGCGCTGGGCGGAGCCGGTCGCGGTGGCCTCGGTGACCGCCTTGTCGTGGGCGGTCTTGGCGGCCCGGCGCTCCTGGCGGCGGCGCTGCTTGACCGTGCGGTAGATGCCGGCCGTGGCCCGGCGCACCGCGATGGCGTCGGGGTGGTCGACGTCCAGCTTGTCGAGTTCCTCGAGCACGCCGAGGCACACGGCGAGCCGCTCGGGGTCGATCCCGGGTCCGTGGACCACCTCGTCCATGTCCACGCCCATGGACGCCGAGCCGTCCTCAGTCACCGTCATCGCGCTGCCGTTTCCCTGGTCACCCGCGCAGCGCTCCGACTCGCGCCCGCTTTCGAACGGGGGATTTTACGGCAGCGCGACCCCCCACCGCCAAACCGCTCCGCTCGGGTGCGGCGGACCGCGGCCGGCGCGCCGCCTGCCGAACGAACACACCGGCGGTCCACGCATCCGCCGCCACGGTCCGTGGCCGCCCGCACCGTCGCCGGTGAGCCGTCGTGGCGATCACGACGGCGCGGGACCGGACGCGCCCGGCCGCCGCCGGGCCCGTCGGCCTGGCGGGCCGCAGGACGCCTCGGACCTCAGGACGCCTCGGGCCCGGTACCCGCCGCGAGGCGTCAGCCGCCCGTGCGCCGCGGCGGGCGCACTCCCTGGGGACCCGGGTGCCACACGGGCGGACCTCCCGCCGCGCGGCCGGGCCGCAGCGCCGGAGGCCGGCACGCCGGGAGGCGATGCGGCCCCGGCGTGTCCGGCCCGGCAGGGCGGCCCCGCCGACGGCGGGCGCGGACGCGCGGGACGGCGAGCGCCGGCAGCGGGCGCGGACGCGCGGGACGGCGGGCGGCCCCGGCCGCCCCGGCCACGTCAGGGATCGCAGACCGAGATCAGCGTCTCCACCTCGTCCGTCACCGCCCGGGCGAGGCGGTCCAGGTCCGGTACGGCCTCCGCGTCGGCCACGAGGCCGTAGTGGACCCGGCCCCGGTAGGTCGACACCGCCACCGCGAGGGACTGGCCGGGGGCGAGCGGGGCGAACGGGTAGACCGCGGCGAGCGGATGACCGCCGAGCCGGAGGCCGAGGCCGGGCAGCGGCACGCTGGTGACCAGGATGTCGAACCACAGCCGGGCGGCCTGGCCGACCAGCGGCCCGCCGAGCCGGTGGCCGAGCGCGGGCACGTGGTCGGCGAGCAGCGCGACGGCGCCCGCGCCCCGGTTGGGGCCGGCGTCCTTGTTGCGGTCCATCGCCGTACGGACCCTGGCCAGGCGGGCGAGCGGGTCGGGGTCGCCGACCGGAAGCCGTATCAGGTAACCGGAGAGCCGGTTGCCCTGTGGGTGCGCGGTACGCGGGCGGCGCCGGGACACCGGGATCAGCGCCCGGGGCGCCACACCCTCGCTGCCGTCGCCCCGCTCGTCGAGCCAGCGGCGCAGGGCGCCCGCGACGACCGCGATGAGGACGTCGTTGACGGTGCCGCCGACGACCTTGCGTACCCGGTGCACGTCGTCGATGTCCAGGACGACCCCCGCGGTGCGCCGGGTGCCGCTGGAGCCGGAGGCCAGTGCCGCCGAGGAGCTCACCCCCAGGGTGGACAGGGCTACGGACGCGCCGATGTCCAGGGCCCGGCCCACGTCGGACAGCGTGCCGCGCAGCAGCCCGGGCAGCCGGACGGGCAGCCGGCGCAGGTCGGCCAGCAGCCCGCGCGGCGGCTCCACGGGGCGGGGGCGGTGTTCCGGCATGTCCATCGGGTCCAGCACGGCGGCGGCCAGCGTCAGTGCCCTGAGACCGTCGGCCAGCGCGTGGTGGAACTTGAACAGCACCGCGAAGGAGATCCCGTCCTCACCGGGCAGGACATGGGCCTCCCACGGTGCCCGGGAGCGCTCCAGCGGGCGCTCCATGAGCCGGCCGGCGACGGCGTGGAAATCGCCGGTCGGGGCGTGCAGCCGGACGTGGTTGAGCGGGTCGAAGCCGGGGTCCGCCTCCCGGGTCGCACCGCCGAACGAGCCGAGCGGCTGCCACACGTCCCTGATCCGCATCCTGAGGCCGGGCACGGCGGCGGCGCGGGCGGCGAGCAGGTCCGCCGCGTGGGCGCCCGCGGTGGGTGAGTGCGCCGAGAAGACGCCGAGTGCGCCCAGGTGCATCGGGTGCCGGTCGGACTCGATGTTCCAGAACGCCAGATCGAGAGGAGCGAGCGGGTCGGAAGTCAATGGCTTGCCTCTCATCGACGACGGACGTGGTGAGCCTGAGTCAATCCCTGACTGGAGATTACGGTCAAGTACGATCAGGCTACGCTCAGTTAACAGCAGATTAAGTCCCGCCCCTCCGAAAGGGGCGGGACGCCTGTGAGGCGAGGTCACTTCAGGGCCGGCGGCGCCGCCTCGGGTGACGTACCCCACTCCGACGGGCGCGGGCCGACCGTGAACGAGAGCGAGCGCAGCGAGCGCAGCTCACGGGTGGTCAGATAGGTCCGGTCGTGGACCGCGGTGCCCCTGCGGACCGCCTGCACGTAGCGGTCGGTGGGCGAGGTCCCCGGCGCGGTGACCGTCAGGGTGCCGCCGGGCCAGTACCGGCGGTCCAGGTGGAGGTCGACCCGGTCGAAGACGGGTGTGGACAGGCCCCAGGTGCCGTAACCGGGCTGCACCGGGAAGATCCCGATCGAGGACAGCACCTGCCAGGCCGACATCGTGCCGAGGTCGTCGTTGCCGGTCATACCGGTCGGCGTGTCCGTGAACAGGGTCAGCGCGGCGTGCACCACGTCGGTGGTCTTCCAGGGCTGCCCGGTCGACAGGTACGTGTACGGGGCGATGAGATCGGGTTCGTTCTGCGGGTTGTAGACGGCCGCGTTGTAGTAGGCGTACGGATCGCCGTGCACCCACACCTGGCGGGCGGTGCCGGCGGGATCGCTGAGCAGCCTGTCGTAGGCGAAGAACACGTCGAGCCGCTCGTTCGCCACGCGCTCGCCGCCGATCAGGCCGATCATGCCGGGCAGGTCCTGCGGCACCAGCCACTGGTACTGCCAGGCGGTGCCCTCGTGGAAGCCCACGCTGCGGGCCGGGTCGGCCGGGCCGGTGAAGGCACCGGAGGCGTCCCGGGCCCGGAAGAAGCCGGTCGAGTGGTCGAGGACGTTGCGGTAGTTGCGGGACCGGGCCGCGTAGCGGGCCGCGTCCTCGTCGTGGCCGAGCCCTCGCGCCATCTGGGCGAGCATCGCGTCGGAGAGGGCGTACTCCAGGGTGACGGAGGCGCCCTGGTGGTAGTCGGAGTCGCCCGCCTTCGGGCGCGGGCGGTCCTTGATGTACGGCGCGAACCCGTTCCGCAGGTACTCCGCGTTGGCCTCCCGGCCGACGCCCGGGTAGTCGGCGGGCGGCACCCCGTCGGCGTTCTTGCGCAGTGCCCGGTAGGCGCGTTCCTCGTACCCGCCGAGCAGGCCCAGCTGGTAGGCGGTGGTCAGGAACGGGGTCACCGGGTCGCCGGTCATGATGTTGGTCTCGACCGGGCCGTAGCCCCATTTGGGCAGCCAGCCGCCGTCCTCGTCGATCCTGATCACGGAGATCGCCATGTCCCGGGCCTCCCGGGGCGCGAGCAGGGCGAGGAGCTGGCACTGGGTGCGGTAGGTGTCCCACAGTGACCAGTTCTGGTAGTACGTGAAGCCCCTGGCCCGGTGGATCCGCCGGTCCCAGCCGGTGTAGCGGCCGTCGGCGTCGCTGCCGACGTTGGGCGCCAGGAACGAGCGGTACAGCGACGAGTAGAAGGTGCGGCGCAGGGGCGTGTCGCCGCCCCGGACCCGGACCGCTCCCAGACGGCGCTCCCAGGCTCGCCGGGCCAGCTCGCGGACGGTGTCGAAGGAACGTCCGCCCTCCGCGCGCAGGTTCACCTCGGCACCGCGTGCGTCGACGTACGACAGGGCGGTGGTCGCCTCGACGGTGCGGTCCCGGGTGGTGTCGAAACGTACGTAGGCGCCGCCGCGCCCGGTCCGGGAGCCCGCGGTGACCTCACCGCCGTCCCAGGTGCCGTACGTGGTGAAGGGCCGGGAGAAGCGGGTGACGGTGTACACGGTGTACGGGCCGGTGTCCCGGCAGAAGCCGTGGCCGGTGATGACGGTGCGCACGGTCCGGTCGTCGAGGACCTCCACCGTGCTGGTGACCGGCTTGTGCAGCGCCTGCGCCGCGTTCAGCAGGACGTTGGCGTGGTCGGTGGCGGGGAAGGTGTAGCGCTGCACACCGGTGCGCGCGGTGGCCGTCAGCTCGGCCTCGATCCCGGAGTCCAGGCCGACCCGGTAGTAGCCGGGGCTCGCCGACTCGTCCCGGTGGCGGAAACCGGCCGCGTAGTGGGCGTAGTCGGTCCGGGTGACCTCACCCGTGGTCGGCAGTACGGGCAGGTCGCCGCCGATCCGGCAGCCGACGCCCGAGAGGTGGACCAGGGAGAAGCCGCGGATGCGGTCCTGGGTGTAGTCGTAGCCGGTGCTGTGGCCGGTGTCGGGCGAGAGCTGCACCATGCCGAAGGGCATGGCCGCGCCGGGGAAGGTGTTGCCCTCGTTCTGGGTCCCGATGAAGGGGTTGACCAGGTCGGTGAGGTGGCCGTCGGACGGTTCTGCGGCAGTTGCGGCGGGGACGGTGAGCAGCGCGGACGCCGCCATGACCCCGGCCAGGCACAGCCGCGGGCGCCGGGTCCCTCTCATGTGGGACGACCTTTCGGAGTCGGACATCGTTGTCCGCATCCTCCGGGTCGAAGGCCGCGAAGCCGGGGAAGCCGCGCGGATCGCGCGAAACGCGTCGCGCGCGAACAATGGAGTCGGCACCCCTCGCGCAGGGGGAACGGCCGCCTCGGCGACGAAAGGGGGCGGGAACGATGCCGAAGGTCTCCAGGCACACGGCCACCCAGGGCGGCGACTACGGCTCGGTGGTCGACCACTCCGAGGATCTCGAGCCCTACACCGTGGACTTCCTGACGTTCCGCGCGGACGTCGACCACACACCCCTGCTCAAAGGGCTCCCCGACGACCGCTGCCAGTGCCCGCACTGGGGGTACGTGTTCAAGGGCGAGCTCGTCTTCCGCTATGCGGACCACGACGAGGTCTACCGCGGCGGCGAGGCCTTCTACGCCCCGCCCGGGCACGTGCCCGTGCACACCGAGCCGGGCAGCGAGTACCTCCAGTTCAGCCCGGCCGACGACCTGCGCCGCACCAGCGAGGTGACCATGACCCACTTCCCGCCGCTGACCGGCTGAGCACCGGCGCGGTCTAGGACACGACCTGCCCCTTGCCGAGCGCGATCACCCCGCCCTTGGACACGGTGTACAGCTCCGCGTCCCGCTCCGGGTTGACGCCGATCGTCGCGCCGGGCGGCACTTCCACGTTCTTGTCGAGGACGGCCCCGCGCACGACCGCGCCCCGGCCTATGTGCACGTTGTCGTGCAGTACGGATCCCTGGACGACCGCGCCGGGGTCGACCCGGACGCCCGGCGACAGCACCGACCGGCTCACCTGGCCGCGGATCAGGCAGCCCGCGCTGATGATGGACTCGCTCGCGATGCCGCCGGCGTTGAAGCGGGCGGGCGAGAGCTGGTACGAGTGCGTGTAGACGGGCCAGTCGCGGTTGTACAGGTTGAAGGCGGGGCGCTCGGCGATCAGGTCCATGTGGGCGTCGTAGTAGGCGTCGAGGGTACCGACGTCCCGCCAGTAGCCCTGGTCGCGGATGGTCTCGCCGGGGACGTGGTTCTCGCTGAAGTCGTACAGCTGGGCCTCGCCGCGTTCGGTGAGCTGGGGCAGGATGGAACCGCCCATGTCGTGCACGGAGTGCTCGTCCTCGGCGTCCCGCTGGAGGGCTTCGATCAGCGCCTTGGTGGTGAAGATGTAGTTGCCCATCGAGGCGAAGACGCACTCCGGGTCGTCCGCGAGCCCCGGGGGGTCGGCGGGCTTCTCCAGGAAGCGCTCCACGAGCTGTCCGTCGGAGCCTGGAGTGATCACGCCGAAGGAGGACGAGTCCGAGCGCGGGACGCGGATCCCGGCCACCGTGACACCCGCGCCGCCCTCGATGTGCTGCCGGAGCATCTGGCGGGGATCCATGCGGTAGACGTGGTCGGCGCCGAAGACCGCCACGTAGTCGGGCTGTTCGTCGTGCACGAGGTTGAGCGACTGCAGGATGGCGTCCGCGCTGCCCAGGTACCAGCGCGGGCCGAGCCGCTGCTGCGCCGGGACCGGGGTGACGTAGTTGCCGAGCAGGCTGGACATCCGCCAGGTGGTGGTGATGTGCCGGTCCAGCGAGTGCGACTTGTACTGGGTCAGCACGCAGATGCGCAGGATGTCGCCGTTGACGAGGTTGGACAGAACGAAGTCGACAAGTCGGTAGGTGCCGCCGAAGGTGACCGCGGGTTTCGCGCGGTCGGCGGTCAGCGGCATCAGGCGTTTGCCCTCTCCGCCCGCCAGGACGATTCCGAGCACCGAAGGTCCGCCACGACGCATGGTCGCTCCCCTCACCGTGGTTGACACCATGCCTGCCCGCGAGCGGGCCGGCTAAGCCTGCTTGACGATCTCCTCGTAGAGCCGGACCGTCCGCCGGGCCACCGCGTCCCAGCCGAACTCACCGACCGCGCGCTCCCGTCCGGCCGCTCCCATCCGCCGGGCCGCCTCCGGGTCGCCGAGGACGGTGTCCAGGGCTTGGGCGAGGCCCGTCTCGAAATCGTCGTCGGCCGCCACGAGGAGGCCGGTCACCCCGTCCTCCACCACCTCGGGGATGCCACCGACCCGGGAGGCCACGACGGGCGTGCCGCAGGCCATCGCCTCCAGGTTGACGATACCGAGGGGCTCGTACACCGAGGGGCAGACGAAGACGGCGGCGTGCGTGAGGAGCTGGATCACCTCCGCGCGCGGCAACATCTGCGGGATCCAGTGCACGCCCGCGCGGACGCTGCTCAGCTCCTGGAACAGCTCGCGGAACTCGCGGTCGATCTCCGGAGTGTCCGGCGCACCGGCGCACAGCACGACCTGCGCGGCCGGGTCGATGTCGCGTACCGCGCGCAGCAGGTGGGGCACGCCCTTCTGGCGGGTGATGCGGCCGACGAACAGCACAAAGGGCCGGTCGGGGTCGAGACCGACGCGACGCAGCACGTCGGTGCCGGGATCCGGCCGGTAGAGGCTGGTGTCGATGCCGTTGTGCACGACGTGCACCCGGTCCGGGTCCAGGGCCGGATAGCAGCCGAGGATGTCCTCGCGCATGGCGCCCGACACGGCGATCACCGCGTCCGCGGCCTCGAGCGCGGTGCGCTCCGCCCACCCGGAGAGCGCGTACCCGCCGCCGAGTTGCTCGGCCTTCCAGGGGCGCAGCGGCTCCAGCGAGTGGGCGGTCACCACATGGGGGACGCCGTACAGCAGCTTGGCGACATGGCCCGCGAGATTGGCGTACCAGGTGTGGGAGTGGACGAGTTCGCGGCCCTCGAGGCCGGCGGCGATGGCGAGGTCCACGGAGAAGGTGCGCAGCGCGTCGTTGGCGCCGTCCAGGGCGGACCACGGCCGGTGGCGTACGACGCCGACACCGCGGCCCTCGCCCCAGCAGTGCACCTCGAGGTCCACCAGGGGGCGCAACTCCCGAGCGAGGAACTCGACGTGGACTCCCGCTCCGCCGTACACGTCCGGGGGGTACTCCCGGGTCAGCAGTCCCACTCGCACCGGCAACTCCCTGGTCTCGCACAGCCGGATCCCCATGGTCACCCAGATGTGGCTCTTGGGGAAGGGCGCGGCGGTCGTGGGAAACAACAGTCACCGCAGACACCGCCGCCCGGGACGCGGTAGTAGAGGCAGCAGCTGCGGCGCCGGAAGGCGGTCCCGGTGCGGGTGCCGGTGGTGCTCAGCAGTGGGTGGGTGAAGAGCGCCGAGGTCAGGGCGCGGGACCGGCCGGCCACGTCGTCACGGCCGTTCGCCCGCGCCCACCGGTCGAGTTCACGGGCCGCGCCGGCCAGCGCGGAGCCCGCGTTGCCCCACAGCAGGCCCGCCGCGACCCCGTGGCGTGCTCTCAGGGTGGCCCCTAGGGGTGCGAGGTGGCCGTGCAGTACCGTGTCCGCGAGGGTGCCGGGGTCCGCGGGCACCGCGCGTACCTCGGTCAGCCACAGGTCGTCGGGGGCGGCGGCGTCGCAGTCCCAGAGCAGCAGGGCGGGATCGAGGTCGGGCAGGCGGCCGTACAGGGCGGCGCAGCCGAGGGCCGCGGACCACAGGCGTGCCGCGAGTCCCTGGTGTGCGATCGACGCGGCGACCCGCGGCTCGTGGCTGCCCAGACGGCGGGCGACGGTCTCGACCCGGGCGGTGAGGGCGTGCCGTTGCGCGCCCGACGGCGTGTCGCCCGCGTAGGCTCGCGCGAGCGTCGGCAGCGGGCCGGGCGGGGCCGTGTTCATCGCGTTCGGCGCGTTCACCGCCGTGCGCAGGACGAAGAAGCCGCCGAGCGGGCGGAGCGCGGCGAGGCCGGGGTCGAGGTCCATGGACGAGAGTGGTATCAGGCGCGGTTCGGTGACGGCGTTCGGGGTCCTAAGCCCTTCGTCGCCCACCTTTGGGAGGACTGCGTCCCCCTCGTACTCCATCGGCAGTAGGACCCATTGGGTGCTCAGGGACGACGACGGGAACACATGGGCCGGGGCAGAGTGTTGGACATGGAAGCCGACCTTTCGCCGCGCCGGGCCACGGGCCCCCGCCCCACGCAGAAGAGCCGCTGATGAACGCCCTCGCGTTGTCCGTGCTGCTGTCGTTCGTCTCCGCCGTCGCGTACGCGGGCGGGGCGATCGTGCAGGAGCAGGTCGCGCTGTCCTCCCCCGACGGGAACTGCGCGCCGGTGCGCCGGCCCGGCTGGTGGGCTTCGCTGCTGCTGAACGGCCTCGGCGGAGTGCTGCACGTGGTGGCGCTGGCCTATGGGCCCCTCAGCCTGGTGCAGCCGCTGGGCGCGCTGACCATAGTGTTCGCACTGCCCATGGCCGCCCTGTTCGTCGGCCGCAGGGCCGGGGCGACCGCCTGGCGCGGCGCCGTCATGGCCACGGCGGGACTGGCCGGCCTGCTCTCCCTCGTCGGCACCTCCGACGGCCAGTCGCTCGACACCGCCCAGCGGGTCGGCGTCGCGCTGGTCACCGGCGGAGCGGTCGTCGCGCTGATGATCGCGGGCCGGGCCGCGCACCGGCACCCCGCGGTGCGCGGCGTGCTGCTGGCCACCGCCTCGGGCATAGCCTTCGGCATGTCGTCCGTGTTCACCAAGACCGTAGCGGTCGACTGGGCCGACGGGGTCTCGGCGGCGGACCTGCCTTCCATCGGTGCGATCGCCGTGTTCGCCGTCGCCGGGGTGCTGCTCTCGCAGGCCTCCTACCGGGGCGCCGGTCTCGCGGCACCGCTCGCCACGCTGACGGTGGTCAACCCGGTGCTCGCCGCCGCGGTCGGCATCACGATGTTCGGCGAGACCTTCCGGTACGGCACCACGGGCACCGCCCTCGCCCTGAGTTGCGGCGTGGTGGCGGCCGGCGGTCTGATCCTGCTGACGACGGAGCGGCTGGAGCACACGCCGGACACCGCGGCGCCCCGGACCGCGATCGCGGCGGACCCGTCGTCCGAGGCGTCCGTCGCGCCGGTCGAGCAGACCGCACCCTTCGGGGAGCCACCCCTCGCGCTGCCCCGCCGGTACGCCACGGCGTCCCTGGGGGAAGCGGCCCCGGGCGGAGCGGGCCTGGGCGTGACACCGGCCGAGGTCGCCTTGAGCGAGATGGCCCTGAGCGGGGCGGGCCTGAGCCCGGCCCCTGGCGAGGCCGTCCTGAGCGGGGCTGCCGCGGCCATGGTCCCGGAAGAGGCCGCCCTGAACGGGGCGGGCCAGGGCCGGCAGGCCGAGGCGGACGCCGTGCGGGCCGAAGTGGGGCTCGCGGAGCCCGTCCTGATGGACGGGAACCTGGCGCAGGCGAGCCTGGCGGACACCGTCCTGGAGGAAGCGGCCCTGGCGGAGACCGTGCCGGACGACATCCAGACCCTGGTCGCGTCCGGCTACACCGGTCTCCACCTCATGCTCCCGGCCCCCGGCCGGGGACGTACGAAGGTCAGATCCTGACGCCGCCGGCCCGGAGATAGGCGACCGGGTCGATGTCCGAGCCGAAGCCGGGCCCCGTCCGCACCTCGAAGTGCAGATGCGGGCCCGTGACGTTCCCGGTGGCGCCGGAGCGCCCTATGCGCTGCCCCTCGCCGACCGTCTGCCCGGCCCTGACGGAGATCGCCGACAGGTGGGCGTACTGGGTGTAACGCCCGTCGGCGTGCCGGATCACCACCTGGTAGCCGAACGAGCCGCCCCAGCCGGCGGAGACCACGTGGCCGGCCCCGACCGCCTTGACGGAGGTGCCGGTGGGCACGGGGAAGTCGACGCCCGTGTGGTAGCCCTTCGACCAGTGCGAGCCCATGGCGTGGTACGGCTCGCCCGTGGCCGCGTCGACGGGAGCGACGAGCGAGTGGCCGCTCGTGGACGTGGAGTGGCCGTGGTGCGTGGGCGCCTTCCTGTGCGCGGGCCTGGCCGGGGTACGGGTGTCGCCGGCCGGGGACACGGTGGCGTGCAGGTTCAGCCGCTGGCCCGGGACGATCAGGTCGGGATCGGCTCCGATCGTCGCGCGGTTGCCCGCGTAGAGCCGGTGCCAGCCGCCCGGCACGTGCCGCTCCTGGGCGATCCCGGAGAGCGTGTCGCCGTGCACCACCGTGTACATCTCGGCCCGGCCCGCCCGGGACTGGGGCGTGCTCTCCGGCTGGACGTCCCGTACGGAGGTTCTTGCGGCGGCCTCGACGGAGCTCTTGGCGGGCCGGTTGGCCGTGCTCGCCGGGTGGACTTCCGGACCGGCGCCACCCCGGGTGAGCCCCGCGTGCACCGAACACACCGGCCAGGCGCCCGGGCCCTGCCCGTCGAGCACCTTCTCGGCGACGGCCATCTGCTGGTGCGGGGTGGCGAGGTCGGCGCGGGCCGCGTAGGCGGTGCCTCCGTAGGCCTCCCACGTGGACTGGGTGAACTGCAGTCCGCCGTAGTAGCCGTTGCCCGTGTTGATGCTCCAGTTGCCGCTGGACTCGCACGCGGCGACCTTGTTCCAGGTGGCCGCGTCGGCCGCGTCGGCGCTGCCTGCGGCGACGAGGGGGAGCGCGAGGCCTGCGCCGCCCGCCGTGACGGTGAGCGAGGCGCGGTTGATCCTGTTCGGCTGATACCGGCGGTGCCGGCCGCGTACGGCCATGTCTCAAGCCCCCTAGCCATGCGTCAGGAGCGGCAAAAGTAAGCGCTGCGAACAGGCCATGACAAGGCGGCAATCGGCCGCCTCCCGTACCCAAGTGGCCGGGAACAAACCTTCATTGCCCCGCCTGCGTTCGATCGGCCGGATCTTTGCTGAGGCGACAGGGCCCTTCCGTGCGTACTCAAACCTGGCGGGTCGGATGTGCGCTCGCCGTAGCGGCACGTCAGGATGGGCGCAGCAGCGCTGCCGGGCAATACTGGCGGGGCCGTACTCACGACGCAGTTAGGGAGCAGGCGGTATGAGCACTTCAGCCCAGATCGGCGTGACGGGACTCGCGGTCATGGGCCGCAACCTCGCCCGGAACTTCGCGCGCAACGGCTACACGGTCGCACTGCACAACCGGACGGCGTCACGCACGCACGCCCTGGTCGAGGAGTTCGGGCACGAGGGCGACTTCATCGCGGCCGAGACCGCCAAGGAGTTCGTGGCGGCACTGGAACGACCTCGCCGGCTGGTCATCATGGTCAAGGCCGGCGGTCCGACGGACGCCGTGATCGAGGAGTTCGCCCCGCTCCTGGAGCCCGGTGACATGATCATCGACGGTGGCAACGCGCACTTCGCGGACACCCGCCGCCGGGAGAAGGCGCTGCGCGAGCAGGGCATCCACTTCGTCGGCATGGGCGTCTCCGGCGGTGAGGAGGGCGCGCTGCACGGGCCGAGCATCATGCCCGGCGGCCCGAGGGAGTCGTACGACTCGCTGGGCCCGATGCTGGAGAAGATCTCGGCGAAGGCGGCGGACGGCGCGCCCTGCGTGACGCACGTGGGTCCGGACGGCGCCGGTCATTTCGTGAAGATGGTGCACAACGGCATCGAGTACGCCGACATGCAGTTGATCGGCGAGGCGTACCAGTTGCTGCGCGATGTCGCCGGCTACTCCCCCGCGCAGATCGCGGAGATCTTCCGCACCTGGAACACGGGACGCCTGGACTCGTACCTGATCGAGATCACGGCCGAGGTGCTGTCCCACGTGGACGCGGCCACCGGCAAGCCGTTCGTGGACGTGGTGGTCGACCAGGCCGAGCAGAAGGGCACCGGCCGCTGGACCGTGCAGATCGCGCTCGACCTCGGCGTCCCGGTCTCCGGCATCGCGGAGGCGGTCTTCGCCCGTTCCCTCTCCGGCCACGCGGCCCTGCGGGAGGCCTCCCGGGGCCTGGCCGGCCCGAAGGCGACCCCGCTGTCCGAGTCCGAGGCGGCGGCCTTCGCGGACCGCGTGGAACAGGCGCTGTACGCGTCGAAGATCGTGTCCTACACGCAGGGCTTCCACGAGATCGACGCGGCGCGCGCGGAGTACGGCTGGGACATCGACCTGGGCGCGGTCTCCGCGATCTGGCGCGGCGGCTGCATCATCCGCGCGGCGTTCCTGGACCGTATCCGCGCCGCCTACGACGCCCGGCCGGACCTGCCGAGCCTGCTGTCGGACGAGACGTTCGCGCAGGAGATCGCGGCGGCCCAGGACGACTGGCGCGAGGTGCTCGTCGCCGCGACCCGGCAGGGCGTGCCGACGCCGGGCTTCGCCGCGGCCCTCGCCTACTACGACGCGCTGCGCGCCGAGCGTCTGCCCGCCGCGCTCACCCAGGGGCAGCGGGACTTCTTCGGTGCGCACACCTACCGGCGGGTCGACCAGGACGGCTCGTTCCACACGCTGTGGGGCGGCGACCGCTCGGAGGTCTCCGCGTAGGCCTTCCGGCAGGAGGACGTAGCGAGCGGTGGGCGGCCCGGGTGGCCGCCCACCGGCGTTCGCCCCTCACCGGATCAGGTCAGCGGAGGTCCGGGCTCGGGGTTCGGGACCGGCTCCGGGCCCGGCGGGATCGGGGACGGCGAAGGCTCCGGCGGGCCGCCCGGCTCGGGGGGCGGCTGCGGAACCGGGCTCGGCCCCGGACCGGGAGGCGGTGCGGGAGCCGGCGGCGGCTCGGGAGGCGGCACCGGGTTCGGGGTCGGCTCCGGGTGCTGAGGGTCCGGGCCGGGCGTCGGTCCGGGCGGGACCGGGTCGGGGTACGGGTTCGTCATCGTGTCCTCCGGCCAGTCACTCGACGTGGGCTCTGGACTACTCCCCCACCTACCCGACGGCCGCCCCGCCACTCACCCGTCCGGGGGATGGCGCACCGCCGGGTGGGCGCCCGACCCTCAGAACCGGCCCGGGTGCGCCGCCAGCCAGGCCTTCGCCGCGTCCAGCAGTCCCGGGTCGGGCGCCGGGGCGACGTCCGGGTGCCGCTCCGCCCACTTGACGACGTACGGGCAGAGCGGCGCGACCGTGACACCCTCGCGCTCGGCGCTCGCGTACAGCTCCCGGGCGAGGGAGCCGGCGATGCCCTTCCCCTCATGGGCCGGTTCCACGATGGTGTGGACGGGCACGAGCGCCCGCGCGGGACCGTCGAGGACGAAGTACTCGACGTGCCCGACGACTTCCCCGCCGGCCACCGCCTCGAGGCGCCCGGCCGCCCGGTCGTCGCGGATCTCGATGTCGCTCATGGGCACGCTCCTGGTGGGCGTCGGTCAGGCCGGTACGGCCTGCGGGCTGCGCTGCTGGTCCGACCCCGGCACCGGCTCGGACGGGTCGGCGCCGAGGGCGACGATCCGGTTGTCGCGGTCGACGTGCACGATCCGCGGCTTCAGCGCCCGCGCCTCGGCGTCGGTCACCTGAGCGTAGCTGATGATGATCACCAGATCACCGGGGTGGACGAGATGCGCGGCGGCCCCGTTGATCCCGACCACCCCCGAGCCACGCTCGCCCTCGATGACGTAGGTCTCCAGACGAGCGCCGTTGGTGATGTCGACGATATGCACGAGCTCACCGGGCAGCAGATCCGCCGCCTCGAGGAGGTCGGCGTCGATCGTCACCGATCCCACGTAGTGCAGGTCGGCCTGGGTGACGGTGGCGCGGTGGATCTTGGACTTGAATACGGTACGAAGCATTCAGCACTCCCGGAATTCGCTCCCTGCCCGCTTTATGCAGGTCAAGGGCTGTTCTCTCACCTTACAGTGGCCCGCCACCAACGCGCTTCCGACGCCCGTTGCGGGCTTTGTGCTGACCGCTTGCTGACTTGGCTGACGCTTCGCCAGCCACATACGGACGGCTCTTCATGAGCCTTACATCTCACCTTCGGCCAACAAACGGGACCAGACTATAGACCCGTCTACCGGAGGCACATCGAGATCTGTGTCACGTCAGCGTCGACGCAGAGGACGCGGCCTCCAGTCGAGCGTCATGGCACGCGACATCCGCGTCGGCGAGCAGACCAGAGACGCCCCCGAAAATGGATGCTGTCTCAGCTCAGTAGCACCGAAGGCGTCGAGCGGGCCACGTACGCCAGTCCGTCGTACTCGCGCATGAGCACCGTCTCTGTCATGGTGAAGCGGTACGTCACGCGTGGCACACCGGCGCCGAAGGCCCGCATGAGCTGCGGGCTCTCCAGCCACCGGGCAACGGCGGGCTGGGTTCGGCCGGCGCGGAGGTCGATCAAGTGGTCCTCGGAGGTGGCCGAGGCCAGCTGGGCCTCGACGGAGCGTGGACCCGCCGCGCTGATGGTGTGCTTCCTGGGCGGTCGTGTCGCGGAGTTTCCGGGGCGGGCGCGGAATGCGCCCTCGCCGAACAGCAGGCCCAAGGCGTAGTACTGCTCACCGTAGTGGTTTCTGAGGTGCCGTCCCATGGCCGGTATGTCCCGCGCGTAACGGTCGGTGCAGACGTGGCCGTTGTGGGCCCAGACGGCCACCTTGCCGCCGGTTCTCTCCTGCAGGGAGATCACTGCCTGGGCCATGTAGCGGTCCCGGGTGGCCAACGCGCCCGGCTCCTGTCCCTCGCCGCGCGGCGGCAGGGAGGCCACGTCGGCCGCGGCCACGATCAGACGCGCATGCCTGAGAGCGCGCTCGACGGTCGCCTCCCCGCTGTGCGAGGCGAGCCGGGGCCGCTGTTCCTCAAGGTATCGCTCCAGTTCATGTGCCTCGGCAAGGAGTTGGGACCGCTGGGCAACGAGGGATCCCGTCCTGGCCTCCGCCAGTGTGCCGAGCAGGCCACCGGTGATCTTTGCCCGTTCCGGTGCAAGCGTGCGCAGCACGGCGGCCAGCGCAGCCAGCGATGGACCGCATCGCTGGGGGTCGATGCCCACGAAACGTACGGCTCGGTCCGGCGGAACCGTTCGGTTGTGGTCGCGCATCCACTCGATGACGTCCAGCATTTCCCGGGTCCGCCATGTCCAGAAGCCGAGGCCGGCCAATGCGTCGGCGGCATCACCGGTGCCGTGCAGCACATAGTCGTCGACCGCCTGGGCGGCGGAGGCACTGGCTTCCATGGCCAGTGCGGTGAACCCCATCTCCTCGACGAGGAAGCGCAGTAACAGGTGTTTGAGGCGGAAGAACTCGGCTGTCCCGTGGGTCGCTTCCCCCATACCCAGAACACGTACGTCGCGCATGACCTCGCACATTGGCTCCAGGTCGCCTTGACCCTGCTCCGATGCCTGAGGGTGCAAGCTTTTCAGCGGCCAGGCGTTCTCTTTCAGCCATTGTTGCACTTCCTCGGTCATCGCGATTTCCTTTCGCTCCGCCTCTCGACCTAGCCAAGCCTAGCCTCTATGCGATCATGCCTGTACGGGCCGAACGCATTTCAGCCGCGAGTTCCGCCAGGTCCTCCAGGGCCGCGTTCCAGCCATGGACAAGACCTACCCCCGCGCAGTTCAGGACGACCTCGTCCACGCCTGCTCGGTCGTATTCGGCCAGTGCGTCGGCCGCTTCCCGCGGTGAGCCGTATACAAAGGTTCCCGAGTCGACCAGAGCACGTGCGTTGAGATAAGGCTGTGATGGGTGCACCCGCAGCCCCGCGCGCCTGAGCATGTCCGTGTAGTGCGGGGCGCCCAGGTGTGTGTGGGCGGCTGCGTAGGCGAGTTGGCGAGGATCACGCCCGTTGCGGGCGACGGCGACATGTACCACGGTGACCAGGCGCGGGACCGGGCGGCACGCCGCCCGGGCACCGCGCCGGAGAGCCGGCACCACATCACGTGCCAGGTACCCTGGCGGCGTCATCCAGGTGATCGCCACGTCGGCCGTCTCGCCCGCGAGCCGGGCGAGCGCCGGACGGAGGACCCCCAGTCCGAGATCCACACCGGGATGACCAAGATCTGGCAAGTCCAATGACTGCCGACCGACCTCTGGCGCCTCACGATTCTGCTCGGTGAGAAAGCCGCGCACCTGCCTGAGATACTCGGCAGACGCTGCTTTCGGGCTGTCGTACGGATTTCCGCGCAGACCTGCCACGAAGTCGGGGGATCCCGGGCCGAGTCCCAGCGTCACTCGCCTGCCGGTCAGACGGGCCAGGGACCGGGCGTGCGTCGCTGCTTCCATGGGGTGGCGTAAAGGCATCAGGGTCACGGCCGTGCCGAATGGGATACGGAATCCCATGCCCGCGAGGTAGGCGAACATCTGATGGGTTTCAATGGTGACGGACTGGCCCTGCCACAGCCGCGGCATGTCCTCGCTTCTGACAAGTTCCGCGAAGGGAACCACGTCAAAGGGATCTGTGGGCATGACTGGAAAAATTACCGATGTCTCCATGGACCAACCTTCACTGAGAGGCGGGCTCGCCGAGATATCCCGCTGCCTGCAGATTGAACAGATGGGCGTACATCCCGTCGGCGCTCAGCAGGTCCTCATGGGTCCCTTCCTCGACAACCCTGCCCTGGTCCAGTACCACGATCCGGTCGGCTATGCGCACTGTGGCGAACCGGTGCGCGATGATGAGGGAGGTGGCCTCCCTTGCGATGTCACGAAGCCGGCCGAAGATCTCGGACTCGGCCTCGGCGTCGATGGCCGACGTGGGTTCGTCTAGCACGACCACCGGGGCCCTCCTCATGAAGGCCCGGCTCAGAGCCACCTTCTGCCATTGGCCGCCCGACAGTTGCCGGCCCTCCTCGAAGTGCCGGCCGAGCATGGTGTCGTACCGGTCCGGAAGCCCGGACACCACAGTGTCGACCCCTCCGGCCACGGCTGCGGCCCGGATGCGCTCGTCGTCGTCCCTTGCCTCGATGCGGCCGAAGCCGATGTTGTCGCGGACGGACATCTCGTACCGGATGAAGTCCTGAAAGATCACACCGATGTGCCGCTGGAGGTCGTCGACGTCATACTCCTCGATCGGCACGTCATCGATCAGGATCTGCCCGCCCGTCGGCTCGTACAGCCGGGTCAGCAGTTTGACGATGCTTGTCTTCCCGGCACCGTTCTGCCCCACCAGCGCCACGCACTTCCCGGCCGGCAGGAGCAGGTCGACACCGTCGAGGACGAGCTGGTCGGTGCCGGGGTACACGAAGCTGACGTCCCGGAACTCGATTCCCTTGCGCAGCTTCACCGGAAACGGCCTGTTCCCGCCCCTGATCCGGCGCTCAGGGAGGTCCAGGAACGCGAAGAGGTTGCCCAGGAAGAGCGTGTCCTTGTAGAGCGAGGCGATCCCCAGGAGCATTCCGTGGGCCGACACCTGGATGGCCCCCATGGACTGCAGGTATCCGGCGAGGTGGCCCACCTGCCCGCCGTCCACGGCCGACCCGATCGCCCACAGCAGCGCCCCCGAAGAGGCCAGGACGCTGACCAGGCCCAGCAAGCCGACGATGCCCGACTGACGGCGGGCCAGCTGCCGGTCGATCCGGAAGAACTCGTGGACCAGCCTGCGGTACTGCTCGACGAGGTAGGGTCCGAGCTGGAACAGGCGCACTTCCTTGAAGGAGTGATCCGTCGTCGTCAGGTACTGGTAGTAGTACATCCGTCGGCGGTCTGCTGCGCGCGCGTACTCGACGGCGTACGCCTTGTTCGTGTAGATCATGTGCGCGATCACGGACGGGACCGGGGACACCACGATGAACAGGGCCACCCACGGCGACCAGGTGAACAGCACCGCTCCTACCGAGACGACGGTGACCAGCTCACGAGTGACGGTGAGCATTTCGGAGAACAGCTGGTAAATGCGGCCCCCGTTGCTTTCCTGGAAGGCGCGCTGCATTTTGTCGTACGACTCGGCGTTCTCATACTCCTCGAGGTCGAGTCGCGTGCCCTTGATCATCACCTGTTCACCGATCTTGGTGGTGAGTTCCAGGCGGAGCAAGGAGTCGAGGTACTGGCCCCACACATCCAGCAGGTGCCCGGCCACCGCGATGAGCAGCAGGACGACGCCCGCGTGCAGGGCCTGCCGTCCGGCCCCCTCGTTGCCGCCGGCAGCCTGCGCCACCGACTGCACCGCACTCGCCGTGAGCCCGACCTGCACGCCGGGCATCGCAGCCGACAGCACCGAGACGACGGCGAAGGCGGTGACCCTCCGCGCGCTCAGCTTCCAGAAGAGCCGCAGCACGCGGAGCCAGATCACCTGGCCTCCTCGGCAGCAAGGCGGCCCCGGAGGGTGCGCAAGGTGTGCCGCAGCAACCCGTAGCAACGTTCCTCACGGGCCAGATCGACCGGCAGGAGGCGGTTGATCTGCATATGCGCGAGACTGCCGAGGATCTCGACGTGCGGGACCGCGAGACGGGAGCGCTTGGTGGCCTCGCGGACCGCCGCCGATGCCGCACGCACCGCAGGCTCCTGGGACGCGAGGGATGCGTCGATCCGCAGGCGATGTGCACGGCCCTCCTCGTGGGTGGACCGCTCCCAGGGCAGCAGCAGTTCGCAGAGGTAGGCGCGAGTCTTCCTGAATTCGTCCCGCGTGGCGTTGTCGTCCGGGTGCCCGGGGAGCATGTCCATGCGCTCCGCGAGCGGGACGCCCCAGTGGCGAAGGAGAGTGTCCACCGCGGCCACGGCCAGGTGCTCGTCAGCCAGTTGAAGCTGATCCGCACGAGCCGCTATCAGATGTGCGGTGGCGTCGCTGTTGGCCTCGAAGAGGCGCTCGACCGCGTCGCTGGTGTCGGGACCGCCGTAGCGCATGATCTCCGGGCAGTAGCTGTCCATGGCGAGGTCCTGGGCGAGACCGACGTGCATCAGGCTCCTGCCCCAGGCGGCGAGTCGCCCCAGGACCGACGACCGTTCGCTGCGCACCCTGATGCGAAGGTGCGGGCGGGGATCGGCGTACCGGATGTAGAACCATCGGTCCACCGCGTCCTCCGCGCGCAGTTCCGCGATCAGTTCGCGCAGTGGACCGGCGATGATCTCATCGTGGCGTTCGAAGGCGGCGTACAACTTGATGTACGACCATTCGCTGCCCGGCGGGTACCGACGTACCGGGATCTCCACCGGCTGCCCGGCCGGATACCGGGCGGCGGTCTCGGCGCGGGCGGCCATGACGGGGACGACAATCTCCTCCGTGTACCGCCGTCCGCGGTCGTCGCCGAGCCAGTGATGCGCGAAGTCGGGCAGCATCTCGTTGAGCAGCACCGAACCGCCGCCTGAGCGGCCGATCTCCTCCCGTAGTTCCCCGACGCAGCGTGGGTGGTCGAGGTCGAGCAGCAGCCTGTTGTCATGCTCCACGAGATGCACGTAGCGCGGCACGCGCCACCGCTCGCGCCATGCCGCGAGATCGTCCAGCCCTTTTCCGTCCAGCCGCCATTCGGCCGGTCGGAGCACCACCTTGCCGCGGGTCACCCGGGGCAGGAAGGTGGCGTTCGAAACAGGCCCCCAGTGGAATCCGCCGGGCAGCACGTACCCGTCCTGTGAGACCTCCAGCAGGAAGCGGGCGACGTTCGGGGCAGCGAGGGGGCTGAGCATGTGATGCTGCGTCACGACGATCTCGCGGTCCAGCCGCCGCGACCACAGGTGGAACCGCCGTTCGTCGGCGCCCACCAGGATGTCGTCCAGCGGCAGGACGCGGTCGGCCGGCACAGAGGGAGTGGTGTTGACGGGTATCTCGTATGTCCCGAGGTCCGGGTGTGCGGCGACGTTCCCGGCCCGGCCGTAGGTGGGAAGGTAGGCCACTTCGGCGTACGCCACGTGTGGCTGAAGCTCCTGTTCCCACCGGGCGAGGTCGCGCAACCGGTCCACCAGCCGGTCGCCAAGCAGGTCGAAGAAGCGCCCGAAGGTGCGTCCACCGTGAGCGAGGCCGTCGGCGCGGACGACGGCCCGCCACTCACCCCGGTCGATGGCCTGCCGGTCGGTGGCCTCGATCTGCAGATAGACGTCCATTGTGGGAAGCAGCGGTTCGACGGCCGCCTCGGGAGCAAGCCGGTTCAGCCAGGCGTCGGTGAGTTCCGCTTCCAGCGTCCCCTCGTGCCAGGCATGGTGTGCGAATGCGACGACGGCCCGGTCGTAGGAGGAGGTGTCCTCGGGGTCGGTGTCGCTGTTGAGCGGGCCGGCCGTGCGAGTTGGCTCCGTGTAGGACTCGGGAGCGTCCAGGCCCTGATCCGGGCCGAGCAGTTCCAGAACCGGGACGCGCACGCCCTGCCCGTATCGTTCGAGGAACTCCTCTCGATACCGCTTCAGATGGCCGTTGACGGCGCCCGTGGCTGAGCTCAGGCGCATGAGGACGTCCACCGTGTCGGCGGCCGCCTCGCCCACGGACCGGTTCAGTTCCTCCGACTGCAGGCCGATGGCGGAGTCCAGTTGGTACGTCTGTCCTGTGTAACCCGGAACGAGCTTCTCCTGGGCCGCCCGCAACCGGGCGAGAGAGGCCGGATCGTCCGCGCGCCGGACAAGCTCGACGACCTCGCGCAGCCGTTCGGTCGCTTCGGCCGTCTGAGGGATTCCGGCAAGCCGGTCGAGCAGGTACTGCTCAGGCTGGGCGGTTGTCTGGGGCGGGCGGAGATCGCTGGTGAGGAAGTTCAGGTCCCACAACCGCTGGAGAAGGTTCTCCTTCTGCGGGCCGGTCGCCTCGGGGAAGGCGGTCGACAGTGCGTCGATGAGCTCCGGGTGGGTCACGGGAGTGGCGGCGGCCTCCAGGACGGTGTGGACGGCAGGGGTTGCCCGGACGCGCACCGACGTGCGGTCGCTCTTCCCGTAGACATCGGCGTGTGGCAAGACCACCCGGTCGCCGGAGATGTGTGCTGTCGCGTTGCGGACGATTCTGAGGCTCCGCCAGATCTCCTGATCGTCCTCGAGTCGTTTGATGCAGGCGAGGATCCAGGCCATGTCCGCGCGCACCCGGGTGCTACTGATCACAGGGGTGACCAACCGGGCGGTGGTGCGCCCGGAGAAGGTCCCGGCGGCAACGCCCGAGAACGCCCCGAAGGGCGTGGGCCGGGTCGACATCCTGGTGGCATAGCGCCACAGCCGCGAGTGGACGCGCGCCACGCTCTTGGGGGACATCCGCTCCAGCTGCGTGAGCCCATCCGCCAGGCCCTCGCTGGCGACGAAGATCGCCCGCCGGACCTCCGGGTCGTCGGCCAGCCGTAACAGTGCTTCAGACGTATGTTCCGGGTCGCTCATGAACTCGTGGAACGTCTCCACGGGCAACGCGGGAGAGCGCAGCATGTAGAAGTCTGCGGGTACGTACCGGGACATGCGCATCACCTTGCGAAGAAGGCCCGGAACCAGGCCGGGCGGTCGTCGTTCAGGGCCGCGAGGATCGCGAGGGCGACTCCGGCGGCTCCGCACAGCAGGCCCGGGTCGTCCACCAGGTGTCCAGGCAGCTGATGATCCGTGAACACCACCGGCCGCGCTTCGTCAGCATGCTCCAGCAGCCGGTCGAGCAGGACCGGGATCCGTTCGCGGGCGAGGCCGCTGAAGGGTGCGAAGGCGCGGCACATCAGCAACAGGCCAGCCTGTCCATGACACAGGGTCGGCGACAGCGGTCCGGCCTGCGCGGCCCGTCGCAAGACGGTCTCGAACGCCGTGACGGCGGTGGTCAGTAGGCCGTTGTCACCGGTGCTGCGCGAGATGTCGAGCAGGGCCGAGGCGACACCGGCCGTGCCGTAGCACCAGGCGATCTGGTCGTGCCCGTGCCGGCGGGACTGCTCGTTGCCGTCGACGTCGACCGCCACGCCGTCGTGCCACAGCGGACCGAACTCGTCGGCGGCCCGCCGCGCGAGGATCCAGGTGGTGACCGTGGTGACCGCCGTGTCGAGGCCCGGATGCCGGTAACCGGACGCCGCAGCCGAGGCCAGCGCCGCGGCGACGCCGGGCATACCGTGAGAGAAACCTAGGTTGAGATACCCGTGCGGATACTTGTCGTGATAGTCCCCCACGGGTGGGTAGACATCGGGGACCAGCAGCCAGCGGCGAGGGGTGTTCGTGGTCTGCGCAGGCTCGCTCAACCACACCAGGTAGTCGAGCAGCCGCCCCACCGCCTCCCGGACGGCGGGACTGGGGTCCTCGATGGAAGAGAGGTAGGCGAGGACCCCAGCTGCTCCGCTGATCCAGTCGTAGTCGGCGTCGGTGACCGCGCGTTCCACGGTCGGGTAGTCGGTGTCGAGGACCTGGGCGGCGAGCTGCTCGTGCATCCGGTGCAGGCTTGGCAGGAAGCGCGGCTCGTCGCGGGCGCAGTCGGCCAGTGCCAGGGCCAGTCCGCTAGTGCCGCCGAAGATCCCGGGTCCCTCCAGCGGTACGACGCGGGTGCCCAGCACGGCTTCCCGGATGTGCTCGAAGGCGGTGTCCCGGTCGCCGAGTCCGGCGCGGGCGGCGTACAGGTGCAGCAGGGCCGTTCCGGCCTGGCCGTGGCTGAGGCTCGGGGGGTACCAGCCCACCGGATGCACCGACTGTTCCGCGGCGGTCAAGGCCAGATCGGTCACCTGGTCGGTGGTCGAGGTTCGTTCGACAACCAGGCGGACCGCACGGTGTGCGCGTGCAATGAGGGTGTCCTCCTCGCCTCTAGCCGGCCAGCCGACTGATTCCCGGTTCTCACGCATGTCCATTCCTCGTGTCGTGGCCGCTCGGTTGCCGTAGTGGGAACGGGTGTTGCCGTACTGAGCCCACGGCAACACCCGTCGTCAAAGGTGAGCCCGATCAGAGCGGGCTCATCCCGTTCAGTGCTCCTTGGAGCAGATCCCCGAGGTGCAGATGTTGGTGCAGCCGACGGTGCAGCCGGTCCTGCAGGTCACCCGGGTGCAGACCCGTCGGGTGAGGAGAGAGCTGATCGATGCGGGTGCCCTGTCCGGGCCGGCAGTGGACGGCGAGGTGATCCGGACGTCCAGATCGAATTCGTTGCCGGACATATACTTTCCTTTCGCGTGACAATTCCACAGGATTGCGGAAGATGCAGAGTCGGTCTCTGCTTGATTCCTATTCTGCTCGCCGGTCACACCGGCAGACATTGTCGTTCGCGACAGTATTGCGAGAAACGTACGACGCCAGGCAGACACTCAAACGGGAGTGCAGTTCCAACTTCTCGGTTATCGCCGCAAGATGCGCCCGTACGGTTCGTTCGGTCAAATGGAGACGGTTCGCCAAATCCTCGTTCGACAGGCCCTCCGCCATCATGGAAAAAACCTCCGACTCGCGTGGAGTGAGGCGGTCCAGTCGCTGCAGGGCAGCTGTCCAGTGGGGTTCATGTCCAGGGACCTCATACATGTGCGGATCTCTCAGACTGGATGGCGCGGTATGCCGACTTTGTGAGGCCGGCGCTCCGGAAGACCACCACTCCGTCATCGTGGTCGTAGCAACGTTCGACGAGGGCGGTGACCGTGGTTTTGCCCGCATCGGAACTGCCCGCGCGAGGTGTCCGCGCTCCGCTATCTGAGACGGCACCTGACCCGGGACCTGGCGCCCCCCATAGGAGAGGCAGACATCCTGCAGTTCGAGCAGGAGGCCAGGCTCCCCGGGGCGGGGGCTCCTCGGCGGGGTTTGGCCTGGACCCCACGGGCAGCCTCAAAGTTTCCTGAATGCGTTTCAGTGACCCGCGGCCTCGATGGATGAGGGCGGTGGCGCTGAGCAGGCCGACCAACGGCATCGCCAGCTAGGTCGCGTGGAGCAGGAAGGCGACTAGTGCCCTGATTGTCATGGCGCCGTTCGAGACACACACCGCGCCGATGAGCAGCATGAACAGGAACGATCCGTTGACCGCGACCTCCATTATCGGTCCGACACGGAACCCGGGCGCGTCGATCACACTCCGCTTCGGCAGGCAGCCTGGCTGCAATCCCGATGCGCCGGCCTTCGCGGAACTCCGCCGGGCAGGCGCGCACGGACGTATGTCGCCCAACGCCCTTTCGAGTTCGGCAGTCAGGGTGCCGACACGAGTGAGGGATCGCTCGGCGGTCCCGCGGATCCCGGTTATGCCCCCGGCGACGGCGACAGCCACGGCGGTGACCGTGACGATAACAGTGCCGAGTACAACGGGCCGAGCCGCAGCATCAGTCCGCACGCACCGACGGCCGTGAGCACTGCGGTGACGAGTTGAACAAAGCATCCCGCCACCATGTCCCGCAGCACGCTCATGTCCGTGCTCACGAAGGAGAGCAGGTGGCCGGTCCAGTGGCGGCCGAGGTCACTGGTGTGGACGAACAGCAGTCGGTTCGCCGGAGTCTTGCCCAGCCCCAACTCCACCCCCTCGTCGGCCACATCGAGTAGGAACTGGCTCAGGCCCTCGATACATGCCGGAGCGGCGAGCCACCCTTTGAGCAGCAGCGCAGGACCGGCCAGGGGCTCGCCGGTCCCCGCCCGGTCGATCAGCCGCATTGTGAGCAGCGACAGCATCGTGCCGACAACCGTCAGAGTGAGCGCCCAGGAGCCCGTCATCCGCCGCTCCGCAAGCAGCGCGAACAGGCCGCGGCAACGAACCGCCCGATGGCCGGCCGGCGCAGTACCTGGGCCGGGTGCCCCCGCAGGACGTGGTCGCCACCCATCCCGGTGAAGAGCAGTTCGGAACCGCGGGCCAGCATCTCCCCGCGGCCTGCAAACCACCGGGGCTGGTCGAGGATGGTCGGCGCCGGCTCGTCGACCGGTGCGGTGGCCTCCCAGCTTTCGCCGTGGGTCGACATCATTCTCCAGAGATTCGCTACCAACCCAGCGGCAGACGGGCCCCGGGCTCATGGGACCCACGCCGCATGAGCCCGGTGTCCAGTCGGAAGTCGCTGACAATGAACATCGTCGACGCCTCGCAAATCTTGGATCCCATGCTGTTCACTTCCATCCATACGGAACGGACGCGATGCCCCGCGTACTTCTCTGGTCGCCAGAGAATCTAAGCGCAAGTGAATGGGGGCGATCAACGAAAGACCGACTCTTGTACTCTGCGTGATCGCCCCGGAGATTGCATCACCCGACCCTCGGGATATGACGTAACCTGCTCTTACGTCCGTGATCCGAGGCATCGCAGACGAAGTGGGCCCCAGCCGGGCAGATAGCTTCCCTGGCACTGTCGTGACCCTGCGTATTAGCTTCCTTGCCACTGTCGCAGGCCGCCGCTCGTCACGCGGCACCAGGCCCGCGCCGCCTGTACGCACCGCGGCTCGCTCCCCCACGTCGGCCTGCCGGGGCAGGCATGACACCCGCCCCGTGTCGGCCATGCGATGGGGGAATCCGCTGTATTGCAGCCACGACGGCCGCCCGTGAAATCCCGGAGAAATCGGCTAGGTTCACCACGCGGCGGAGCTGCTCCGATATCTCCGCGAGGTTAGCTTTTTGCGGCGAGTGCACCACGACAGCACCGCGACCCCGACCGAAGTCGATCAGCCCTTCGGCACGAAGCATCCGGAGTGCCCGGAGGACAGTGTTCTTGTTCGCGCCATAAATCTCTCCGAGTTGGCCCGATGAAGGCAGGTACGCCCCCTGGGGATACACACCAGACAGGATTTCCCCCTTGAGCTTTCGCCCTATCCGGGCATAGAGCGCCGACCCGGCACCTGGTGCGGCACCGACTCCGCTGTCCTCACAATCCGGGTGAGTACCGGCGACGGACAAATTCGGTACGGATGTCATCAGAGCGTTTCCCCCTTGAGTTTGTCCCTCAGCACCCTGGTGCGACGCAGACGTACTTCGAAGAGTCGTCGAAGGGTTGCCGCACGACGCGTCCGCCGGTGGTCAGCCGACATAACGTTGGGCATGGGTTTGACAGTTTTCTATCTCTGGCAGCGGCAGCGGGGCAGGTGTCGGGCCAGCCGCGGACGAAGTCCGTCAGACGGGCCAGGCATGGCGCTGACAGTCTCCCCAACCTGCCATTCAGGACGAATTGCCTTTCCGGTCGACCTCCGAGACAGGACAGGGACTGGGGCGCCGCCGTCATGCGACACATGGGCCGTCCATGAGCTCGCGCCCCATGTAGCGGGAAGCTGGCCGGCCGCGACGAGGAACTGCCCTGCCAAGGCCTCCCCGGATGCCATGATGGTCATCTCGGCGGGACGGGACCTGGCGGTAAACCTGCCGATACCTCTGCGCTTTTATGCAACTCGGCCACATCCGCATTGATGTCGAAGCGCCATCCGTACAGTTGGCGCACGCATATACAAGCCTCCGGTTCGATGGGTGAAAAGCAAACAGGTCACGGTGTGCCCGTCACGGGCTTCGCCCATCGGACACGGCTCGACTCGCCAGGATCGTGCTAGATCCAACAAGCACTGTCAACGATCGTTTTCAGCTAAAGGATCGTTGACAGCATGCAGCGTGCGACACCCACTGACCTTGCATACCTGGGCGTTCACCCGCGCACCATTGCACGTCCGGCCGGCACTACGCGGGGCAGGTCACAGACCGCGCGAACCGTGGCCGGACAACACGACTGCACAGTCTGCCGCATCCGCGGAACGGCACCCGCAACGCTCGCCGAAGACAGTGTCGAGTAGCCCGCACGGCCTCGCTACGCCCTGTGGGTACACGCGGATCGACGCGCTCCCCTCTCCGGCGATAAATGATCGTTGAGCCTGCGTCGGGGGCCCTGTAAGGTGCCATGCACCGACCAACCCAATCCACCCGTAGCAGGGAGTATCTCGTTGGGCTCTGCCTCACCCCTGCCGATGACGCTTGCTCGCCTCGAAGCACTACTCGAAGAACGAGGCATGCATCCAGGGCAACTGCTCAATATCGGGGAACTGGCTGCCAAGACCGCACTGCCCGAAGAAACCGTAGCCATCCTGCTGGAAGGCGACCAGATTGAAGCCGACACCGTGGCT
Organism: Streptomyces sp. NPDC001348; assembly: GCF_053597535.1. Lineage (NCBI taxonomy): Bacteria > Bacillati > Actinomycetota > Actinomycetes > Kitasatosporales > Streptomycetaceae > Streptomyces > Streptomyces sp. NPDC001348. The sequence goes on along the minus strand of NZ_JBSFIK010000041.1, from coordinate 20,157 downwards.
GCCCGAGTCAGCGCACGCATCAAGATTCTCGCGGATGCCTACTTGGCGCGCACCGGAAAGCCTATGTCCGACCTGGCGGGCAACATTTCCCGGCAGCTGGGTGTTTCCTCTTTCTGGGCGCGCCAGGTGTGCTCGGGCGACAAAGTACCGAGTGTTGAACTGCTGCACGGCCTGGTGGGATTCTTCGGAGTCGAGGGGGGCGAGGCGTTCTTCACCGCCCCAGCTGCTGAGGCCCTGAACCGCGTACTGCTGCCCATACTGACCGCGCTGCAGCAGACGCCAGGGCAGCCGAATGTCGAGCATTTGGCCGCTTCGCCAGCAGAGAGCGAAGTGGCGGTCTTCGCACTCCGAGAGGCGGACGTCGAAAACGCGCCGAGCCTCGCACAGCCGCCGTCCACCGTCTCGGATCTTTCAGTGCGACTGAATCGCCTTTTTGCTGTCATACACCCCAAGGGGCGCGAGACCTACACCTCTCGCGAGGTTGCCAAGGCAATCACAGCGTACGGCGTCAAGGTCACTGCAGCACAAGTCGAGAAGCTACGACAAGGCTCCTGGGATTCGCCGAGTGCTGAGCAACTCGAAGCCCTGGCCAACTTCTTCGGCGTACCGGTCGGCTACTTCATCAACGACGAAGTAGCCTCTCAGGTCTCCGCCGATCTTGATCTGTTGGAGACACTAAAATGCCAGGGCACCGGCCCCCGTCAGATCGCTCTACGGGCAGTCGCCGACCTGGACGAGGAGGCGCTTACTGCCCTTGTTCCAGTGATCCAGCACCTGCAGCGGGCAAGCAGAAGACGACGGATGTGAGCTGCTGGTAGGGCGGTGTACGAGATGCTCAATTGCAGCCAACTGAGCACGATTCGGTGGTCCACGCGGGCCTCCACCGCTGCCAAGCAAGACAGACACAGCGGTGGTGAGGGAGGAGCACGAGAGCGGTCTTCATCCAGTGGCAGTGGGCCAACCCGGGGGGAGCGGGAATGAACGACAGCGAACTGCGTCGCTACTGCGCCGATCTGGTCCGGCAGCTTCACCTCCCCGAGCCGTTCGACATCAACATGCTCATTGACCAAATGGAGGAACGCCGCGGACGACCCATCTCGCTCATACCAATGCCGCTACCCGCCGACCGAGGTCTGTGCGGCATGTGGGTCGCCACCCCAGATGTGGACTACGTCATCTACCAGGCGAGGGCCAGAAAGGCACACCAAGGCCACATCGTCCTCCACGAGGTCGGCCACATGCTCTGCGATCACGAGTCGACCCCGGCTGAGGAGGAAGAGATCTCCCGACTTCTTCTGCCGACCATCGATCCTACCCTTGTCCGCACCGTCCTTGGGCGCACCTGCTACGACCGGAGCGAGGAGAAGGCTGCCGAGCTTGTTGCCTCCCTGATCTCCCTGCAGGCCACCAAGGCCGCTCCCCGGCCGACGACAAGTTCGTCGAAAGACGTGGTCAATCTCGTCAGCCACCTCAAGCGCTCCCTGGGGCGCAGTTCCACAGCAAGGATCTAGCCGAGTGTTATTCAACGTCGTCTACGGGATGCTCTCCTTGATCACATGGAGCGCATTCGCCTTCAAACTGAGAGACCTCGCCCGCGACTGGCGCAACAAGGAGCTGCAGCAGTTGTGCTTGGCGATCGCCACATTCGCTGCACCCTTCGGCTTCGCCGCACCCCCGGTGTACACACGTATCGATGCCCTGGTCGGCACACCTAATATCACTTCGCTGATCATCTATACCACCGTGGATATCTGCCTCACATCGTTCGTGGCCCTCCTCGTCAGCTGGTCGTCTGCGCAGTCGAAGGTCCGGCTCCATCACCGGCTGATCCTCGGATATGCCATCGCCACGGTCACCACGAATTGGGTGCTGTTCTTCCTGGGAGACGCCACCGACACGTCGCACGCCCTTGACTTCGACGTTCACTATGCCAAGAGCGCGTACATCTGGGAGTTCCTCCTCGTCCACCAGACTTTGTTCACGGTCAGCATGATCGGCCTGATCCGCCTCTGCTGGCGCTACTCCAGAATCGTCGACGAGCCTTGGCTGCGCCGCGGCCTGCGCATCGTTACCGCGGGGGCAGTCGCCGGCTTGGGCTACTCTCTGCCCAAGGCCATGTCCCTCATCTGTGACAAGCTCGGCATCTCATCGCTCGCCTTCGTCAACTCCGTTGTCGCCCCCATGTTCGCCAGCGTCTCGGCTGCTCTCTTCGCCGTAGGGTTCACCATGCCCGCCTGGGGCGTCGGCCTAAGTAGGGCCACGGCATGGATATCCGACTACCGTACCTTCCGCCGCCGCTACCCTCTCTGGCAGGCGATCACCCAAGCATTCCCCGAAGTCGTCCTCGTCACACCGCCGGCCTCCCGCAGGGAGTTGGTAGGCGACCTCCGGTTCTTCCTCGGCCGCCAGGTGATCGAGATACTCGACGGTGAAATGAGACTTCGGTCCCACCTTGACACAGACCTCAGCCGCATGACACGAGAGATAGTCGCCAAGCAGAACATCACTGGTGACGAGGCGGTCGCTGTGGCAGAAGCCGCGCAAATCGCTGCAGCCCTGCAGGCCCGGTCCTCCGGCCATGACGCATCAGAGGGACACGGCACAGACCTCGACGACGCCGCCGACGGCGACCTCGACAAGGAAGGCGCGCGTCTGACTCAGGTCGCCGTGGCATTCAGCACCTCCACCGTCATCCCTGCCGTTCTCAAGCGGCTCCAGTCGGCAACAACAGACGCATGAGCAGCACCAAGCGGCCCGGCCACGTCTCGTCTCTGTTCAGCGAAGCCCTCGTCGCTGACCCACATGGCGCCTATGCCCGGCTCCGCGAAACCGCCCCGGTCCATCGCACCACCACGCCTGACGGCGAACCTGTGTGGCTGATCACCCGGTACGTCGAGGCCCGCGCAGCTCTGGCGGACCCCCGGCTTTCCCTGAACAAGGCACATGCCAAAACCAGCGAGGCGTACAGGTCCTCCATGCCTCCTGAGCTCGACGCTCACCTGCTCAACATGGATCCGCCCGACCACACTCGCCTGCGTCGACTCGTCTCCAAGGCATTCACTCCCCGTCGCGTCGAGGAGTTGCGCATGCGCATCCAGGCACTGACTGACGAACTCCTCACCACGTTGACAGGCCCTCGCGTGGACCTGGCCCATGCCCTGGCCGTCCCGCTGCCCATGGGCGTCATCTGCGAACTGCTCGGCATCCCGGAGACAATGAGGCGCGACTTTCGGACCTGGACCGACACCCTCTTCTCACCGACTCCGGGAGCGGCAACAGAGTCACGCATTGCGATCGGGCAGATGCACCAATTCCTCAAGAGTGTCATCGAAGACAAGCGGAACAGCCCGACCGAGGACCTTCTGTCTGCCCTCATACAGGCACGCGACGGCCAAGACGCACTCACCGAGCCTGAACTCCTCTCTCTGGCGTTCCTTACTCTGTTCGCCGGCTACGACAACGCCGTACATCTGATTGGCAACACAGCGCTGAGTCTGCTGCTGCATCCCCGACTGCTGACGGCAGTGCGAGTCGGGGACGTTCCGATACGGTCGGTAGTTGAGGAGACACTGCGTTGGAGCCCTCCTTTCGCAATGGCGGTGCGTCGCTTCGCCCTCGAAGATGTGAACATTGGGAACGCTCTCATTCCGGCTGGCAGCCGAGTGTGGATTTCAATCGCTTCGGCGAACCGGGACGAGCGAGAGTTCCCGTCTCCCGATGTGTTCGACCCAGGCCGTGCAACAACTCACTTGGCATTCGGTTACGGAGTGCACTACTGCCTTGGCGCCCCGCTCGCACGGATGGAAGCGGAAATCGCGGTACGGTCCCTCCTTGAACGCTTCCCCGTGCTTGAATTGGCCGTAACTGCTGACGAGCTGGAGTGGTGGCCTACGTTCCATAAACTAGGACTACGCAGTCTCACTGTACTGACATCCTGAGTATGATCAGCGTTGCCGTTCCAGAGTGAGGACGTCCGCGGCGATGGACCTCATTCGATTCGGGCTGCACCGGGCCTTGCGAAAGATCCGCCAGGACTTCAGCCGTGCGACGCCGCGCCCAACCGGCGCACCAGCCGCGGAGAGAGCATTTGACGGTTCGCTGCCGCGCTGGCGGTACTTGCCACCGCATCAACGGTGCCGGAGCCGAAGTCGGCAGAGCGGCTCAACCGGTGACGCGGGACGGAAGTGACGCAACGAGGCGGCGGTCCGCCGCCTCTGCACGACGACGCCCGATCTGCCGCACTCCTTGAAGAACGACCCCATCCCACGGGCGAGCGGCCGAGCCACGCACCAAGCCTTCCGAGCAGGGCGATGGGCGGCGCAGCAGGCCCTGCCGTAGGTGCAGGTCAGCATGCCGGACACCGCCCGGCCTGATGCTGACCTTTTACTGACCCGGAGGCCGCGATCAGTGCGCTGAGCTGCGAAAACACCCAAACGCTAGATCTTGGACTTGAACATTGTACGAAACATGAGGAAACTCCCGATTCGTCCTGCTCCCTGCCTGCTTCTGCAGGTCAAGGGCGATGTTCGGAGGCTACAACGTTTCGCATGTGTGGTCAGCTGTCGCCGGGTGTTTGAGGACTCACTCTGACCGATTGCTGACTTTCCTGACGACTACTCAGAGGTGCTGAGGGGTGTTCGGGGGCCGCATCACTCTCCAGGCTGCCCCGCGGGGACGGTGGATCAGCGTAGGCAACGGTGCCTACAAGTCGCCCCCGACGGACAGGCCGGTCTCCAAACCCACAGTGCGGAGGTCAACGACTGATCGCCGATTACTGGAATTGAGCTCCTTGGTGTCGTTTCGTTTGTCAGGCAGGTCGGATGACAGGCCGGGCTCGGCGGGGCAGCCGTCCACAGGCACAAGATCAGAGCGCAGCCCGGACGGCCTGCGCCCGGGCGCAGGCTGGAGTCCGCGCATCTGGATGGGTTTTCTACATGACGACGACGGCGTTCTTCCCGCCGTCCACGGCGAGTGTTGCTCCGTTGATGTAGGACGCCTGGGGGGAGACGAGGAAGCGGATGGCGTTCGCGACCTCGTTGGGGTCTCCGCCGCGGCCGGCGGGCAGCGAGGCGAGGTAGGTGGTGAACATGGAGCGGATGTCCTGGTTGACGCGGGTGAGGATGTAGCCGGGGTCGACGGAGTTGACCCTGACGCCTCGGGGGCCGTACTCGGCGGTCCATGACTTGGTCATCATGGACAGAGCCGCTTTTGATGCCTGGAAGGCGCAGGTGCCGGATGCGGCCATCGAGGTGCTCAGGCTGCCGACGTTGATGATGACCCCGTGTCCGCGTTCGGCCATGGCGGGGGCGAACGCGCCGGTCAGGAGGAACGGTGCTTTGGCATGGACGTTGAACGCGGTGTCGAACATGGTCTCCGGCGTGGCTTCGGTCGGTGCGAAGCTGCCGCCGCCGGCGTTGTGGACCAGGACTTCGAGCGGGCCGTCGATGGCCTCACGTACCTGGCCGATGAGGGTGCGTACCGCTGCGGGGTCGGCCAGGTCGGCGACCAGGTCGATCGCACGGCCGCCCGCGGACTCGATGATTCGGCGGCTCTCGGCAGCCCGGTCCTTGTCGCGGCCGGTGATGATGAGCGCGTATCCATCGCCGGCCAGGCCCAGTGCCGTCGCCCGGCCGATCCCGCTGGTCGAACCGGTCACCAGTGCCCACGGCGTGTCCGAGGGGGAAGTGCCTGAAGTGTCTGTATGAATGCTCATCGCTGAGACCTCTCAGGTGGTCAAAGGGTGTCGCGGGCACAGTCGTTGCGGGCTGCGGGCGGGTCCGGGCCCGTTGATCGGCGTGGTGGCCGAGGGGTGTTCGGGTTACAGACTGGCCTGGTCGGTGAGCAGTTCTGCGAGGCCGGTGCGCCGGTAGAACTCGGCGCGTGTGCGGTCGTAGACGGCGGAGACGACTTCGCTGCCGTCTTTGCTGGGGTCGGCGTGGACACGAAAGGGTCGCTTGCCCGCGGGCAGGCCGACGACGCGGACGATCTCGTCGGCGACCTCGGAGGCGTCGTGGCCGTCGGGGAAGATCGCGGTCAGGGCGCCCGCCATGTCCTTGCGTAGCTTGCCGTAGAGGGTGTCGTACTGAGCGGCCCGTGCTGTGTCGGCGGGGGTTCCCGCGTGGGCGAAGTGGTTGGTGCCGCTGGTGTACGCGCCGGGCACCACAACGACGGTGCATAGTCGTGCCCGCGTGGTGGCCTTCGGTGGCGGCCCGTCGGGCCACGGTCAGGAGTTGGCGGCGGTGGCATCGGCCGGGCGGGGCGCCACTGGCCCCCGCGTGGCGAACGCGGAGCCAGGCAGGGCGAGGGTGTGCAGCAGGCGGGCCAGGGCCGGGACGCGGGCCGCGCGGTGGAGGACGACGTACCCGATGAGCCCGCCGAGCGTGTTGACCACGAGGTCGGTGACATCGGTCAGACGGGCGTTGTTGCACACGATGTACATGAGGAGCTGGGTCAGCTCGATCGACAGACTCACCGCCGCTGTGAGGGCCGTGACCCGCCCCTTCGACCCGGCCCGGGCCGACATCAGCGGGAGCAGCATGCCGAGCGGGACCGTCAGGATCACGTTGGCGACGATGCTCGGGTCGGGGCTGGGCACCGGGATCCAGTTGATCTGGTTGGTCCAGGGCATCTGGTTGGCGTACTTGCCGTAGGTCACCACGATCGGGAAGAGCGTGAGGGCGAGGACGCCGGCTGCGTATCCGGCCGCCAGCAGGCGGGTCACGGCGTGCCCTCCCGTCCAGCCGGGTCTGCCCTGGCGTACCCGGACGGCCACCAGCACGCCGAACGAGGCCAGCAGCGGCCCCAGCACGGTGGGGGCACCGATCTCGAAGTTGACGTCGGCCATGGGGAGTTGCTCCTTGCTTTGCCGGGTTGACTGCCGGTGGCGTCCGGCGGCGAAGTCAACTCTCGTCCGCCGCACCCGGCGGCGGATCTTGCGAAAGTCAGATCTTTCAGAGAGCACTACGACTTTCGGCCGACCTTCCGGCTAGGCTCCCGACATGACGTCCTGGCGATCTTGGCGATGGTCGTGGGTGCGCACGGCGATGTGGCCCGTCGTGGGCGTGCTGCTGCTCTGTCTCGGTTGGTTCGACTACCTGATCGGCGCGTTCGGTCTGCTGGGCCAGGCGTTCACCAGCGTCGACGCACACACGGCCGGTCCGCTGATGCTGTGCTCGGCGATGCTGTCGGCCGCCGCTCTCCTGCTCTGGCCCCGGCTGGGCGCCCAGGGCCTGCCGCTCGTGACCGGTGCCGTGGCGGCGCTGTCGCTCGGTACGACGGCCTCCGTCCACGTCATCTGGGTGTTGTCCGTCCGGAACGAGAACGGGTACACGCCCGTGGAGCCACCGGTCGGATTCACCGAACCGGCGGCGCTGCTGGGGTTGTTGACGCTGACCGCATGGCGCGGCGCGCCGAGGAGGGCGGCTGTGGCCGCGGCGGCCTGCATCGCGGCGATCGTCCTGCGCCCGTTGGCCGTCGAGATCGATCTGAGCAGCATGGTCCTGGCGTTCTTCTTCACCCTGGCGGCCATAGCCGCCCTGACCATCGGCCTGACCATACGTCTGGTCGTCACCGACCGGCAGCGCAGGGAGACCGCCGTACGGCTCGAGCAACGCGCCGAGTTCGCCAGGGACCTGCACGACTTCGTCGCCCACCATGTCACGGGCATCGTCATCCAGGCACAGGGGGCGCGCTCGATCGCCGCCCGCCGCCCGGACCTGGTGCCCCCGGCACTGGAACGGATCGAGCACGCGGGGGCGGAGGCGCTGAAGTCGATGCGTGCGATGGTCGGGATGTTGCGCGACACCGCCCCGGCGGACGCGGGCGAGACGCGGGAAACGGTCACCGCCCCGCTCGTCGGCATGGCGGAAGTGCGTTCCCTCGTCGAGGAGTTCGCCCCGGTCGGCGGCGGCCGGGCGAGCCTGCGGACGGAGGGCGACTTTGAGGACCTGCCCGTGGAGGTGGTCACCACCCTGCACCGGGTGGTCATGGAGGCGCTGACCAACATACGCAAGCACGCTCGCGACTTCACCGAGGTTCAGGTGCGCCTGGTCCGCTCCGGGCCCCGGGTCACCGTGACCGTGAGCGACGACGGACGGACCCGCGCCGGCCACCAGGCCCTCCAGGCGCTCGGCGGTGGTTTCGGACTGAAGGGGCTGGCGGAGCGGGTGGGCATGATCGGTGGCCGGGTCCAGTCGGGCCCCGCGGCGGCCGGAGGCTGGCGCGTCGAGGCGACGCTGCCGGTAGGCGCACGCCTGGACGCGTCCGTGGGAAGCGCGGCATGACGGGCCGGGAGAAGATCCGTGTGCTGCTGGCCGACGACCAGGCCATGGTCCGGACCGGCTTCGAGATGATTCTGGCAGCCGAGGACGACATCGAGGTCGTCGGACAAGCCGCGGACGGCCTGGAGGCGGTGGAACTCGCCGAGCGACACCGCCCCGACGTCGTCCTGATGGACATCCGCATGCCCCGGCTGGACGGCCTGGAGGCGCTGCGCCGGCTGACCCGTCCCGGCCTGGTCGACCCCCCGAAGGTCGTCGTGGCCACGACGTTCGACGACGACGAGTACGTCCACCGCGCCCTGCGCGACGGGGCCTGCGGCTTCCTGCTCAAGGACTCCGGCCCCGCGCTGCTGGTCGAGGCGATCCGCGCCGCGGCGTCCGGGGAAGCCCTGGTCAGCCCGTCGATCACGCTTCGACTGTTCAGGGGCCTGCCGACCCCGGCCGCGCACGGCGCCCGGGAACCGCGGTCCTATGGCCTGTCGGCCCGCGAGACGGACGTGGTACGGCTCGTGGCCAACGGCCTCACCAACGCGGAGATCGCCGCAGAACTGTCGATCTCCGTGGGCACGGTGAAAACCCATCTGGGCAACGTGCAGACCAAACTCCCCGCCCGAAACCGCGTCGAGATCGCCGCATGGGCCTGGCGGTCGGGCATCGTCGACCGCTGAAGTTTCGACCTGCCCCGATCGTGCCGGGCACCGCGGCCCCAGGCTCATGACCACCGCCGGTACCCACTCGAACTGCCCCCACCCGCGCCGCGCATCAGGGCCGGCCTGCACAACCTCGCCGTCGGTGTCCACCGTCAGGACGGCCACACGGGCGGTCTCCGTGAGACCGCCCCCGCACGATCGAAGTCCCGCTGCACCCCCCGCCACCCAGCGACAGCGAAACCATGCTGGCGTCCTGGACGCGGTTGCCTGGGAGTGTTTGGGCCAGGCTGACCAGGCGCCGGGTAACTAGAGTCGGAACATGTTGGAAAGCAACAACTTCGGAGCGATGCTGCGGCAGTGGCGCGATCGAACGTCGCCTGAGCAGGCGGGCGTTCCTAGCATCGACCGCCGCTGAGTTCCTGGCCTGCGGCGCGAGGAGCTGGGCCGACTGGCAGGGGTTTCAGCCGACTACATCAAGCGCCTGGAGCAGGGGCAGGGCCATCCCTGCCGGGAGGTCCTGGAAGCACTTGCGCGGGCTCTGCGGCTGGGCCGCGACGACTACGAGTATTTCTGCGTGCTCGCCGGCTACTCCCTGGCTGGAGACGGCTATGTACCACAACACATCGGTGGTGGCGCCCTGCGCCTGCTCGACCGGCTGACCGACGTTCCTGTGTGTCTGCGATGCGGCCTGGACGGTGATCGCATGGAACAGCAGCTGGAGTTCCGTGATGGGCTGCGGGCCGGAGCCCGGCCCAGGACGTGAACGGAACGTGGCCTGGCGCCTGTTCGTCGGCACACCCGGATCGATCTTCCGCTCCTCCGGACGGACCGCCCACTTTGAGGCCACCGTCGTTGCCGACCTGCGCAGAGCGGTCATCCGCTATCCGGCAGACGCACGCCTGAGCACTCTGGTGGGCGATCTCATCGCCACCAGCAGCCGCTTCCGCTCACTGTGGGAAGGCCGGGCCGGTGCGCCGGCCCGTGAGGAGCGCGTTTCGGTACGTCACCCTGACGCAGGCGACATCGTCGTCGACTGCGACACGCTGTCCATCGACGACGGCGACTTGCGCTTCATTCTCTTCACCGCCGAACCCGGCTCACCCCAGGCCCAGCGCCTGGCCCTCTCGGGAACCGTACAGCCCCTTCCCCGGTCGGCACACGAACCGACTGACACTCCCCGCCTACGGCAAGCCCCCGCGATCCCCCACCGACCTACAGGAGATGCAATCCCTCGTGTCCATTGACACTGAGCCTTTTCCATCTTGATCAGGAGGCGAGTTCGAGTGCGATGACTGCTCGGACGACGGCGGTGATCCGGGTGGTGCTGCAGCGGAGCTTCCGTAAGAGCCGCCAGCATTTGAGGTGGCCATGGCGCGTTCGCCGAGGCTGCGGATCTTGGCGTGATCTCGGTTGTGACGGCGCCGCCAGCCGCGCAGACCCCTGCCCCGGAACGAGACGCGGACAGCAGGACCTGCGCCCTGATACGCCTTGTCCGCCCAGCACTTGATGTCGTCGGCGGCGAAAGCCGCAGGAACGCCGTGGGCCCGGGCCGCGGTCAGATCGTGCACGGTCCCGGGTAGCGCGTCGGAGGCCCAGATCAGACGGCCGGCTGGATCCGCGAGGACCTGCACGTTCATCCCGTGGTGCTTCTTCTTCCCCGAGTAGTACGGGCGGTCGGCAGCGATGCGCTCGATCGGCAGCACGGTGCCGTCGAGGATCACGTACGCCTTCTTCCGCACGGTCTCCATGGCCTGTTCCAGCGTGGGCGCGAGGTCGGCCAGGAGGTCGACGGCCTCGCGTATGTAGCGGTAGGCCGTGGCGATCCCGATGCGGAAAGCTGCCGCGAGGCGGGCGTAGGTGTCGCCGCAGCGCAGGTGGGCCAGGACGAGCAGGGCCTGCCGGCCGCAGGTCAGGCGACGCCACCGGGAGCCGATGCGGCGGCGGTGACCTGCGAGAAGACCGGAGAGGTGGCGCAAGGCGCGGCTGGACAGATCAATGGCGGACGGGTAGACAAGCATACGAAAGCTTCTGGCGGACTGGTGATCTTGGTCGTGAACCCGTCTACCAGGAGCTTTCTTCATGTCCGCGGCCAGGGCCGCCCGTCCAACCTCCCGTCAGGTTGGAAACGACTCGATGGGTCTCTCCGGGGCGCCGCGTTAAGTTCTTACGAACGAACTCGACCGAATGAGGGATGTGGCGGGTGCCTGGCGAAGCATTGCGTGACCGGCTGCTGGACGCGGCCCTTGAACTGGCCTCTCCCGGCCTGGTTCTCGCCGTGCCGTCCTTGCGGTCGGCGGCCCGGGCCTGCGGGGTGTCCGCCACTGCGGTGTACCGCTACTTCGCCTCGCAGAGTGAGCTCAACCGAGCCATTCTCCTGCGCATCGATGCCATCTTCGTCGCTGCGCTGACCGAGGCCGACGATCCGAAGCTGCCTCCTCTCGACCGCCTCCGCCGCATCGCCGCTGCCTACTTGGCCTGGGGCGTCGCCAACCCAGGGCTGTACCAGCTGCGTTTTGAGAGTGCCGGCCAACTGGGCGACGACTACGTACAGAGCGGGGCGGCGGACGTTGTCCTGGGAGGCATCGGCCAACTGGCCAGAGGGGCGGGCGCAGACGAGCGCGTCACTGCTGAGGATCTCTGGGTCGGCATGCACGGAGTGGTCTCCCTGCGCATCCACAAGCCACACCTGGCGTGGCCGGACGTGGAGACACACGTCGACCGGCTCTTCATCCTGTGGGGCTTCACTGCCTGAACGCCGTCACCAGGCCGCCCCTCTTCTCCCTCTTCGCCTTTTGGCGTGTCAGCGGTCGCCCCTTCCCGCTCCGGTCATCCGAGGCCGACGACACTCGACATGACAGGTTGACAGCTGTTAACTTCAGTCGCGGTTAACGGGTGTCAACCTGTGTGCCCAGGCCTGATCTGCCATGGAAAGGACCGAGAGCATGCTCACTGTCAACGACCTCCCGGAGCCGTCGGCGTTTCCCCTGCTGGGTCACCTCCCGGCCCTGGCGCGCGGTCCGGCCATGCACCGTGTGCTCCATGACTGGCGGGACACGTACGGCCCGATCTACCGGATCCGGTTCGGCCGTACTCCCCTGGTCGTCACCTCGTCGCCGAACATCGTTCAGACAGTTCTGCGCGAGCGACCGGGAGCATTCCGGCGGGCTCCGCTGCTGGCGCAACTCATCCACGAGATAGGCGCTCCAGGTCTGTTCGATGCAGAAGGCGAGGACTGGCACCGTATGCGCCAGATCGCAATGCGGGGCTTACGTGCCGAGGCATTGCGTGACTCCTTCTCCGTGATCATCCGGTCTGTCGAGCGGCTCCAGATGCTCTGGGCCGCTACGGGGGGTGCGCGGGTGGACGTCCTCGACGACCTGATGCGCTACACGGTCGAAGTGTCGACGGCCTTGTTCTCAGGCCACGATCTGGACGCCGTGGGACCACAGCAAAGCGATGGCCTGGCCGGGCGCCTGCCACTGGCTTTCGAGAAACTCGGGCGCCGGATCTCCAGCCCGATCCCGTACTGGCGGTGGGTCCGCCTGCCCGCTGACCGCAGGCTGGACGCCACCATTGCGGAGCTCCGTGGCTTGGTGGAGAAACAGTACGTCCAGGCCAGGCGTAGCGTGGCAGAAGGGCGGGAGCCGGTTACTTACCTCGAGGCGCTCGCCGAGGCAGGCGCGAACGGCGGCGAACAACTGGCGGAGAAGGACGTCGTCAGCGCCGTGGTCAACATGATCGTAGCGGGGGAGGACAACACTGCCGCCGCTGCCGCATGGGCGCTGTACTACCTGGCCGCCCATCCCGAGGTGCAGCGGAAGGTACGGGAAGAGGCGGAGGGGGTGCTGGGGGACACGGGACTCCGAGCCGACCCGGCCGCCCTGTCCCGGTTGCGCTATGCCGAGGCGGTGGTTAACGAATCGATCCGCCTGCGCCCGACGAGCCCTTTCTTGATCATGCAGACCGCCCGTGACATCACCGTTGCGGACGGAGCGGACGCCTTGCATCTGAAGGCCGGAACCCTTGTCATGCCGCTACTGACACACGCTTCGGATGCCGACGACAGCAGGTACCCGGACCCCGGCGCATTCGAGCCCGAGCGCTGGCTGTCCCCCTCCGCCCCGCGGACGAACGGCGTATCACCGTTCCTGCCCTTCGGAGGCGGGCCTCGGTTCTGCCCCGGACGCAACCTCGCCCTCATCGAGATGACCATGGTCGTCGCAATGGTGTGCCACCACTTCGAGTTGGAGGCCGACACAACAGCGGGCCCGGTCGGCGAACGCGTGACCTTCGCGATGATGCCAACGAACCTGGGCGTCCGGATGCACCCGACAGATCGCCTCCGCATGGGCCACCGGAAATCCAGTGCCGACGCCTAGCTCGCCACCTGATCAAGATGGAAAAGGTTCACTGTCGACATGCGCCCGGCGGGCGTGGAACCTGTGGCGCGCGCGGTCACCCTCGCCACTACGCTCGCGGAGCACGCCGCCGAGACCGAGCAGTCCGGCCGCCTGACGCCCGCCTCCGTGGCAGCCGTGCGGGGAGGCTGGGCTCTTCGCGCTGACAGTACCCCGCGAACTCGGTGGTCTCGGTGCCGATCTGCGCACTCTGACGCAGGTGGCCATGGCTCTGGGCGCGGCCTGCCCTTCCACCGCGTGGGTGACATCCCTGTCGCGCTCTCGAAGAAGTCGGTCGGCGCCGGTCTGCGTGGTTCGGTCCGGTCGGCTTACTTCGCCGACCCACACGCGCTGGTGTGTGCCACCGCGGTCGTCGAGGGGTATGGACAGCAGAGCGAGGACGGCCTGCGGTTGTCGGGGCGCTGGCGGATGGCGTCCGGGTGCGAGGACGCGGCATGGGCCTTCCTCATCGTGCCCGTCATGCGTCAGGACACTTTGACAGGCGTGGGCAGTGCCCTGGTGCCGATGGCAGACCTGGTTGTCGAGCAATCGTGGCGTAGTGCCGGGCTGGCGGGTACGGGAAGCCACACGCTCCTCGCCGAGGACGTCGTGGTGCCGTCCGAGTACACGACCTCACCTGCTGACCGGCGCACGCCCCCGCCCGCTGCCGTCACGGTCGGCACTGTGGTGGCCCACCTGGCTCCCATGATCGGCGCGACCCGCGGTGCGCTCGCCGTACTTCAGGGGGTGCTTGCCGGCGCGAGGGTCCCGTCGCAGACCACCTACTCCCGGCTCGCGGACTCGCCCTTGGCCCGACACCGCTTCGGCCAGGCCAGTCACCTGCTCGACACCGCGCCCCGGCGTGTCCTCGATGTCGCCGGACAACTGGATGCGACGGATCCCGCGCACCCCGTGCCGAGCCTGGAACGCGCACAGCTGCGCATGCGACTGGTTTCCGCAGCCACGGAATGCCGACAGGCCGTGGAGTGGCTGCTCGACCTGCACGGCGCCAGCGGCTTCGACCCCGGCAACCCCCTGCAGCGTTTCTGGCGAGACGTGTCCGTGGGGACGCGCTGTGCCGGGCTCAACCCATATGTCACTGAGGAGGACCACGCCCGTCTTCTGCTCGGCATCGAGCCCCCCGTCTCCTTGGCGCTCTGAGCGAGCATTCAAGACGTCGTCTCAGTTGGAGGTATGCCGAGGGGGAGACGCCGACGACGTCCCGGGAGCACGGCTGTTCAGGGGAGCCGTCGGTGAGTGCTCGTACTACCGAATCAGGTGCGTAGCCGTGCGAGTTCCTCTGCACGCCGCTGGTCCTTCGGGCGGCCGAGGGCCCGCCGCATGCGGATCAGGTCATCGAGTGCGGCGTAGCGGATGCTGAATCCTTCGGGGTCACGGGTGGTCTCCGCCGAAGTCAGGCAGTGGGTGACATCCATGGCACCCCAGGGCAAGGCGGGAGCGCACAGGTCTCCGCTGGCACCGGTGGCCCGGTACCCCACCTGTGGGCGGTCGACATCGGGCAGTTCGGTGCAGCCGCACAAGGCCAGGGCCTCGCGCAAGGCGTGCGCCTCGTCAGGGGTGCCGTCCCAAAGCAGGTAGCGGTCCCCGGTCAGTTGGGTGGGGCCGTGCATGAGAAGCCGTATCTCAACCGAACGTGATCCGTTGATTTCTGCTGGTCAGGCATGGTGTAGCTCGGAATGAGAGAGGCATTCGGCGTCTTGTTTCCGCTCCGTGAGCGAAGGGTGCGCGATGGCGTCGGTGTTGGGAATGCTGGAGGAGCGGGAGACAGCGGCCCGTGTGCGGGTGGAAGGGCTACGGGAGGAAGTCACCCGGTTGGTTGAGGTGTTGGAGGCCGCCGAGATCGAGCTGGACCGGCGGGTGATCGCGCGGGAAGAGCTGGTCGAGGCCCTAACAGCCTCGGCTGCCGAGACCACCGCCGGGACCGAGGCCGAGGAGAAAGCGGTGCTGTCGCTCGTGCCGGTGCCGGGCTCGACGGTGCCGCCCTGGCGGGAAGGGCTGCCGGTGACGGTTCTGGCGCCGGACTATCAGTGCATTCTGGGCGTGCTGGAACAGCAGCGATCCACGGGTCACGGACCGCTTCGGGCCAAGGAGATCGCGGTTGAGCTGGGCGTTGATGCGACGCCGACGAAAGTCGAGGGACTGCGGTCGAAAGCCCGGCGCCTGGCGGAGCACGGGTGGCTCCTCCCGGAACTCCCCCGCCTTGCGATGCTTCAGCTTCGCCGGCTTGTGCGTGTTGGAGTGGATCTGCTCGTGCACCCGGTAGACATCGCCCGCCACGACATTGTTGATGTTCACCGCCCGGGCTTCACCGTTCCGCAAGCCACAGTCCACCATTATCACGATCTCCAGCGCGAGGAACTCGTCAGCGGCTTGCAGTGCCTTCTTCACGTAGGCGAGCGAGGGGATGACCGCCGACGTTGGGCCCTGGCCCGGCATGGATGCTGGCCCAGGCCGACCGTGAACGCCTGCCCGGCTCACGCCGCCAGACTGTCACCGGCTGCCACCGCTACCTACCAGCCACCTCGACCAGTTCCACTATGACACCGCGCTGGATGTCGGCTGCCCCTTCGCCACCGGCGCCGTCGAAGCAGCTGCCGCCACATCATCGGCGACCGCCTCGACATGACCGGCGCCGGCTGGTGCCTCGAAGGAGCCGAAGCCGTCCTCCCAGGTCGGTGCGACGGCCGGGCTGGTCTTGCTGTTCTTCGGCCTCAGCCATATCGGCCGCACCGCGCTCGCCCCGCGGCGGTGGCCGCCTACATCTGGGCCGTGTACTGGATCACCTCCTCCACGTCCTTCGCGAACCCGGCGGTGACCATCGGCCGGACGTTCACCCACGCCCTCGCCGGTATTGCTCCCACCTCCGTCGCCCCGTTCATCGCGGCCCAGTTGCCGGGAGCCGTGCTCGGGCTGGGGGCCGCAGCTGTGGTCCACGGCCGCCCTGCTCCCGTCCCGGATGAGGTCGTCGTCCCACACGGCGAGCCGGAACCCGCCACCTGCCATCCACCGACAACTCCGACGGCGGAACTTGGTGCGGTCGTGCGGATACAGCTCCAGCAGCCAGAAGAGGTTTGCCATCAGCCCCGATAACGGGCGAGTTCAACACGGCACATGTCAGTTGTAGACGGTCAATTCTGCGATTGACCACCAGTTGCTCGCGACATCGGCGGTATTGACAATCTTGATGTAGCGGGCTGTCTGCGTCGGGAACGAGACGAGTTCGACCCGTTGGCCGTCCGTTATGGAAGACACCTTGGTCCAGTCGGTTCCGTTCGTGGAGACGTACGCGTCCGCGGATCGCGCGTAGTCGCCGATGTTGCTGCCGGAATCGAGAAGGATCTTGTCGAAGGTCTGTGTCTGTCCCATGTCGACTTGGATCCACAGGCCGTCGTACTGGCCTGTTCCGGAGCTGTACCGGGTGTCGGAATTGCCGTCCAGCATGTTTGCGGGGCCGTCGTTGTCAGGGCTTGTGTTCGAGGTCGTCGCCGTCCAGCCTGTGCGCGCCAGCGCCGGGCCCAGGTCCATGACGTCGAAGGAGGCTCCGCCTGCGTCCGCTCCGCCGGCTCCGTTCACCGAGACCTTGTACGTCCCCACCGGGAGCCCGCTCGGTACGTACGCGCTGATGCTCGTGTCCGACCAGCTGTCGATCTCGGCGAAGAGCTTCCCGAAACGCACCGTACCCAGCCCCTGCGCGTCACCGAAGTGAGAACCGCTGATCGTGAACTTGGCACGCGGTATGCCTTGCTTCGGCTTCAGGCTTCCGAAGACCGGTGCGGGGAAGCTGGACAGCTTCTGCGTGGTGAACATCGCCGACGTTCCGCTCGGCAGGGTGTAGGTGTACGAGCCGTCGGCGGACACCGGGAAGCCCTGACTGGTGGCGGTGCCGTTGAACACCGCGGTGACCTGCTCCCCTTCCGGACTGGTCCACGTCTTCAGCTGGAGGCCCTTGGGCACCGCAGTCGGGGCCGCGATCGACCCGGTGCCGTTCGAGGATCCGTAGACGTTGATTTCGGCGATGCTCCACCAGAAACCGGATGCCGCGACACAGACAATGCGAATGTACCGTGCCGTCCGGGCCGGCAACGTGACGGCTATCTTCCCTATGTTCCCGCTGCCGGTCGCGACTGCGCTGCCCCAGTCGGCCCCGTCGTCCGAGACGTATATCTGGTACTTGGTGACGTAGTCGAAGGAGTTGCTTTCTCCGGTGGCGAAGACGATCTTGTTGAAGCTCGTCGGGCTTCCGAGATCGACCTGGAACCAGACGCCGCTGGTCGTCCCCTGGCCGAGATTCCACCGGCTGTTGATGTCGCCGTCGATCGCGTTCGAGGCCGCGCCCCAGTCCGGGCTCGAGGAGGCCGTGGCGGTCCACTTGCCACGGCTCAGTGACGTTCCGGGCGTCTTGATGGACGCCCCGACCGGCAGGGAGTACGTGAGCAGCTTGCTTCCGGTGCGGACGGCGTTCTGGTACTGCAGGAGTGCCGGGTCGTACGTGACCGTCATCGGCCCCAGCGACGACTTGAACGTGAAGTCATGGGACGGGTCGAAGACATTGGTCGCCGCGGGGGTCCCGCCGCTGCGCCCGCCCGTGTAGGTGAACGTGACAGCGTCGCCGGCGTTCAGGGTGTAGTCGAAGGACTGCGTTCCGTCCGCGACGCTGAAGTTCTTCGCGGCGCTACCCGAGTTGTACGCGATCACGACCTTCGAGCCGTCCGGGTTCAGGAACGCGACGCTCTCGATGCTTCCTTCCCCGAAGGTGTTCGAGTAGATGCGATGCGCTCCGGGCTTCACGAACCGGCTGGCGTGAGCGAGTGCGTGGTAGTCCACGTTGTAGGACACCTGCCCGCTGTCCGGATCGACCGTGACCAGTGCCCGGCACATGGGGATGCCGTTGGTGTCGCTGTTGAGCGGCCCCAGCTTGGGGTCGAGTGCGGTGTTCCAGAGCGTCACACCGTTCGCCCAGTTGCGCATGCCCTTGATGATCCAGGTGCCGAGTGCGTCATGGAACGCCGTCTCGTCGTCACCCTGCCAGACGCCTCCGGTGGCCTCCGTGATGTAGGTTTCCTTGCCCGGATAGTCGTTGTGGACCACAGTCTGGTACGTCGGGTTGCCACTGTAGATGTGCCATCCGGTGCCGGCCGTGTACTGCGAGGCGGCAGGGTCGCTGAAGATCGTCTCGGGATACGAGGGCACATCCCAGTTGTGGTCCCAGGCCAGGATCTTCGTGGAGATGCGGTTGGCCTCGAACACCTGACCGATCTCCTGGATCAACGCGGATTCCTGGTAGGCGGACAGGGACATGCCGGGCCAACTGGGCGTACCCATGGGCTCGTTCTGCGGCGTGATGTAGGAGATGGGCACACCGGCCCTGTCGTAGGCGTTGATGAACTTCACGAAGTAGTCGGCCAGCGTGGAAGCGTAGTCGCTCTTGAGGGTGCCGCCGATCATGGAGTCCGAGGTCTTCATCCAGCCTGGCGGGCTCCATGGGGTGGCCAGGATCTTGGCGGACGGGTTCTGTGCGAGAGCCTGGCGCAAGATGGGAATGATGTACTTCTCGTCGTGCTGGACCGAGAAGTTGGACAGCGTCGGGTCCGTCTGTCCCGCCGGCATGTCGTCGTAGGAGTAGTTGCCGGACGGGTTGAAGTCCGTGGCGCCCATCGGCGTACGGATCAGGCTGAGGCCGATGCCCTTGGAGGGGTCGTACAGCTTCTGCATCAGCTTCGCTCGGTCAGCGGTGGACAGCTTGTTGATGAGCCACGCGGAAGAGTCGGTCATGGCCGCCCCGAAGCCCTGGATCCTCTGGTACTTGACGCTGTCGTCGACCTTGATCGTGAGCGGGTTGCCGGTGCTCTTCGTCCGGAACAGCACATCGCTCTGGCCGACGACCCACTTCTTGGCCGACGTGTCGGTCAGCCAGACCTGCACGGAAGAATTACGCGACGAGGTGGCGGCGGCAGCGTTGCCGGAAACCTGGGTCCAGGCGGCGGCGACGCCGATGGCGGTTGAGAGGAACTGACGTCGTCCAAAACCGTGCGAGCTCATTGAGGATCCTCCTTCAGACCTGTTGGTTCAGTACTGCTCGGCGGCGCCGGCGGTCGGCGTCTTGATCACGAGCGGGTGCAACTCCCAAGCGTCGACCGCGTAGCGAAGGCGCGTGCCCGGTGCGGTGTGGGCCTGAAGTCGCCACGCTTCCTGCCCTGTCGGGTAGAACCGCAGCGTGAGGACCTGGCCGGTGGAGGTCAGGAAGACCTCGGCGATGGAGTGGTCGACGACCACGCGGAGGTCGACCGGCTGTCCGGTGGGGCAGGGCATCCGGTAGGCGCCGCCGTGGGCCCGCGTGTCCAAGGAGGCGTGGTAGCGGTCGACGACCAGTTCGCCCGCGTCCGGATCGAGGTGGATGTCGAGGTACTCGGAACCGTCCGGGGTGGTGAGCAGCCGCAGGCCGGCAGTCCCGGTCGGCTCCAGACGGGCCGTCAGGTCGAAGGCCCGTCCAACGCTGCCCAGTTCCACCGGCTCCGGGCCATGGGTCGCACCCTCGGCCTGCACGGTGCGCTCACCGCGCAGCGCGAGCAACTCGGTGGCGGGCCGCTGACGCAGCGTGCCGTCGCCGCCGACATGGATCTCGCGGGGCACGGTGAGGACGCCGGCCCATCCGCCAGCGACGGCCCAGGCTTGGTCGCGGGCTTCCCAAGACCAGCCCCACAGCAGCCATCTGCCGCCAGGTGCACGCAGCAGGGCAGGTGCATAGCAGTCCGGGCCGTGGTCCACCCACACCGGTGCGCCTGCCTTGAAGTGGCCGTCGTGCTCTTCTCC
>NZ_JBSFIK010000040.1:0-89661 GCF_053597535.1 Streptomyces sp. NPDC001348 | reverse complement strand
ACTCACCCCGGAGCCGTTCCACCTCCCCCAACCTCATACCAGGACAATGCCCACCACCAGCCGAGATCACCCAACGTAACGAAGCACTACTAGGGAGTGTCTTGTGGATCAGCCCGGCACACACCGACGGCGACTTCCAGCCGACCCGAGCGGGGTCTGGCGCGTGCAGCTGCAAGGCGGAGGAGGGCGTCGACGCGATGGGGGTCCCCCCGCTCGAGCGCAGCCGAGAGTGGCGGAGTCGGCAACCGACGACAACGCCGCAGATGCGCGTGCCAGACCCCCCGACCCCGGGATGATCCACAAGACACCCCCTAGGCGACAGCTACCGGCACCACGGCCGCTCCGGTCAGGGCCCGCGATCCTCAGGACTTGCGGGCCACCCCCGCGTACACGGGCACGATGCCCTCCGCCTGGGCCGCCACGTCCTCGGGGTCCGGGCGCCAGCCGGTGACCGGGATGACCCCCGGACCCAGCAGGTCCAGCCCCTCGAAGAACCGGGAGAACTCGGCGAGCGAGCGCGGGTGGAACGGCGTGCCGCTGCGGCGGAAGAGGCCCGCCGCCTTCTCGATGGCCTCCGGGTTCAGGTCGGGGGTGACCTGGGAGAGGATCAGGTGACTGCCGGGGGCGAGGGCGTCGACGTACCGCTTGAGCAGGCCGTACACGTCGTCCCCGTCGGCCGCGTCACCCAGGTAGTGCGTCAGCGCGACCAGCGACAGCGCGACGGGCCGGGAGAAGTCCAGCAGGTCGCCGGCCAGCCGGAGGATGGTGTCGGGATCGCGGACGTCCGCGTGCACGTAGTCGGTGCTGCCCTCGGCCGAGCCGTGCAGCAGAGCCTCGGCGTGCCGCAGCACGATCGGATCGTTGTCCGCGTACACGATCCTGCATTCCGGGGCCACGCCCTGAGCCACCTGGTGCAGGTTCGGCTCGGTGGGGATACCGGTACCGATGTCGAGGAACTGCCGTACCCCCGCCTCGGCGGCCACGCGGGTCGCCCGGTGCATGAACCGGCGGTTGGCACGCGCCCCGCGCACCGCGGCCGGGTCCACGGCGAGAATCTTCCGCGCCAGTTCCTCGTCCACCGGGTAGTTGTCCTTGCCGCCCAGCCACCAGTCGTACACGCGCGCCGGATGGGGCCGGCTGGTGTCGATGCGGGGGGACGCGGCGTCGGATCCGGTCATGCGGTGTGTGCTCCTCGGCGTGAGTCGGTGTCGGTCGGCCCCGGGGGCCGCCGCGGTCCGCGTGGTCGGCGCGGACCGGAGAGCGAACGATGGAGGTGCCCGGTCAGTAGGCCTCGCGGTACTCCCGCAGGATCTTCCGCGTGCGCTGCGCCGAAGCGGCGCGCGCTGTCATGTGGTCGAGGACCTCCAGGTGCGCGGAGACCTCCTTGCGGGAGTCCAGGTACAGGGCACCGGTCAGATACTCGGTGTAGACCATGTCCGGCAGTTCGGGCTCGGCGAAACGGAACAGGGAGAACGGCGCGTACGTCCCCGGGTGCGGCCCGTCCGCGAACTCGGCGACCTGGATCGTGACGCGGTCGCGCTCGGCGTACTCCAGCAGCTTGTCCAACTGCTCGCGCATGACCTCGCCGCGGACGCTCACCGGCCGCCGCAGCACCGTCTCGTCCATGATCACCCACAGGTGGGGCGGGTCCTCCCGGTCCAGCAGCCGCTGCCGGGCCATCCGCAGCGACACATGGCGCTCGATCGTCTCCGGCCCCGTCTGCCCGATCGTCCCGGCCTCCATCACCGCCCGCGCGTAGTCCTCCGTCTGCAGCAGGCCGGGCACGAAGTGCGGCTCGTAGGAACGGATGACGCGGGCGGCGCCCTCCAGACTGACGTACATGCTGAACCAGTCGGGCAGCACATCGTGGAACCGCTGCCACCAGCCCGGCTGGTTGGCCTCCTCGGCGAGCGTCACGAACGCGGCCGCCTCCTCCTCGGGCACGCCGTACGTCGAGAGCAGCACCTGCACGTACGGGATCTTCAGCGCGACCTCTGCCGTCTCCATCCGCCGCACGGTCGCGGACGCCACCCGCAGGACCCGGGCAGCCTCGTCGCGCCCCAGCCCGGCCGTCTCCCGCAGTTCCTGCAGCCGCTTGCCGAGCACCACCTGCCCCACGGTGGGCGCAGCCCGCCGCTCACTCACGCCACGCCCTCCCCATACGCGCCCAAGTACGCGAGCAGTGTGACACGCGAGGCCGGACGACGCACCTGGCCGGCGCCGATCCGGACCTCGTGATTCCGGTCAGCCCAGCATCGAGTGCAGGTACTTGGCCGTCGCCGGATCCGCAGGCAGGAACGTCTCGATCGCCAACTCGGCGACCGTGACGTCCATCGGTGTGTTGAAGGTGGAGATCGAGGACACGAAGGAGAGGATCCGGCCCTCGTGCTCGATCCGCATCGGCAGCGCGAAGTACGCGACCGGTTCCGCCGGTTCGTCCGCGGGACGCTCCTCGGGGACCGGATACGCGGCCACCTCCTCGTACAGCGCACGCAGCGCCGCAGAGCGGTGCAGGGCGATCTGCCGCTCCATCTGCGCCAGCAGATGCCCGCGCCACTCCCGCAGATTGCGGATGCGCGGCGCCAGACCCTCGGGGTGCAGCGTCAGCCGCATCGCGTTGAGCGGCGGGGCGAGCAGCGACTCCGGGACCCCCTCCAGCAGCATCGTGATGCCCCGGTTCGCGGTCACCACGTCGTACGTAGCGTCGACCACCAGCGCCGGGTAGGGCTCGTACCCGTGGAGGAGACGCTCCAGGCCCTCGCGCAGCGCGTCCAGCGCCGGGTCGTCCAACGGAGTCCGCGGATAACGCGGGGCGTAACCGGCCGCCAGCAGCAGCGCGTTGCGCTCCCGCACCGGCACGTCCAGATGCTCGGCCAGCCGCAGCACCATCTCCTCGCTCGGCCGGGAACGACCCGTCTCGACGAAACTGATGTGCCGGGCCGAGGAGTCGGCGCGCAGCGCCAGTTCCAGCTGGCTGAACTTCCGGCGCTCCCGCCAGGCCCGCAGCAGCGGGCCGACGCCCCCGTCCGCGGGGGCGGCGGGGGCGTCGGCGGTACCGGACGCGACAATGACCATGCGCACGACCGTAGTCGAGGAGGGGGCACATGAACGAGCCGATAAACACGTGCTGGGAGGCGACGGCGGTCTACCGCGCCAGAGTGCGCGGCTGCCTCCTCGGCGGCGCGCTCGGCGACGCCCTGGGATATCCGGTCGAGTTCCACTCCCTGGACCGCATCCGCGAGACCCACGGCCCGCGCGGTGTCACCGGACTGGTGCCGGACTCCGACGGCGTGCCGGGCCGCGTCAGCGACGACACCCAGATGACCCTGTTCTCGGCCGAGGGCATCCGCCAGTCCCAGGAGCGGGAACGGCTGAAGGGCATCGGCGGCGGCTGGTCCCGCCTGCTGCGCTGGGCCTACGAACGCTGGCTGGAGACGCAGCGCCGGCCGGGCCCCGAGGCGAGCGACCTGACCAAGCCCGCGGGCGGCCCCTACGAAGGCCCGCGCGGCGGCCTGATCGAGGAACCCTGGCTCTACGCCCGCCGCGCCCCCGGGAACGCCTGCCTGTCCGGACTGGCCCAGGACTTCGTCCCCGAGCCGTGGGCCGAACTGGGCCCGCCCGGACCGGTCAACCCCGATTCCAAGGGCTGCGGCGCGGTGATGCGCTCGGCGCCCTTCGGCCTCACCCGCACCGACCCCGGCCAGGCCTTCGGCATCGCCGCCCGCTGCGCCCAGATGACCCACGGTCACCCCACCGGCTACTACGCGGCCGGCGCCCTCGCCGCGATCGTGGCCCACCTCCTTGCCGGGGACTCGGTCGAAGGCGCCGTCCTGCGTACCCTGCGCCTGCTGGCCCGCCACCCCGGCCACGAGGAGACCACCGCCGCCCTGACCCGGGCCCTCGACCTCGCCGCCGACGGGCCCGGCACCCCCGAGAGGCTGGAGAGACTCGGCGCCGGCTGGATCGCCGAGGAGGCCCTCGCCATCGGCGTCTACAGCGCCCTCGCCGCACACCGCGTCGAGGACGCCCTGCTGCTCGCCGTCAACCACTCGGGCGACAGCGACTCCACCGGCTCGATCTGCGGCAACATCCTCGGCGCCCGGTTCGGCGACATCGGGTTGCCGCACCCGTGGGTGGAGCGGGTGGAGGGCCGGGAGCGGATCGCGGCGCTGGCGGACGACCTGGCGGCGGAATGCGTGCGCGGCTGACGCCGACACCACCCCGCGGCACCTCCCCGACCAGCGCTGCGACGGCCCGTCTGTGGCAGGCTGAACAGGTACCCGACACCCAGGAAGGGAGCCAGGGATGGCCGTCGAACCGCTGTCGCAGAAAGAGATCGAGGACCGGCTGGCCGAACTGCCCGGCTGGACCCTCGACGGCGACCGCATCGCCCGCTCCTACCGGCTCGGCTCGCACTTCGCGGCGACGGCGATGGTCGTCCACATCGCCCAGGTCCAGGACGAACTCGACCACCACTCGGACCTCACGCTCGGCTACGACACGGTCTCCCTCACCGTGAACACCCACAGCGCCGGCGGCGTCGTCACCGGGAAGGACTTCGAACTCGCCCGCCGGGTGGAAGACCTCGCCGCAGGTCACGGGGCACACTGACCCCACGTGATCGACTACGACGAGGAAGCCGGCGCATACGACGCGACGCGCGGTGGCGAGGCCCGCGCCGCCGCGGCGGCCGACGCCGTCCTGGGTCTCATACCCGCGGCCGCCGGCCGCCTCCTCGACGTCGCCTGCGGCACCGGCATAGTCACCCGGCGGCTGGCGGCGGCCCGGCCCGGCATGCGGGTCACCGGCGCAGACCTGGCGCAGGGCATGACCCGGAGGGCCGCCGCCCGGCTGCCCGGCGCGGTCGTCCGGGCCGACAGCCGCCGGCTGCCCTTCCCCGACGCCACCTTCGACGCCGTGACCAGCGTGTGGCTGCTCCACCTGCTGCACGACGCCGCCGACGCCGACCGTGTCGTCGCCGAGTGCGCCCGCGTCCTCAGACCCGGCGGCGTCTACGTCACCACCGTCGACAAGGCCGCCGCACACGACGTCGGCAGCGACATCGACGCCGTCCTCGCCCCGCGCCCGCGCCGCCCCGCCCGGGACGCCGCCGACGCCGTCGCCGCGCACGCCGCCCGGCACGGCCTGCACCCGGCCGGGCGGGCGTCCTTCCCCGGCCTCGGGCAGGGCCGCAGCCCGCACGGCACCATCGCCGACCTGCGCCGCGGCTGGTTCACCGTGCTGCCGCCCGGCGACCTGCTCACCGAACGGTTCGCCGAGCTGCTGGCGGCCCTCCCGGACCCCGACCGGCCCCGGGCCGACCCCCGTTTCGGCGTGCGGGCGTTCCGGAAGCCGCCGGCCGGCTGAACTCCGTGATCCAGTTGGTGGGCCAGGTCTCCCCGCCGTCCACCGAGAACGCCTGCTCCCAGCGGGCGGTGGTGCGAGCGGCCGGGCGTGCCGGCACACGGCCGCTCCTCGGGGTCGCTATGGCCCGGACGGTTCGACGCTCAGCCCCGCCAGGCAGGTGTACTACGCACTGGGCTTTGTCTGCTTCGCCCCGCGGCTGCGGCTCGTCGACCTCTTCGGAGGCCTGTGGTGTTCGGGACTCCCGGCCAGGACGGCGGACCACTCCTGGACACGATGGCACGCTTGGCACCGCGCGCCGGATCGCGGCCGCCGGCACGCCCAGTCCGCCCTCCGCAGAGACATGCCCGATTCGGGGCGCGTGCCTCCGTTCGGCACGCGCCCTCGGGGATCAACTCGGAGTGCAGCTCTGGCCGCCCAGCGTGAACGAGGTCGGCTTGGTGTTCGTCCCCGACCAACTGCCGGTGAATCCGAAGCTCACCGAGGATCCGGCCGCCACGTTGGCGTTCCAGCCCAGGTTCTTCACCGTCACCGCCGACCCCGACTGGCCGTAGTCGGCGTTCCACAGCTGCGTGACCTTCTGGCCGTCGGTGTAGGACCAGCCGAGCGACCAGCCGCTCCAGGCGCTCGAGCCCGTGTTGGTCAGCTGCACGTCCGCCTGGAAGCCGCCCGACCACTGGTTGGTGATCCGGTACGTCACGGAGCAGGTGCCCGTCGGTGTCGGATCCGTACCACCGCCGCCTCCGTCTCCGCCGCCTCCGCTCGTGTCGGAGGTGTCTCCGTAGATCACCCCGCGGCCGTTCGTCGACACGTACACCCGGCCGTACACCCGCGGATCGCCCGTGATCGCCGTACCGGTCCAGCCCCACTGGTGGGCGTCGTCGTTGATCCGGGTCCAGCTCACGCCCTTGTCCGTCGACCGGAAGATGCCCCGCACCCCGCCGATCTTCGCGCTCGTGTACAGCGTCTGGTAGGACGCCCCGCTCGCCGCCTTCCCGAAGCCGATCGTGTCGGCCTGCTCCACGTTCGACAGCTTGGTGAAGCCAGCCCCGCCGTCGGTCGAGTGCCACAGACCGTACGCGCCGTCCGTCGCACCGCCGGCCAGCCAGATGTCGCCCTTCGTGCCGGGCAGCGCCTTGAAGCGCACGCTGTCGCCGCTGGGCAGGCCGGTCGAGGAAGACGCCTTGAAGGTCGCGCCGCCGTCCGAACTGACATAGAACTTGCCTGACTTGAAGCCGTAGAACGTCTTGGGGTCGACCCGGTCCGACTCGACCACGGCCCCGGCCGGGATCCCGGTGGACGCCGACCAGGACGAGCCGAAACCCGTCGTGTACTGCACTCCGGTGCCCGCCGGACTCCACACGAACCGGCTGCCGTCCGCCGCGGCCGCCACCGTGCCGCCGCCGCTGACGCCCGAAGGATCCGTGCCCGCGAACCAGTTGGCGCCGTTGTCGGTGGAGAAGGCCACGTGCGGGCCCGAGTCCAGGTTGCCGACCCGCACCACCGTGTTCGGGTTGGTCTCGGCGAAGTCCACACTCGTGGTCGTGGTGAAGGTGGGGGAGGTGTACATCATCGACGGGACCTTCGTCAGGTCCGTGTGCCGGAAGCCGCCGATGTCACCCAGGGCACTGAAGAGCCGGGCACCACCGGACGGGGGAGAGGCGAGGTCGTTGACGGCCGTCTCCTCCAGGCCCTGCACCATCGGCTTGACGGTGAACTGGCCGCCGCTGTCCCAGTTCGTCAGGTTCTCGGTCCCGAAGAGCGTGGCGCCCGTTCCGTACATCATGCGTGCCGAGTCGAACGGGTCGATCTCCAACGACTCCGTCATCCAGCCGAGCTTCGGGGTCTGCTCGGGCGGCGACGGGTTGGCACCGAAGGTCAGCCAGGGCGACGACGACACGTCGATGGTGTAGCGGTTGGAGCGGTTGGGGTACGACGTGTAGTCCCAGGCCTTGGTCCAGGTCGCCCCGCTGTCCTTGGACCGGAAGATCTGGGTGTCCGGCCACCACGAACTGTACGCGGTCGCCATGACGGTCCCCGGATGCTGCCGGTCGACCGTCAGACCGGCGAAGCCGTAGGAGGTGTCGGACTCCGCGACCGGGCTGACGTTGGTCCAGGTGCCGGTCGCGGTCGCGTACCGCCACAGCTGGCCCTTGCCGCCGTCGTACGGACCGCCCTTGTCGCTGTATGCGATGTACAGGTAGCCGTTCTTGGCGTCCAGCACACCCTTGTGCGCCAGATATCCGGTCGGCTGCCCCGCCAGCCGCGACCACGTCGCCCCGGCGTCCGTCGAGCGGTACACCGCGTTGTCCTTGTCCGCCACCCCGACGTAGATCGTCTTCGTGGCGCTCCCGGACGCACCCGTGGACTCGTCGAAGGTGACCCAGACGATCCCCTGGTTGTCACTGGTGTACCCGGTGGTGTCGCCCGGATCCTGCTGGTAGTTCCCGGGGTTGGGGAAGCTCGTCACCTGCGACCAGGTGACCCCCGAGTCCGTCGACCGCCACAGCCCCTTGCCGCTGGGCGCCCCCAGGTACAGGACGCTGTCCTTGTTGGGGTCGATCGCCAGGCGCTCGCCCATTCCCCGGCCGGGCATGTTGCCGCCCAGCTTGAACGGCAGGTCTGTCTTCTGCCAGCTCGCGCCCCGGTCGCCGGAGCGCAGCACCGCGCCGTTCCCGGGGTCCCAGCTGTTGGTGTACGTACCGACGGCCGCGTACACCTTGTTGGGATCCACCGAGTCCGAGGCGAGGCTGACCACCCCGGTGTGGCCCCAGTCGTTCCAGCCGACCGAGTCCAGCAGCGGGGTCCACGTCTTCGTCGACTGCTGCCAGCGGTAGGCGCCGCCGATGTCGGTGCGGGCGTAGACCAGGTTCTTCTCGGAGCGGTTGAACACGATTCCCGGGACGAAGCCGCCGCCGTCTATCCGGGCGTTCTTCCAGGTGTAGGTGTCGGCCGCGAGCGCCACCTTCGGTGTGCCCGCGGCCAGCGCCGGCGGGCTGCCCGCCAGCAGACCGGCGGCCAGCGCGAGGACGGCCGTGAGGATACGGGTTCTTCGCACGGTGGGGGTCCTTCCTTCGGGAGGAGGGCATGACGACCGGGCGGCCCCCCGTGCGGGTGGGGGACCGCCCGGTCCGGCGTACACGGAGCGGTAGCGGGGACTATTCGAGGAGCTCCGCGTACGAACCCATGGCCATGGCGATGTCCGCCTGGGCCCAGAACCGGTGGTACGTGAAGACGGGCGCGGCGCCGCCCTTGAGGTAGGCCTCGATCTTCGACCAGGCCGGGTCGTTCTTGTAGAAGGACCGCAGCGAGATGAACGTCGAGGACGAGGAGATCACGTCACCGTTCGGCATCTTGCCGCTGAAGCCGTTCGGCACGTAGACGCTGTCGCCGAAGCGGCTGTAGTCGGTCCGGGTCTCCGGGACGGCGATGCCCAGGCTGTCCTGGTAGTTGTTCCACATACCGTCCAGCAGCGCCTTCGCCGTCGACTTCGCCGTCGCGTCACCGGACTTGGCGGCGTAGTACGTCAGAGTCTTGGCGTACGCGGCAGCCACGCCGACGTCGTTGGTGTAGTCGGCGACGGTGACGTGCAGGCCGCTGTTGGAGCCGGGGGAGGAGGCGTTCCAGGTGTCGGGCTGGCCCGACCACTGGAGGGTGGACGGAATCTGATAGGTGCCGTCCGGGTTGATCGTGGTCTTGGACAGCGCCCACTTGACCCACTTGTCGAGGATCGCCTTGGCGGTGGTGTTCCCCGTCTGCTGGTAGTACTCGGCCACCCGCTCCATCGACCACGCCTGGAAGCCGAACCACTGGTTGGACGGCGGGTCGTGGTAGACGGGCTCCCAGTCGTAGTACATGCCGTAGAAGGTCGACGTGCCCGCCGGCGGTGTCGCGTACCGGCCCTGCCAGCTGTTGGTCGCACCGCCCGCGATGGCGCCCTCGGACGACTGCAGCCACTGGTAGAACTCCAGCTGCCGCTGCAGCGACTTGCCCCAGTCCGTCGCACCCGTCGCCGACTTCGGCTTCAGGTCGGCGTAGGAACTGAGCGCGTACGCCGCGAGGGGGTTCTGGTAGCCGCCGTGCACATGGCTCGATCCGATGCGCCAGGCCCAGCCCGCGTTGGTGTCGGTCGCGCCGCCCCACGCGTAGTACCAGGACAGCAGGTAGTCCGAGGCGTCCTTGCCGGTGCCGGCCGGGCAGGAGGATGCCCCCACACAGTTGCCGATCTTCTTGAAGTACTTGTCGTACATCGCATACCGCAGGTAGTCGCCCATCTTCGCCGCCTTGCCGACGGTGGCCGACACATCGCTGCCCTTGCCCTGCGCCTTCGCCCAGACGTCCGCCCAGTACGCCGCCTGCACCGCGCGCGCGTCGGCGTCCGGGGCGTCCGTGAACTTCCACTGCTTGGAGTAGGACGAGTCGCCGGTGAACAGGTCCAGGTAACCGTTCTTGCCGCCGTACTTGAAGGCGTCGCAGGTCGGCTGCGGGACCGTCTCCCAGACCGACTCCTGCGGGCCGCGCTGGAAGGTGTTGATGTACGACGGTCCGGTGGCCGTCGGGCCGGCCTCGCACTTGCCGGGCTCGTTGCCGTAGCCATAGACGTTGTCGACGTCCTGCAGCCAGTGCATACCGTAGACGTCGTCCGTACCGTATGCGCTCTTCAGCTCACCGGCGATCGGATCCGACCCGACCGGTACCGACGTGTCCAGCTTCGCCGGATACTCGTTCGGCGTGTCGAGTTCGGGTGCGTACGTCGCCGGCTTCGAGGCGTTGTAGAAGGAGTTGGTCGGCTGGTCGGCGTGGGTCGGGATCATGTACTTCTCCATCACGTCCCAGGCGCCGTTGAACTTCGACCAGTCACCGGTGACCTTGCCGTACATCGCCTGCAGCCACAGAAGGTAGCTGTAGGCCTCCGACGTGGTCTCGTGCCCCTGGTCCGGAGCCTCGACGATCAGCGTCTCCACCGAGTGGTAGGGAATGCCCTCGGGGGAGAAGTAGCCGTTCGCCGGGTTGGTGATCTTCCCGTACAGGTCCAGGAAGCGGGCGTCGTACGCCTTCGACCCCGCCAGCTCCGTCACGGTCACCGTCGCCTTGGTGAGACCCGTCGCCGAGGCGGTGAAGGTCGCCGCCCCCGTGCCCGACGAGTCGGCGGTGACGGTCACCGTCTGCGCGGTGTTCCAGTTGGACGGTGTGAAGGTCAGGGACGAGCCACCGGTCACGCTGAGGCCGGTGTTGCCGCCCGTGCGGGCCACGCTCACCGTCACGTTGGCGCTCGGCTGCGTCGACAGCTTCACCGAGAAGGTGCCCGTCTTGCCCTGCTGAACGCCCAGTTGCGTGGGTGAGGCCACCACGGCGGGACCGGAGGCGACCGTGATGCCGACCGGCGTCGACTCGGCGGAGGCGCCCAGACTGTCGTACGCCTTGGCCACCAGCGAATGACTGCCCACGGTCAAGCCAGAGGCCGAGAGCGAGTAGGGCGCGCTGGTGTCCGTGCCCAGCAGAGTGGTGTCGTCGTAGAACTCCACCTTGCTGATGGTCGCGTTGTCGGCGGCCGCCGCGGTCGCGGCCAGCGGTACCGCGTCACCCTGGCTGTAGACCGCGCCCGCGGCGGGGCTGGTCAGCACGGTGACGGGCGGCTGATGCGCGCCCGCGCAGGTCGTGCCGTTGACCGCGAAAGAGGTGGGAGCGGTGTTGGTGCCGCTGTAGGTGAACTGTGCCCCGGTGCTCACGGCCGCGCCGGCGGCGATCTTCGCGTTGTACCCGGCGTCCTTCACGCTCACCGACTGACCCGACTGCGACCAGGTGCCGTTCCAGCCGTTGGAGAGCTTCTGGTTGCCCGAATAGGCGTAGGTCAGCGTCCAGCCGTTGATCGTGTCCGTGCCGCGGTTGGTGATGGTCAGATCGGCGGTGAAGCCGGAGCCCCAGTCGTTGGTCTTGTAGTCGACGCTGCACTGAAGTGCCGCCGCGTGCGCGGGAGTCGTCCCCGCGGCGAGCATCGACACAGGAAGGGCCAGCGCCGCGACAACGGCCGTCCACAACCGGCGCACTGCTGTGCGCCTCCGTGGGAGATGCATGTGCTGGTTCCTCCTTGCGGCTCGGAAATGTCAAGGCTTGAACCAGTGGGAGCGCTCCCATAGTGAGGATGGGGGTGAGGACGGTCAAGATGCTTGAAGAGTCGAAAAGATTCGATGCGTCGGTCGAAGAAAATTGAAGCGGCTCCCCTGTCCTTTGCCGACGCTTGGCGCTACCTTCCTTCGCACCAGTGGGAGCGGTTCCGGTCAGTCGACGCGTCCGTCACGATGCGCCCGAGCTGCAAGGAGTCGCTCATGCGACACCCCCCGCGTTCAGTACTTTTAGGTGTCGCCGGTGCGGTCGCGCTCGCCGGGAGCGTGCTCGTGCCGGTGGTCACGGCACAGGGAGCCACCCCTGCCTGCACGGTGGACTATTCCGTCACCAGCCAGTGGGACAACGGGTTCCAGGGTGCTGTGACGATCACCAACAACAGCGCCGCGCTGAGCAGTTGGAGCCTCACCTTCGACTTCGCGAACGGCCAGAAGGTCACTCAGGGCTGGAACGCCAAATGGTCCCAGTCCGGCACCACCGTGACCGCCGCCGGCGAGAGCTGGAACGGTTCGCTCGGCACCGGCGCCGCCGTCAGCGCCGGGTTCCTCGCCTCCCGGTCGGGGACCAACGGCGTACCGACGGCCTTCAAGCTCAACGGGACGACCTGCAACGTCGACACGGAGCCGACCCCCACACCGACCGACCCGCCCCCGGCGACGGGCACGGCCCCCGCCCTGCACGTCCTGGGCAACAAGCTCGTCGACGCAGGCGGCAGGACGCGCCGGCTGCTGGGCGTGAACCGCTCCGGCGGTGAGTTCATGTGCGTCCAGGGCCGGGGCATCTGGGACGGTCCCGTCGACGACGCGGCGATCAAGGCGATCGCCGACTGGAAGGCCAACGCGGTCCGCATCCCCCTGAACGAGGAGTGCTGGCTCGGCCTTTCGAACGTCAAGCCGGAGTACGCGGGCACCAACTACGTCAAAGCCGTCAAGGACCTGGTGGCCCGCGTCGAGGCGCACGGAATGACGCCGATCGTCGAACTGCACTGGACCTACGGCCAGTACACGGGCAACTCGGCCGGCTGCTCCGACGTGCACGCCACCTGCCAGAAGCCGATGCCCGACATGCAGTACACCCCGTCGTTCTGGTCCTCCGTGGCCGGCACCTTCAAGGACGACCAGGCGGTGGCCTTCGATCTGTTCAACGAGCCCTATCCGGACCGGGCGACCTCCACCACCGCCCAGGCCTGGCAGTGCTGGAAGGACGGCGGCACCTGCTCCGGCATCTCGTACCAGGTCGCCGGCATGCAGGATCTCGTGGACTCCATACGGTCGACCGGCGCCAAGAACGTGATCCTGGCCGGCGGACTCGCCTACTCCAACGACCTCAGCCAGTGGCTGACGTACAAACCCACCGACCCCACCGGAAATCTGGCCGCCGCCTTCCACGTCTACAACTTCAACACCTGCTCCGGCGAGAGCTGCTGGAACTCCACCCTGGCCCCCGTGGCACAAAAAGTGCCGCTGGTGGCGGGTGAGATCGGCGAGAACACCTGCTCGCACGGGTTCGTCGACCAGGTCATGAAGTGGTTCGACGACCACGACCTGTCCTATCTGGGCTGGACCTGGAACACCTGGGACTGCTCCTCCGGGCCGTCCCTGATCTCCAGCTACGACGGCACGCCCACCGCGTACGGCGCCGGCCTGCGCGACCACCTGCGCGCCGTCAACCCGTAAGCCGCAAGTCCGTGAGTCCGCAAGTCCGTGAGTCCGCAAGTCCGTGAGTCCGCAAGTCCGGCAACAAGCACGACCTCCGCAACTCCCGTGACGTCAGAAGGAAACCCGCACTCATGAGTCGTACCAGAACAGCGATGTTCGCCGCCCTGGCGTTCCTCGCCGGCACCTCCGGGACGGCGTACGCGTCCGTCCCGTCCACGGGCGCCGGTATCTCCGCCATCCCCTGCACCGTCGACTACAAGGTGCAGAACCAGTGGGACACCGGCTTCACCACCGCCGTGACGGTCACCAACAACGGAGCCGCGAAGTCCAGTTGGGCCGTCAAGTGGTCCTACGCCGGCAACCAGAAGGTCACCAGCGGCTGGAACGCCAGGATCACCCAGAGCGGCACCACCGTCACCGCGAACAACGAGACCTACAACGGCAGCCTGGCGGCCGGAGGATCGGTCAGCTTCGGCTTCAACGGCACCTACAGCGGCAGCAACGCCGTCCCGGCCACCTTCACCCTGGACGGCGTCACCTGCAACGTGGACGACGGCGGCGGCGGCGACAACGGGGGCGGTGGCAACAACGGGGGCGGCGGAACCGGCAGCCGTGTCGACAATCCGTACGCCGGCGCCAAGGTGTACGTGAACCCGGAGTGGTCGGCCAACGCGGCCGCCGAACCGGGCGGCAGCCGCGTCTCCAACCAGCCCACCGGCGTCTGGCTGGACCGCATCGCTGCGATCAACGGCGCGAACGGCCACATGGGCCTGCGCGCCCACCTGGACGCCGCCCTCGCCCAGAAGGGCAGCAACCAAGAGGTCATCCAGCTCGTCATCTACGACCTGCCCGGCCGTGACTGCTCCGCCCTCGCCTCCAACGGCGAACTCGGCCCGACCGACATCGACAAGTACAAGACGCAGTTCATCGACCCGATCGCCGCGATCCTCGCCGACCCCAAGTACGCCTCGCTCAGGATCGTCAACACCATCGAGCTCGACTCGCTGCCCAACCTCATCACCAACACCGGCAGCAAGGCCACCGCCACCCCCGCCTGCGACACCATGCTCGCCAACGGCAACTACCAGAAGGGCGTCAGCTACGCCCTGGCCAAGCTCGGCGCCATCCCCAACGTCTACAACTACCTCGACGCGGGCCACCACGGCTGGCTCGGCTGGGACGACAACTTCGGCCCGACCGCGACCCTGTTCAAGCAGGTGGCGACCAGCAACGGGGCGACTGTCGACGATGTACAGGGCTTCATCACCAACACGGCCAACTACAGCGCCCTGAAGGAGAACAACTTCACCATCAACGACACGGTGAACGGCACCTCCGTACGCCAGTCCAAGTGGGTCGACTGGAACCGCTACGTCGACGAGCTGTCCTACGCCCAGGCCTTCCGCAACCAGGCGGTGTCCGTCGGCTTCAACTCCAACATCGGCATGCTCATCGACACCTCCCGCAACGGCTGGGGCGGAACCGCCCGCCCGGCCGGTCCCGGCCCGCAGACCAGCGTGGACGCCTACGTCAACGGCGGCCGCTACGACCGCCGCATCCACGTCGGCAACTGGTGCAACCAGTCCGGCGCCGGTCTCGGCGAGCGTCCGCAGGCCAACCCGGCTCCGGGAATCGACGCCTACGTGTGGATGAAGCCCCCGGGCGAGTCCGACGGCGCCAGCAGCGCCATCCCCAACGACGAGGGCAAGGGCTTCGACCGCATGTGCGACCCGACGTACACGGGCAACCCGCGCAACAACAACAACATGACGGGCGCCCTGCCCAACGCACCGCTGTCCGGGCACTGGTTCTCCGCCGAGTTCCAGCAGCTGATGCAGAACGCCTACCCGCCCCTTTCATGACCCCTGCGTGACCGGTGATCCGCCGGGGCCAGTCCCGTTCGAGGGACTGGCCCCGGCGGATCGCGCATTTCACCGCCGCCCGTGCGGCCTCGGCAAGGAGACACGCCCAGCTGCGCCCCGACCCGGATGCGGGCCGGGGCGACGTTGCTCTCGCCGCACTCCGTTTTGCCGCCGCGGCAACATTCCTGGCCCGGATGCGGTACGTCGGCGCACGCTGGTCGCATCAGGAAGAGAGGCTGACCTCCATGGCGCACCAGCACCAGCATCACCACCAGCACCAGCACCAGCACCAGCACCAGCACGGCCACGAGCACACCGATGTCGACTGGGCCGAGATGGCCCCACACCTGGAGACCCAGGCGGAGCTGTTCGTTCCGGTCCACGAGCGGGCCATGGCCTGGCTGGCCAGGGAAGTGACGGAGCCCGGTCTGATCGTCGACGCCGGCAGCGGGCCCGGAGTCGTGTCCTGCCTGTTCGCCGAGACGTTCCCGGGCGCGCGGGTCGTGGCCGTGGACGCCAGTGAGCCGCTCCTGGAACGGGCTCGCGCCCGGGCCGCCCGGCAAGGTGTCGCCGACCGCTTCGCCACCCTGGCCGGTGAACTCCCCGGGGTGCTCGACCAGTTGGAGTATCCGGCCGATCTGCTGTGGGCGAGCCGGAGCCTGCACCACCTCGGTGACCAGCGCGCCGCCCTCACCGCGTTCGCGGACCGCCTGGTGCCCGGCGGCACTCTGGCCCTGCTCGAGGGCGGCCTGCCCTCCCGTTTCCTGCCGCGGGACATCGGCA
Organism: Streptomyces sp. NPDC001348; assembly: GCF_053597535.1. NCBI lineage: Bacteria > Bacillati > Actinomycetota > Actinomycetes > Kitasatosporales > Streptomycetaceae > Streptomyces > Streptomyces sp. NPDC001348. The sequence goes on along the minus strand of NZ_JBSFIK010000040.1, from coordinate 73,871 downwards.
TCGGCCGGCCGGGACTGCAGGCACGCCTCGACGTCGTGGAGGCCGATTGGTTCACGCGCATGCGGGCCGGCCTGCCCGGCTCCGTCGCCGAGGCCGAGGACTGGCCGGCCCTGCTGACCGCGGCGGGCCTGAAGCACACCCGCACCCGCAGTTTCCTGCTCGACCTGCCGGCGCCGGTTTCCGACCGGGCCCGCGCCTACGTCGCCGCGTATCTCACCCGGATCCGCGATGCGGCGGCCGACGGTCTGGACGCCGACGACCGCCGCACGCTGGACCGGCTCCTCGATCCGGCGGACCCGGCGAGCGTGCACCGGCGTGCGGACGTGTTCGTGCTGGGGGCGTACACCGTGCACACGGCCGTACGGCCCGCCTAGGCGGTGCTTGACTTCGAGAGCGCTCCACATGATGGACTCCCCGGCGTACACACGAGACACAGGGGGTAACCATGACCGACACTCCGGTCGCGCTCATCACCGGCGGTGGCAGCGGCATCGGCGCCGCCGTCGCCCGACAGCTGCTGGACGCCGGGCACCGGGTGGCCGTCACCGGGCGCGGCGAGCGCAGGCTGCGGGAGTTCGCCGAGGGCCTCGGCAACCCTGAGGGTCTGCTGACGTTCACCGGCAACGCGGCCGTGTACGAGGACATACAGTCGGCGGTCGACCGCACACTCAAGGCGTTCGGCCGACTGGACACGGTCGTCGCCAACGCCGGCCACGCCACCCACGACTCCGTCGCCGAGGGCGACCCCGCGGGCTGGACCGAGATGGTGCTCACCAACGTCCTCGGCCCCGCACTGCTCGTCCGCGCCTCGATCGACGCACTGAAGGAGACCCGCGGACGGATCGTCCTCATCGGCAGCGTCGCCGGATTCGTGAACACACCCGGCAACCTCTACGGGGCGACCAAGTGGGCGGTGACCGGCCTCGCCGAGAACACCCGCCGGCAGGTCACCGAATACGGGGTCGGCGTCACGCTGATCGCCCCGGGCCGGGTGGAGACGCCCTTCTGGGACGGCAACGGCAGCCTTCCGCCGGGCCGGCTTCTCACCGCCGACCAGATCGCCGACTCGGTGGTGTGGGCGATCCGCCGGCCCGCCGGTGTCGACGTCAACACCGTGGTCGTAAGGCCGATGGGGCAGCCCAACTGACGCCCCCGAGGGCCCGGTGCCGCGACCGTGCCGGGGCACCGGGCCCGCCTCCCCTCCCCGGCTCAGTTGTTGGCGAGGAACTGCTTCGCCAGCTGGTCCCCGAGGGTCACCGCCGCGCTGTGGCTCTCGATGGGGGACACCTTGGAGTTCTTGAACAGGATGTACGTCACCCCGGAGTCGGCGCCGCCGGTCGCGGGGTCGGGGTCGATGCCCAGTGCCTTGGCGGTGGCGTACGAGGCCTCACCGATGATCTTCGTGGGTCCGGTGTCGCCGACGACCGCGTACTCGACCTTGTTGTTGTAGACGACGGCGACCACGCCGCCGCCCTTGATGCCGGCGCTGGAGTAGTTCCAGATGCTGCTGGAGCTGGGTACGACGACGTAGGGCAGCGTCTCGGCCTTGAGCGGCTTGCCGTCGGACTGGTGGAAGGCGGTGTCGTCCTGGTACCAGGGGTCGCGGTTCTCGTTGCAGTTGGTGGTGCGCTGGCCGTCGCAGTCGACGTCCATGTCGGCCTTCCAGAACACCGCGCCGTTCTTGCCGCACACGGGGATCGTGGCCGACGTCTCGTCGTCGGTCTTGTACTTGCCGTTGGAGATCTGTGAACAGGACTTCACCTTGGCGAGCAGGTCGGCCGCGCTGACCGAGCCCTCCTGGGCGGACGTCGGGGCGGTGGTGGCGCCGGAGGCGTTCGCGGGAAGCACTCCGGCGGCCAGCAGGGCGGCTCCGGAAGCCGCGGCGAGGGTCAGTGTTCGAAGGCGCACGGTGGGGGGCCCTTCTGTTAGGAAAGTTTCCTTACTCGGGTGCCGTACAAAGTGGCCCCGGCCGCATGTCCCCGTCAACCCCTGTGGAGGTGAACTCGGACGCGGCCCTCTCTGATTGCGGCCCCGTGCTCGCGGGGCAAGACTGGCGTTGTCCGGAATTCCGGATGCGTGTACGGCTCCCTGGAGGCGACGGGCCATGTTCGTACGCAGCATCTACGCGACCGGCGATCCCGCGAAGACCGACACGGCGATCAGGGCTCTGAACACGCAGGGCAGGGACCTGCTGGAAGAGCGGCCGGGATACCGCGGGGCGGGCGTCTTCGTGGACCGTGAGCTGGGCAAGCTGCTGGCGGTGAGCTGGTGGGAGTCGGAGGAGGCCCGACGGAACAGCGACGAGGTGATGCGTGAGCGACGCCGTGCCCTGCTGGGTTCGTTTGCCGGGACGCTCGCCGTCGACAACTACGAGGTGGCGGGCTTCCGAGGGGTGCGACAGCCGCGAGTGGGCGGCGGACTGCGCGTCACCCGGCTGGAGTTCGAACCCGCCGACGCGGACCTGCTCGCCGACACGTTCCGGACGTCGGTCGTGCCCCGGCTGGAGACCATGGCGGGGCTGGCCAGGGCGGCCCTGTTCATCGACCGTGAGCGAGGACGGGGTATGACCGGGGCGCTGTTCACCGACCGTGAGTCACTGGCCGCCTCCCGTGCGGGCCAGGCAGCGGCCCGGCACGAGGGAGCGGCCAAGTCGCACGTGACCGTGACCGGACTGGAGGAGTTCGAGGTCGTCCACGCGGACGCACGGGTCGGGTGACACGTCGCCGCACGAGGTCCCGACACGCGTCCGCCCCCGCCGCACGGCGGGGGCGGACGCGTGTCGCGGTGCGGATGTCAGCCGAAGTCCGCGGTGGCCGGGTCGGGACCCAGGCGCATGTCCTCGTTCAGCGCGCTGATCGCCGCCAGGTCCTCGGTGTCCAGGCTGAAGTCGAACACCTCGATGTTCTCCTTGATCCGGGACGGCGTAACGGACTTGGGGATCACGATGTTGCCGAGCTGGAGGTGCCAGCGCAGCACGACCTGGGCCGGGGTGCGGTCGTGCTTGCGGGCGATGGCCACGATCGCCGGCACCTCCAGCAGGCCCTTGCCCTGCCCCAGCGGTGACCAGGCCTCGGTGGCGATGCCCTGCTCGGCGTGGTACTCGCGGGCCGCCTGCTGCTGCAGGTGCGGGTGCAGCTCGATCTGGTTCACGGTCGGGACGACCGACGTCTGTGCGAGCAGGTGCTCGAGGTGCTCCGGCAGGAAGTTGGAGACGCCGATGGCCCGGACACGGCCGTCGGCCAGCAACTTCTCGAACGCCTTGTAGGTGTCCACGTACTGGCCGCGGGCCGGCCGCGGCCAGTGGATCAGGTACAGGTCGACGTACTCCAGCCCCAGCTTGGACAACGAGGTGTCGAACGCGCGGAGGGTGGAGTCGTACCCCTGATCGCTGTTCCAGAGCTTGGTGGTGACGAAGATGTCCTCGCGGGGCAGGCCGGAGGCGGCGATCGCCTTGCCGGTGCCTTCTTCGTTGCCGTAGATCGCCGCTGTGTCGATGCTGCGGTACCCGGCCTCGAGCGCCGTGCCGACCGCCTTCTCGGCCTCGTCGTCCGGCACCTGCCAGACGCCGAAGCCCAGCTGGGGCATCTCGACGCCGTTGTTGAGGATGATCGGGGGGACCTTGCTGCTCACGAGCTCTTGATCCTTCGGTTGTCGACAGGTGGTACTTCCCATCGTCAACGATCACGGGCCGCGATGTATTCCTGACCGCCGAATCCGGCGGTACTGAGCGACGAGTCAGCCATGGTCGCCGGAGAATGGCCGGAAATGCATCCGACCTCATCGGTCCGGACCATTGACCAGAACCTGTCCTCCCGGGAATCTGGTTCGCGCTACCGAACGCATCGATGAACCCGGTACATCCATGTGAACTCCCCCTCTTTACTGGGCTCATAAGCGCTCGAGCGAAGCCCCGCCCTCGGGAAAGCAGGTACGCAGGCATGAACGAGCCCCTGCCGAAGACCCCTCAGACGGAAGCTCCGATTCTGCAGACATCGGATGAAAAGGTCTCGCAAAGCCCTGGTCAGCACATGGTGGAGACCCCTCTCGAAGGCGACGGCCGCCGTGCCCGCCCCCACGGGGGACGCCGACGCCTTCGGGCGGTGATCACGGCCGCCGCGGCGGCCACCGTCACCCTGGCCGCACTGCCGGCGGCCACGCCCAGCTCCGCGGCCACGCCCAGCTCCGCGGTCGCACCGGGTTCCGTGGCCGTGACGAGACCCGCGGCGGCCGCGAGCCGCCCGTCCGCCGCGCGTGACTGGTCCACGGCCGTCGTCGACTCGACCATGGCCCGCTACACCCCGACCACGATCGGCGGCTGGTCGTACCCGGTCGGCCTGTACCTCTACGGCCAGTACCTCACCTACCGCCGCACGCACGACGCCCGCTACCTCGCCTACATCAAGGAATACGTCGACCGGTTCGTGAAGAGCGACGGCTCGATCGGCCAGTCGTTCAACAGCCTGGACAGCATGCAGGCCGGCCGTCTGCTGGTGATCCTGCACCACGAGACGGGCCAGGACCGCTACCGCAAGGCCGCCCAGAAGATCCGCGACCGTCTGAACACCTACCCCCGCACCGGTGACGGCGGCTTCTGGCACGCCGACACCGACTCACGGGCGCACCAACTCTGGGCGGACGGCGTCTACATGGTGAACCCGTTCCTCGTCGAGTACGGCAAGGAGTTCCAGGACAGCGCGTACGCGAACGACGAGGCCGCCAAGCAGCTGTACGTCTACGGAAGCCATCTGCAGGTGGCGAACGGACTGCTCAGGCACGCCTACGACGAGTCGAAGACCGCGAGCTGGGCGGACCCGCAGTCGGGGCTCGCACCGGAGCACTGGTGCCGTGCGGTCGGCTGGTACTCGATGGCGATCGTCAACGTGCTGGACACGATCCCCGCGAAGCATCCCCGTCGTGCGCAACTCCTCGACATCTTCCAGCGGTTGGCGGCCGGTCTGGAGAAGTACCAGGACCCGGGGACCGGACGCTGGTTCCAGGTCATGGACAAGGGCGGCCGCGAGGACAACTGGACCGAGACCTCCTGCTCCAGCATGTTCACCTACGCGCTCTCGCGCGGTGCTCAGCGGGGATACATCGATCCGCACTACGCGGCCGTGGCCCGGCGCGGCTACCAGGGTGTGCTGGCGAACCTCTCGGTCGGAGCCGACGGCCGCACCAACCTCGCCGACATCTCCATCGGCACCAACGTCGGCGACTACGCGTACTACGTCGGACGTGAGCGGGCCACCAACGACTTCCACGGCCTCGGGGCCTTCCTGATCATGAACGAGCAACTGCGAGGTGATTAGTGTCATGAGCACATCCAGAAGAGCTGTGCTGGGCGCGGCGGTCGCGGGCGCGGCCGGGGCGACCCTGGGTCTTCCCGCCACCGCCCACGCCGCCTCCTGGCAGCAGAAGTGGGCCCCCTCCGCGAGCAGCGACGGCCTCGGCGCCTTCGAGACGATCGAGGACGACCGCGCCGACTCGCACCCCGCGGGGCATCCGCACATCTTCGCCACGGGCAACAACTGGCGCTTCAACATGCACATGGTGGACCGGGACACCTCGACCGACCGCCAGCGCCAGGAGGTCACGGGGCTGCGCACCAGCTCCAGCAGCTACCTCAAGTGGAACGAGGGCCAGACCTGGCGGGTCACCTACTCGATGTACATCCCGAGCTCGCTGAAGGCGACCACCACCTTCACCCACATCATGCAGATGAAGCAGCCCGGAGCCGGTTCCTCCCCGATCGTCACGCAGTCGCTGCGCCGGGTGAGCGGCAAGCAGACCATCGAGCTGACCCTGCCCATCTCCGGCACCCTCATCGGCCGCACCGATCTCGACCCGCTGCACGACAAGTGGACCGACGTCGACTTCCAGATCAAGGTCGGCGACGGCTCGGCCGGCTCCGTCCGCTGGATCCTCAAGTCCGGCGGCTCGACCGTCATCGACAAGTCGAAGACCGGCGTCGACACCTTCCTTGCCGACCGCGTGCGCCCGAAGTGGGGCATCTACCGTTCCCTCGGCGACACCTCCGGGTCCCTGCAGGACACCTACCTCCTGCTCACCAACCTCCGCGGCTACCAACTCGGGTGAGGAGCCGCCCCCATGACACCTCCCACTGACCCGCGCCGCCGAGCGGCGGCCGTCGTCCTCTTCGTCGTGGCCGTCGTCCTCGGTCTCGCCCATCCCGCGGCCCTCGCCGCCCCGCGGGGCGTCCCGCGCGCCGCCGCCGAGTACAACGTGCGCGACTACGGCGCCAAGGGCGACGGTTCCAGCAACGACAGCCCGGCCATCGACAGGGCGATCACGGCGGCCAACGCCGCGGGCGGCGGCACCGTCCGCTTCCCCTCCGGCACCTACAAGTCCAAGAACACCCTTCACATGAAGAGCCATGTGACGCTCCAGCTCGACAAGGGTGCCACCCTCCAGGGCTCCAGCGCCGACACCTACGACAAGGCCGAGTCGAACCCGTACGACGCCTACCAGGACTACGGGCACAGTCACTTCCACGACGCGATGATCTACGGCGACAGGCTGACCGACATCGGCTTCGTCGGCCAGGGTGTCATCGACGGCGCCGGCAACCTGATCACCGGCAACCCGAAGTCCGGCGAGGCCGACAAGATCATCTCGCTGACCCGGTGCGACGGGCTCAGGATCGGTGACGGCCTCACCCTGCGCCGTGGCGGCCACTTCGCGGCCCTCGTCAACGGCTGCACCGACGTGACCTCGGACCATCTGACCATCGACACGGCGAGCGACCGCGACGGCTGGAACGTCATCTCCACCACCAACGCCACGATCACCAACGCCACCATCCACGCGAACGACGACGCGCTGGTGTTCAAGAGCGACTACGCGCTCGGCGCCAAGCTGCCCAACGGGCATGTGCGGGTGAGTGGTTCGACCCTCGGGGCCAAGTGCTGCAACGCCCTGATGTTCGGCTCGGAGACCTGCGGCGACTTCTCGGACTACCAGTTCGAGAACATCCGTATCGACGGCGCCGACAAGTCCGGCCTCGGCATGGTCTCGATGGACGGCTCGAAGATCTCCGACGTCCACTACCGCGACATCACGATGACCGACGTCCACTCGCCGATCATGCAGAAGATCGGCACCCGCAAACGCTGCGGCAACAGTCCCGGCGTCGGATCGATCAGCAACGTCACGTACGACGACATCACCGCCACCGGCAACAGCCCCTCCTTCAGTCCGACCCTGTGGGGCGAGACCGGGCACCGCATCAACGGTGTGACCTTCACCAACGTCAACATCACCGTCCCCGGCGGCAACGACACCATGTCCACCGGCGTGCCGAGCAACGACTCGACCGACTACAACCCGAAGAGCATCGGCACCCGGCCCGCCTACGGCTGGTACCTGCACAATGCCGACAACGTCCGGTTCACCGACAGCTCGGTGAAGTTCGCCTCGGACGACGGCCGGCCCGCGTTCATCGCCAACGCGTCCGGCGGTATCCGGCTCACCCGGTTCACCGCGCAGAAGGGCAGCGGCTCACCCTTCGACGTGGGCTTCCAGGACGTCACCGGTGGCTGCCTGACGGACAGCCACAACACGTCCGGCGGCGCCCTGCGGGTCTCGGGCAACCAGGACTGCGGCAGTACGGCGGTCAAGCCGCTCGACCTGCAGAACCCCCGTCAGGACTTCCTCCGCGCCTCCGTCGGCGGCCTGTTCCTGCACTGGGGCCTGCGCACCGCACCGGCCCACACCAACTGCTCGGCCTGGGAGAACGACGTCACCAACGGGGGCTGGAGCCCCGACTACTGGGTGAACGAGGCGCAGAAACTGCACACGCAGTACCTCGTCCTCGCCACCTTCCACAGCCGTCTCGGCTACGCCCGCCCCTGGCCGTCGAAGATCCCCGGATCCTGCTCCACCAGGCGGGACTTCCTCGGTGAGCTGATCAACGCCGCGAAGGCCAAGGGCATGAAGGTCATCCTCTACATGACCAACGACCCGCAGTGGCACGACGAGGGCGGCCACGAGTGGCTCGACTCGGCCGCGTACTCCGCCTACAAGGGCAAGAACGTGGACCTGACCACGAACGACGGCTTCGGCCAGTTCAGCTACGACAACTTCTTCGAGGTCATGGACCGCTATCCCGACCTCGGTGGGTTCTGGATCGACAACGACAACTCCTACTGGGAGAGCCACAACCTCTACCAGCAGATCTACGACAAGCGCCCGAACTACACACTCAGCAACAACAACGAAGACACGCCGATCATGGACATGATCAGCAATGAGCAGAAGACGGGGATGTCGCCTGCATACGATTACCCGCAGGCGGTATACACCGCACAGCCCCGGCTGACCGAGGCCGACTTCAAGCTGCCCTCTACCGGCGCCTGGTGGTACGACGGATCCAATCCCACCGTCGACCGTATGCTCACCCTCGGCCGGCTGATCACCAACGCCGGCTCCTCGGTCAAGGCGCTGATGGCCGAGACAGCCCAGGTCAACGGCAAGTTCCCGTCCAATCAGGCATCCTTCAACAACTTCGCGGACTCCTACCTCGACCCCATCTGGGAGTCACTGCACGGCACCGAGGGCGGCGGCTACATGTACGGCGGCCTCAAGCCCGGCGCCTGGAACGACGGCGCGTACGGCGTGACGACCATCGCCAAGGACGACCCGAACCGGCAGTACGTGCACGTCCTGACACCGCCCAGCACCAGCACCCTGCGGATCCGCGACAACGGCTACCGCATCGCGTCCGTCACCGACCTCCGCACGGGCAAGGCGGTCTCCTGGTCGCAGTCCGGCGGTGTGCTCACCCTGAACGGGCTCGCCGACTGGGACCCGTACGACACGGTCTTCAAGGTCACGGCCGCCGGACGCCAGGGCATCCTCTCGGGCGTCAAGGTCACCGCGAGCGCGTCCGCGAGCGGACACACCGGCTCGGCCGCCGGCGACGGCGACTACCTCACCTACTGGGACAGCGACAAGACCCTGCCGGTCACCCTCACCTTCGACCTGGGATCGGCGAAGAAGGTGCAGTACATCGGGCTCAACCAGCGCGAGGACTCCGTCGCCTACGCCCGCTCCGACACCGAGCAGTCCGCCCGCATCAAGGACTACAAGGTGTTCCTCAGCAACGACGGCACGACCTGGGGCAGCGCGGTGAAGACGGGGCAGCTCCCGAGCCGCCGCGGTATCCAGGGCATCGACCTGACCGCGGCGAACGCCCGCTACGTACGCCTCGAAGTGGACACCACCTGGGCCGCGTCGACCGACACCACCCGCTACAAGCGGCTGCGGATCGACGAGGCATGGATCGGCACCGCATACGCCACACCCGCGAACGGGGGACAGTCATGACCCGCGTCAGAGCACTGGTGGCCGCGGCCGCCATCCTGTTGATCGCCCCGGTGATACCGCTGCTCACCACCGCCCACCCGGCGGCCGCGTCCGACAACGGCCAGTCGGTCCGCCCCGCCATGGGCTGGAGCAGCTGGAGCTTCGTACGCCGGTCACCGACGGCGGCGAAGATCGAGGCCCAGGCCGACGCGCTGGTCTCCAGCGGCCTGAAGGACCACGGCTTCGTCTACGTCAACCTCGACGACTTCTGGCAGAAGTGCGACTCGAACGGCTTCGTGGTGGACGGCTACGGCCGCTGGACCGCCGACACGGCCAAGTTCCCGGACGGCATCAAAGCGGTGGCGGACTACGTCCACTCCAAGGGGCTGAAGTTCGGCTTCTACGTCACGCCCGGCATCGCGAAGAACGCCGTGACCAAGAACACGCCGATCGAGGGCACGCCGTACCACGCGAAGGACATCGCGGACACGTCCAGGACCGAGAAGAACTACAACTGCAAGAACATGTACTACATCGACTACTCCAAGCCGGGCGCCCAGGAGTTCGTCAACTCCTGGGCCGAGCAGTTCGCTTCCTGGGGAGTGGACTACCTGAAGATCGACGGCGTGGGCAGCGCGGACATCCCCGACGTCCAGGCCTGGGACAAGGCGCTGCGGACCACCGGACGGCCCATCAACTTCGCGCTGTCCAACAACCTTCCCATCGCCAACGCCGCCACCTGGAAGCAACTGGCCAACAGCTGGCGCACCCAGGGTGACGTCGAGTGCTACTGCGGGCCCGGCGACAACGGCAGTGGCTACCCGCTGACCGACTGGTCGCACGTCTCCAAGCGTTTCGACTCCGCCGCGTCCTGGCAGCCGTACGCCGGACCGGGCGGCTGGAACGACCTGGACTCGCTGGAGATCGGCAACGGCGACCAGGTGGGCCTCACGGCCGACCAGCGCCGCTCGCACTTCACGCTGTGGGCGATGGCGGCGGCCCCGCTGCTGCTCGGGACCGACCTCACCCACCTCGACTCCGTCGACAAGACGATGCTGACCAACGACCGGCTGATCGGTGTCGACCAGGACGGGGTCGCCGCCAAGCGGATCGTGAACAGCGGTGTCCAGCAGGTGTGGAGCAAGAAGGAGAAGGACGGGAGCTACGTCGTCGCGCTGTTCAACACCGGCACGTCCGGCAACAGCACCGTCGGTGTGAACTGGTCGCAGGTCGGCTTCAGCGGCTCCGGTGACGTCACGGACCTCTGGTCCGGCTCCCACAAGGGCGTCGTCCAGGACTCCTACAGCGCGACACTGCGACCCGGTGAGACACGGCTGATCCGGGTGAAACCGGTGAGCTCCCTCAAGACCGCGGCGGCCTCAGCGGGCATGGCGGTCGCCCCCTACGAGTACCTCGGCTGGGGCAGCCCGCCGAGCCCCACGTCGGTGATGTCCGCTACCGGCGTCAAGTGGTTCACGCTGGCCTTCGTCCTCTCCGACGGCACCTGCAACCCCAAGTGGGACGGCACGCGCGCGCTGACCGGCGGCAGTGACCAGTCCACCATCAACGCCATCCGATCGGCCGGCGGGGACGTGGTCGTCTCCGTCGGCGGCTGGAGCGGGAACAAACTCGGCGAAAAGTGTTCCAGCGCCTCAGCGCTGGCCGGCGCGTACCAGAAGGTGATCAACGCCTACAAGCTGAAGGCGCTCGACATCGACATCGAGAACACCGAGTGGTCGAACGCCACCGTGCGGCAGCGGGTGGTCGACGCGCTGAAGACGGTGAAGTCCGACAACCCCGGCCTGAAGACCATCATCACCTTCGGCACGACGACCGGCGGACCCGACTCCACCGGCGCCGACATGATCAAGCGAGCCGCGAACTCGGGCCTGGCGAACGACGTCTGGTGCGTCATGCCGTTCGACTTCGGCGGCGGCACCAGCAACATGGGCACTCTGACCACCCAGGCGATGGAAGGTCTCAAGGCGAAGGTCAAGTCGGCGTACGGCTACAGCGACGCCACCGCCTACGCGCACATAGGGCTGTCGTCGATGAACGGCAGGACGGACGACTCGGGGGAGCGCGTCCGTACCTCCGACTTCAAGACGATGCTCGCCTACGCCCAGCAGCACCACATCGGGCGCCTCACCTACTGGTCCGTCAACCGGGATCGCGCCTGCGGCTCGGGCGGCGACGGGGACGCCTGCAGCGGCGTGTCGCAGCAGCCGTACGACTACCTCAAGGTCTTCGCCCAGTACACGGGCTGAGGGGAACCACCATGCGTCTGAAGAGAGTTCTGCCGTGGGGCCTCTCCCTGGCCCTCGCGCTGCCCCTGGCCGGCCTCGCCGCGGGCACCGCGCAGGCGGCGACCGACTACCAGGCCGAGGACGCCCTGATCTCCCAGGGTGCCGTGGCGACCAATCACACCGGCTACACGGGCACCGGCTTCGTCGACTACACCAACATCACGGGCTCCTACGTGGAGTTCACGGTGAACGCGGCCTCCGCCGGCACCTCGGCGGTGACGTTCCGGTACGCCAACGGGACCTCCACCGACCGGCCGATGGACATATCCGTGGGCGGCACGGTCGTCCGCTCCGGGGTCTCCTTCCCGGCCACCGCCGACTGGAACACCTGGGTCACCAAGACCGTCGACGTCCCGCTGACCGCGGGCACCAACAAGATCCGCGCGACCGCGACCACCGACAACGGCGGCCCGAACCTGGACCGCATCGGCGTGGACGCCGCCGCCGACACCCAGGCGCCCGCCCGGCCCGGCCAGCCCAGCTGCTCGGACGTCGGCGAGAACGGCCTCACCCTGACCTGGGGCGCCTCGACGGACAACGTGGGCGTGACGGCCTACGACATCTACGAGCACGGCAACAAGATCAGCGAAGCTCCGGGGACCTCGACGTCGAAGGCGCTGACCGGACTCACGCCCAACACCACCTACAACCTCACCGTCATCGCACGCGACGCGGCCGGGAACACCTCTTCGGCCAGCCCGGTCGTCGACTGCACCACCAAGCCGAGCTCGGACACCACCCCGCCGACCGCACCGGGCACCCTCTCGGCGTCCGGCGTCACCGCGAACAGCGCCGATCTGACCTGGGGCGCATCGACGGACGACAAGGCGGTCGTGGCATACGACGTGCGCAGCGACACCACCGTCTACAAGTCGGTGACCAGCGGTACGTCGACCACGCTGACCGGGCTCGCCTGCGACAGCCCGTACAGTCTGAACGTGGTGGCCCGCGACGCGGCCGGCAACGTGTCGGCGCCGAGCAACACGGTCACCTTCACCACCAAGGCCTGCGCCACCGACGGTGGCGTCCCGTCCTCGATCGCCACCCTCTCCACCGGCTGGACCATCCCGTGGGGCACCTACTGGATGCCCGACGGCAAGACCGCGCTGGTGACCGAGCGGGACGACTTCCGGGTCTGGAAGGTCGCGAAGGACGGTACGAAGACGCAGGTCGGGACGGTTCCCAACGCGGTGACGACGAACGGCGAAGGCGGTCTCCTCGGCGTGGCCGTCGACCCCAAGTGGGAGAGCAACCACTACGTCTACTTCATGCACACCGCGTCCGAGGGCAACCGGGTCGTCCGCATGACCTACGACGGCACGAAGCTCAGCGACTACAAGATCCTGCTGCAGGGCATCAAGAAGAACCGCTACCACAACGGCGGCCGCCTCGCCTTCGGTCCCGACGGGTACCTGTACGTCTCCACCGGCGAGGCCCAGACGCCCGACCTCGCGCAGGACAAGGACTCACTCAACGGCAAGATCCTCCGGATGACGACGGACGGCAAACCGGCCCCCGGCAACCCGTTCGGCAACTACGTCTACTCCTACGGCCACCGCAACCCGCAGGGCCTCGCCTTCGACCGCAGCGGACGGCTGTGGGAGGCGGAGTTCGGCAACAGCTCCAAGGACGAACTGAACCTGATCAAGCCGGGCGCCAACTACGGCTGGCCGACCTGCGAGGGCAGTTGCAGCGTGTCCGGCATGACCAACCCCAAGGCGACCTGGAACGTCTCGGAAGCCTCCCCGAGCGGCATCGCCATCGTCCGCAACGTGATCTACATGGCATCCCTGCGCGGCGAACGGCTGTGGCGCATCCCGATCAACGGCGACAACGAGAGCGTCGGCACGCCGACGGCCTACTACGTCGGCACCTACGGTCGTCTGCGTACCGTCACCAAGGTGCCGGGCACCGACCAGTTGTGGCTGTCGACCACCAACTGCGACAACAACGGAGGGGCGGCGGACGGCTCCGACCAGCTGTTCCGCGTGACGATCGGCTGACCGCCACCGGACGACCGCCCGTCAGGCCCGGTACAGCGCCTCGACCTCATTGGCGTACGCGCCCTCGATCGCCTTCCGCTTCAGCTTCAGCGAAGGCGTGAGCAGCCCGTGCTCCTCCGTGAAGGGCTGGGCGAGGATACGGAACGTCCGGATCGACTCGGCCTGCGAGACGAGGGTGTTGGCGGCTACCACCGCCCGCCGCACCTCCGTCTCCAGGTCGGGGTCGCGCACCAGCTGGGCGGGCGACATCTTCGGCTTGCCACGCATCTGCAGCCAGTGCTCGACCGCCTCCTGGTCGAGGGTGACGAGAGCCGCGATGTACGGGCGGTCGTTGCCGACCACGATGCACTGGTTGACCAGCGGATGGTCGCGGACCCGCTCCTCCAGCACACCGGGGGACACGCTCTTGCCGCCGGAGGTCACGAGGATCTCCTTCTTGCGGCCGGTGATGGTGAGGTAGCCGTCATCGTCCAGACTGCCCAGGTCGCCCGTGGCCAGCCAGCCGTCGTGCAGGGTCGCGTCCGTCGCCTTCTGGTTGTTGAGATACCCCTGGAAGACATTGGCGCCGTGCAGCCACACCTCGCCGTCGTCGGCGATGTGCACGGTGACGCCCGGGATGGCCTGGCCGACCGTGCCGTAGCGGGTGCGCTCGGGCGGGTTGGCGGTGGCGGCCGCGGTCGACTCCGTCAGGCCGTATCCCTCGTAGATCTGGACGCCGGCGCCCGCGAAGAACAGTCCGAGCCTGCGGTCCATGGCCGAGCCGCCGGATATCGCATTCCGTAGGCGACCACCCATGGCCGCGCGGACTTTGGTGTACACGAGCTTGTCGTACAGCTGGTGCTGCATGCGCAGCCCCGCCGAGGGCCCCGGACCGATGCCCCAGGCCTTCGCCTCCATGGCGTCCGCGTACTTCACCGCGATCTCGACGGCCTTCTCGAACGGGCCGGCCTTGCCCTCCTTCTCCGCCTTGCGGCGGGCGGAGTTGTAGACCTTCTCGAAGATGTACGGCACCGCGAGGATGAAGGTCGGCTTGAAGGCCTGCAGGTCGGGCAGCAGGGCGGCGGCGTTGAGCTGGGGCTGGTGGCCGAAGCGGATCTTGCCGCGGATCGTGGCCACCTCGACCATGCGGCCGAAGACGTGAGCCAGGGGAAGGAACAGCAGGGTCGCGGCCTCGTCACCCTTCCTGGAGTGGAACACCGGTTCCATGTGCTGGAGGACGGTGTCCGCCTCGAACATGAAGTTGCCGTGGGAGATGACGCAGCCCTTGGGGCGGCCGGTGGTGCCGGAGGTGTAGATGACGGTGGCCACCGAGTCGGGGGTGACCGCCTGACGGTGCCGGTGCACCGTCTCGTCGTCGATGTGGGCGCCCGCGTCGTACAGCTCCTGCAGCGCGCCCGCGTCCAGTTGCCACAGCTGGCGCAGATGGGGCAGCCGGTCGATGACGGTGGCGATGGTCATCGCGTGGTCCTCGTGCTCGACGACCGCCGCGGTCACCTCGGCGTCGTAGAGCATCCAGAAGATCTGTTCGGCCGAGGACGTGGGGTAGACGGGTATGACCTGCGCGCCGATGGTCCACAGCGCGAAGTCGAAGAGGGTCCACTCGTAGCGGGTGCGGGAGACGATCGCGACCCGGTCACCGAAGCGGACGCCCCGGGCCAGCAGCCCCTTGGCCAGGGCCAGGACTTCGTCGCGGAACTCGGCGGCGGTCACGTCCCGCCACCGCCCGAGCTCGTCCTTGCGGCCGAGGGCGACGTGCAGCGGGTCCTCGAGGGCATGCTCGAAGACGACGTCGGCCAGACCTCCCACCGGTGGCGCCGACGCCAACGGAGGGCTGGTGAACTCGCGCAAACCCCGCTCCCGCTCCTCGTCGCTCGCCCAGCGCCGTGAAAGCTACCCCACCCGCACACCGGGCGGGAGAGGGGTGGAAACCGAGCAAAGCTCACGTTTATGCAGGCCGACGACCGGAAAATGCCCGCACATGGGTAAGGGTCGGACAGAATCCTTACGGTTCCGTAAGTTTCAGAGCCGTAATCTCCACTGAATCTGTACGTCCCGACTACGGCGCCGCACCAGGCGGACGCTGTCGTCCGGACCGACCGGCTGGACACGCGAGTTCGGAGCGCCCAGGGATGCGTCCCCGTTCCTGCGCCGGATCAAACAGCAGACGTCCCGCATGCCGCGATGACGGCGCGGCCCTGTGTCCGTGTCCGTCAGCCGCCCCGGCCCCCGCGATGCAGGCGGTCGCCACCCGCCAGGACCGCCGCGGCCAGGGCCCGGGCCGCGTCCCGTGCCGAGGCCCGGGCGCGCCCGTGCACCAGGACGAAGTCGACCTTTCCGAGCTCCGGGAGTCCGGCCCGCTCGGGCACCCGGAACAGCCCGGGCGGGATCAGGCCCCGGGAGTGCGCCATCACGCCGAGACCGGCCCGGGCCGCGGCGACGAGCCCGTTGAGACTGCCGCTGGTGCACGCGATCCGCCACGGCCGGCCATGTCGCTGCAGCGCCTCGAGTGCCAGCGCGCGCGTGATCCCCGGTTGCGGATACACGATCAGCGGCACCGGCCGGTCGGGATCCAGGCGGAGCCGTTCGGCGCCGATCCAGACCAGCTCGTCGTGCCACACGAGCTCGCCCTGCGGGTCCTGCGGACGGCGCTTGGCCAGCACGAGGTCCAGTTTCCCGGCGGCCAGCTGCTCGTGCAGGGTGCCCGACAGCTCCACCGTCAGCTCGAGATCGACCTCGGGGTGGTCGTACCGGAAGTTCTCGAGGATCTCCGGCAACCGGGTGAGGACGAAGTCCTCCGAAGCGCCGAACCGCAGCCGGCCGCGGACCCGCGTGCCGGTGAAGAAGGCCGCCGCCTGCTCGTGCACCGTGAGGATCCGGCGGGCGAAGCCGAGCATGGCCTCGCCGTCCTCGGTCAGTTCCACGGAATGCGTGTCCCGCAGGAACAGCTGACGGCCGACGGCGTCCTCGAGACGACGCACGTGCTGGCTGACGGTCGACTGACGCACCCCGAGCCGTCGGGCGGCCCGGGTGAAGCTCAGCGTCTGGGCCACTGCGAGGAAGGTGCGCAGCTGCACGGGGTCGTACACACCGCCAGCGTATATCACGCAACGTGATGACAGTGAGAGTGGTGTGCGGGTTTCCCGATCGGCCCGTCGGCAGGACCATGGAGAAGGCCCTCCCGGCACGGGGAGTACCAGCGAGGATGGGAGCACTGTGAAACGCCTGCACCGGCCGAGTCGGATGCCGATCGACCCGTACGTCCTGCTGCTGCTCGCGACGGTGGGTGTCGCCGCGCTGCTGCCGGCGCGGGGCGCGGCCGCCGATGTCGCCTCCGGTGCCTCCACGGCCGCGATCGCCTTCCTCTTCTTCCTCTACGGCGCCCGGCTGTCCACCCGTGAGGCATTGGACGGACTGAAGCACTGGCGGCTCCATGTCACCGTCCTGGCCTGCACCTTCGTGGTCTTCCCGCTGTTCGGGCTGGCGTCGCGCGCCCTGGTGCCGGTGCTGTTGACCCAGCCGCTCTACCAGGGCCTGCTTTTCCTCACACTCGTTCCGTCGACGATCCAGTCGTCGATCGCGTTCACGTCGATGGCCCGCGGCAACGTTCCAGCGGCGATCTGCGCGGGCTCCTTCTCCTCGCTGGTCGGCATCGTGTTCACGCCGCTGCTGGCGGCCGGTCTGCTCGGCGGGGACGGCGGGGGCTTCTCCGCCGACTCGTTGCTGAAGATCGTGCTGCAGTTGCTCGTGCCGTTCCTCGCCGGGCAGTTGCTCAGGCCCCGGATCGGGCATTTCGTCACGCGGCACAAGAAGGTCCTCGGTCTGGTCGACCGCGGCTCCATCCTGCTGGTCGTCTACACCGCGTTCAGCGAAGGCATGGTGCGCGGCATCTGGCACCAGGTGAGCGCGGGGCGGCTGGCCGAACTGCTGGCCGTCGAGGCCGTTCTGCTGGCCGTCATGCTCGTCCTGACCTGGTACGGCGCCCGTGCCCTGCGCTTCGGCCGCGAGGACCGGATCGCCATCCAGTTCGCCGGGTCGAAGAAGTCACTGGCCTCCGGGCTGCCCATGGCGAGTGTGCTGTTCGGCGCGCACGCCTCGCTGGCCGTCCTGCCCCTGATGCTCTTCCACCAGATGCAGCTCATGGTGTGCGCGGTCATCGCCAGGCGCCGGGCACGCGACCCGGAGGTGTCGGTGACGCCGCCGGCCGCGCCGGGCCCGGCGTCACGGGCCGCTGCCGGGACCGGGCCGAAGCGGTGAGGAAGGCCTGGCCGTCCGCTGCGGCGGCGACGGGGGTCAGGGCCGCAGCACCACCTTGCCGAGGTTGCTCCGCGACTCGATGACCTCGTGGGCGCGGGCCGCGTCCGTCAGCGCGAACTCACCGTGGACCGCGGGCTTCAGCGCACCCTCGGCGAACAGCCGCCACAGCTCCAGCCGCAGGCGCTCGTACAGGTCCGGCCGTCCGCGGGCGATCCGCGCCATCTGGAACCCGATCACGGACTTGGCGCCCACCAGCAGGTCGTACGCCTGGACGGTGCCGCCGCCCGAGCTGTACGCGACGAGCCGGCCGCCGGGTGCGAGGGCGTCGATCGCGGGTGTGAGCAGGTCGCCGCCGACTGCATCCACTATGCAGTCGACGGGATCGCCCCAGCTGTCGTCCGCATACGCAATGACGTCGTCGGCGCCCAGGGAGCGGACGAAGTCCGCCTTGGCCGGGTCCGAGACGGCGCCCACCACCCGGGCGGCTCCGCGCACCCGTGCCAACTGGACCGCGAGGTGCCCGACCCCGCTCGCCGCCGCCGTGACGAGGACCGCCTCGCCGTGCTCGGGTCGTGCCGCCCCCAGGGCGCCCAGTGCGACCAGCCCGCTGCGCACCAGTGTCACCGCGTCCACCGCGGAGGCGGTGTCGGGCACGGGGGAGGCCATCGTCTCGTGCAGGACCGCGAAGTCGGCGTAGCCGTGTCCGAAGCACAGCCCCGTCACGCGTCGGCCGACCTCGAACCGGGTGACGCCGTCGCCGACCGCCACGACCTCGCCGGCGATCTCGCCGCCCAGAGGGATCGGTTCGGCGGCTTCGGTGACCTTGCGCACGACCGGCAGGGTGACGCCGACGGCCTCGGTACGGACGAGGAGCTCGCCCGGGCCGGGCTCGGGAACGGGGGCGTCCTCCAGGAACAGCGGGCCGCCGGGAGACTCGTACCGGACGCGACGCATCGAACCTCCACGGGCAGCGAAGAGAGTGCGGGGTGCCTTGGCTGTGACCTCGTAATCGTTGGGAGCGCCAACGATATAACGCATTCGTTGGGAAGTCCAATGATTCTTGGGTAGGCTGTTCCCATGCCCGAAGCCCCTCTCCCCGCGATCCGGTCCCTCCCCAGCTGGCTTCTCGGCCGGGCGGCAGCCCGCGGCCGGGCCCTGGTCGCCGAGGCCCTGGCGACGCAGGGCATGAAGATGTGGCACCACGTCGTGCTCTCCGCCGTCCGCGACCTGGGTCCGGTCGCCCAGGCCGAACTCGGCCGCAGCATCGGGCTGGATCCCAAGGACCTGGTGGGTGTCCTCAACGACCTGCAGGCACAAGGCCTCGTCGTCCGCGCGCCGGACCCCCGGGACCGCCGCAAGAACGCTGTCTCGCTCACCGGCGCGGGGGCCGGGCTGCTCACCCGCTGCGAGCAGGCGGCCAGAGAGGCGAACGACACGTTGCTCGCCCCGCTGTCGGCGACCGAACGGGACGAGTTCATGGCCCTGTTGATCCGCATTTCCGGTACCGAGTGCTGACGGCGGCCAACGTGCAGGGAACGCTCGTGGCGCTCGTCCGGGTCGAACGACCCGGCGTCGCCGAGCAGCCGCCCGGCAGCGGGCTGGTGGCCGGCCTCTTCCGGGACGGCGCACGCTGGACTTCCCACGGCCGGGAAGGTGGCGCACGCAGGGGGTGCGGTTCCTGGCCCGACCCGCCGGGCCGGTCCTGATCAGTGCCGGGCGGCCGAGGCCTCCAGAGCGATGCGGTCCTCGCCCGCGTACACGTTCATGGAGCTTCCGCGCAGGAATGCCACCAGGGTCAATCCGGTCTCGGCCGCCAGGTCCACCGCCAGTGAGGACGGCGCCGACACCGCGGCCAGCACCGGTATGCCCGCCATCACCGCCTTCTGGGCCAGCTCGAAGGAAGCCCGGCCGGAGACCAGCAGAACGGTGCGGGACAGGGGCAGGTCCCCGTTCTGCAGGGCACGGCCCACCAGCTTGTCGACCGCGTTGTGCCGGCCCACGTCCTCCCGGACGTCCAGCAGTTCCCCGCCCTCGTCGAAAAGGGCCGCCGCGTGCAGGCCGCCGGTACGGTCGAACACCCGCTGGGCCGCCCGCAACCGGTCGGGGAGGCTCGCGAGCAGTTCGGGTGCGACCCGCAGCGGGGGAGTGTCGGCGATGGGCCACCGGGCCGTCGTACGGACCGCGTCCAGGCTGGCCTTGCCGCACAGTCCGCACGAGGAGGTGGTGTAGACGTTCCGCTCCAGCGTGAAGTCGGGGAGCGCGACGCCCGGCGCGGTCTTCACGTCCACCACGTTGTAGGTGTTGGAACCGTCGGCCGTCGCCCCCGCACAGTAGACGATGTTCAGCAGATCGTCTGCGGTGGCCAGGACGCCCTCGCTCACCAGGAAGCCCGCGGCAAGCGCGAAGTCGTCGCCGGGCGTGCGCATGGTGACCGCGAGCGATCTGCCGTTGAGCCTGATCTCCAGGGGCTCCTCGGCGACGAGGGTGTCCGGACGGGTGGAGACCGCCCCGTCCCGGATGCGGATCACCTTGCGTCGTTCCGTGACTCGTCCCATGCCACTCATTGTCCTGCACGTACGCCGTAAGGATGCGGCCCGCAGTACAGCAGCCCCCGGTACACACGTACTCGGACGCCGACCGTTCACCGCATTCTGCATACCGTTCAGCGCATACGGGCCCCGTCGGCTTGATCAACCACCTTCCCGCACCTACCGTCCGGCACCATGAGCAGCCCCCCTGTCGCACCCCCGGGCTGGAGCCGTTGGCTCGTTCCGCCCGCCGCTCTCGCCGTCCATCTCTCCATCGGTCAGGCCTACGCCTGGAGCGTCTTCAAGCCGGCTCTCGAAGCCGCCCTCCATCTCGACGGCACCGAGAGCGCCCTGCCCTTCCAGCTGGCCATCGTGATGCTGGGTCTGTCGGCCGCGTTCGGCGGCACGCTCGTCGAACGAAACGGCCCGCGCTGGGCGATGACCGTGGCCCTCGTCTGCTTCTCCTCCGGCTTCCTGCTCTCCGCGCTCGGCGCACAGACGCAGCAGTACTGGCTGATCGTCCTCGGCTACGGCTTCGTCGGCGGCATCGGTCTCGGCATCGGCTACATCTCGCCCGTATCCACCCTGATCAAGTGGTTCCCGGACCGCCCCGGCATGGCCACCGGCATCGCCATCATGGGCTTCGGCGGCGGCGCGCTGATCGCTTCGCCGTGGTCGGCCCAGATGCTCGACTCCTTCGGCGCCGACCACTCCGGGATCGCACTCGCGTTTCTCGTGCACGGTCTTTCGTATGCGGTCTTCATGTCGCTGGGTGTCCTCCTCGTCCGGGTTCCACGTACCGACGCGCCCCAGGACGCCGGCGTGCGCTCTCTCACGGGCGTTCAGGTGTCGGCCCGCAGCGCGGTGCGTACTCCCCAGTTCTGGTGCCTGTGGATCGTGCTCTGCACCAATGTCACCGCCGGCATCGGCATCCTGGAGAAGGCCGCCCCGATGATCTCGGACTTCTTCGCCGGCACCTCCACACCCGTGTCGGCCTCCGCGGCCGCCGGATTCGTCGCCCTGCTCTCGGCGGCCAACATGGCCGGCCGGCTCGGCTGGTCCTCGGCCTCGGACATGATCGGGCGCAAGAACGTCTACCGCGTCTACCTGGGCGTCGGAGCGCTGACGTACCTGCTCCTCGCACTGGCCGGCGACGCGTCCAAGCCCGTGTTCGTCCTGTGCGCACTGGTGATCCTCTCCTTCTACGGCGGCGGCTTCGCGACGATCCCCGCCTATCTGAAGGACCTCTTCGGCACCTACCAGGTCGGTGCGATCCACGGCCGGCTGCTCACCGCCTGGTCGACCGCGGGTGTGCTCGGTCCGCTGATCGTGAACTGGATCGCCGACCGGCAGGAAGCGGCCGGCAAACACGGATCCGCGCTCTACGGGCTGTCGTTCGCGATCATGATCGGGCTGCTCGTCCTCGGCTTCGTCGCCAACGAGTTCGTCCGCCCCGTCCACGCCCGTCACCACATCCCCGCGCCGAGGGAGGCCGCCGATGTCCAGCGACACCAGTCCGCCTAGCCGACGGGGGCTGATCGCGTTCGCCTGGCTGTGGGTGGCGGCGCCGCTGGGGTACGGGCTCTACGAACTCGTGCAGAAGGCGGCGCAGCTGTTCACCGGGTGAATGCTCGGGTATCCGAGGGTCTGACGGAAGCCGACAACAGGGGCGCCCGATTCCTGTGGCTTCACCTGCCGTCGTACCCGTGAGTCACTGCCCAGACTGGTGGATCCCGCTGCCCATGTCGAACGAGGGGGATTCCAGTTGAACGGCTCGCGCATCACCGCCATCGGCCACCACCAGCCCGCCAGGGTGCTCACCAACGAGGACCTGGCGGGCATGGTCGACACCAGTGACGAGTGGATCCGCAGCCGGGTGGGCATCCGCACCCGGCATCTCGCCGGCCCCGAAGAGCCGGTCGACGAACTGGCATCGTGTGCCGCCGCCAAGGCCCTCGCGGCGGCCGGCCTGGCCCCCGCCGACATCGACCTCGTCCTGGTGGCCACCTCGACGGCGATCGACCGCTCCCCGAACACCGCGGCCCGGGTCGCCGCCCGGCTCGGCATCCCGGAGCCCGCCGCCATGGACGTCAACGTGGTCTGCGCCGGATTCACCCATGCCCTGGCCACCGCCGACCACACGGTCCGCGCCGGTGCGGCCAACCGTGCCCTGGTCATCGGCGCCGACAAGATGTCCGCGGTCACCGACTGGACCGACCGCAGCACCTGTGTGCTCGTCGGGGACGGAGCCGGAGCCGTCGTCGTCGAGGCGTGCGCCGCCGGGGAGGAGCCCGGGATCGGGCCGGTGCTGTGGGGTTCGGTGCCGGAGATGGGCCACGCGGTACGGATCGAGGGCACGCCGCCGCGGTTCGCCCAGGAAGGACAGAGTGTCTACCGCTGGGCCACCACCCGGCTGCCGGCCATCGCCCGCCGGGCGTGCGAGCGTGCCGGAGTCGCCCCCGAGGAACTGGCCGGGGTCGTCCTGCACCAGGCCAACCTTCGCATCATCGAACCCCTGGCCGAGAAGATCGGCGCCGTCAACGCGGTGGTCGCGCGCGATGTCACCGAATCGGGCAACACCTCCGCCGCCAGCATCCCGCTGGCCCTCTCCAAACTGACCGAGCAGGGCGCGCTCTTCAGCGGGGACCGGGTGCTGCTCTTCGGCTTCGGCGGCAATTTGTCCTATGCCGGACAGGTCGTACGGTGCCCTTGAGATCACCAGTCACGCGCCCGGTTCACGGCCCACGGTCGGTTGTGCGCCGTAGATCGTAGACAAGACGCGATCGATACTGGGCGTCCACTGCATACACAGCGTGCCGTCGACGGCGGACGGTATGCCCAGAAGGGGGACCCGCGATGTTGTCGACCGGACTGCCGCAGGGAGCAGTGCCCAAGCTCGAACGCCCCGGCCCGCTGCGCGACCGCGTCTACGAGGCGCTGCTCGAACTCATCACCACCCGTGCGCTGCAGCCAGGCCAGCACCTGGTCGAGAGCGAGCTCGCCGGGCACCTCGGGGTGTCCCGGCAGCCGGTGCGTGAGGCGCTGCAGCGGCTGAACACCGAGGGCTGGGTCGATCTGCGGCCCGCGCAGGGAGCCTTCGTGCACGAGCCGACCGAGGCGGAGGCCGACCAGCTCCTCACCGTCCGTACGCTCCTGGAGGCCGAGGCGGCCCGGCTCGCCGCCGTCAACGCGGACGACAAGATTCGCGAGGTCTTCGAAGAGCTCCTGCTGCGGGGCAGGTCGGCCGTCGCGAACCAGGACACCGCCGGCTCAGTAGCCCTGAACAGCGTGTTCCACTCCAAGATCATGGAGTTGTCGGGCAACGCGGTGCTCGCCGAGCTGGGGCGGCAGGTCGAGCGCAGGGTGCGCTGGCTCTACACGCCGGTGGCCCGAACTCGCGGCGAACAGTCCTGGAAGGAGCACAAGCAACTGGTCGAAGCCATCGCCGACCGCGACGAGGAGCGCGCCGCCCTGTTGATGCGGCTGCACACCGAGCACACCCGGCACTGCTACCACGAGCGCGACAGGTCCTGACGAACGGGATCCAAGGCCGAGCCCGGCCCTGCTTCGGCCGACGCGGCCGGAGAGTGAGACGGTGTTCACGTGCCGTGAAGGGTCCGGGGCCATGGGCGCGGCGGACCCCGTGGTCCTGCCCACACGCCGCATACGCAGGTGAAACGCACTCCGAAAGCTTGGTATTGTTGTCCATGTCGCCGCGGGGAACCTCCCCGGAAAGGCGGCAGACACCTTGTCCGGGTGGCGGAATGGCAGACGCGCTAGCTTGAGGTGCTAGTGCCCTTTATCGGGCGTGGGGGTTCAAGTCCCCCCTCGGACACTTCACGGAAGGGTGCCGACCGGTAGCGGTCGGCACCCTTCCGCGTCGACGGTGTCCCCACGGCGTCCGCGCCGCCGGCATGGCCGGCCGGTCAGCCCGACGCCTCGCCGATCTTCGCCGGCGACTCACCGAGGAACGGCTGACCCCGGCGGAACAGGCCGAGCGTCGCCCACAGGGCGAAGGCCAGCGGGACGGCACCGGAGATGATCACCTGGCCTCGGCTGGGCACGAGGGCGTTCGGGGTGCCCAGCACGTAGCCCAGGCCGATGCAGGTCCGCGACAGGGCCTGATAGCAGGCCCACGCGCTGCCGTGCACCTGAGCCGGTACCTGAGTGTGCACCGCGTTTCGTAGACCGACATTGCATACACCATTGCCGAACCCGCCCATCAGGAACAGCGGGAAGATCACCGCCGCCACCGGCAGCAGCCCGGCCGTCAGCAGCGCGACGGAGATCCCCAGCACCCCGCCCAGGATGAGTGCCGTGTGCCGCCCGGACCAGCCGGCGCGTCCGGCCAGGAGGGCACCGGGGATGCTGCCCAGCGCCCAGGTGGCCAGGAAGAACCCGAAGAGGGTCTCGTTGCCGTCGGCCACGCCTCGCAGATAGAAGACGCCGGCGACCCCCTCGACACTGGTGGCCAGCATCGCTGCCGCGAGCGTGGGCAACAGCACGCCCACCACCGGGGCGTCGCGCAGGGCGCGGTAGCCGTCGGAGATCTTCGTGGCGGGGCGGCGGCCGACAGCCACGTCCGCACGCCGCGGGACGGCCACCGCCGTGCAACCGGCGAGTACGAGGAAGGACACCGCGTCGACGGCGAGCAGGAACGCCGTGCCCCGCGCGGAGTGCAGGAAACCCGCCAGCGGCGGGCCGATCAGCCCGGCCGTCGACAGTCCCGCGGTGAGGAAGCTGTTCGACCGCCCGGTGTGCTCCGAGCCGGCGACCACCGGCAGCATCTTGAAACCGGCCGTCACCGACGCCACACCGGCGAGCCCGGACAGCGAGATGAGCGCCACCCGCAGGTGGAAACCGTCGACCGCGGCGGCGGTTCCGAAGGACGCCGCCTGGACCGCCAGCGCCGACAGGCACACCGTGCGGGCGCTGAGCCGGTCCACGAGCGCCCCGACGAGCGGAGCGGCGAGGACGGTGGGGATCAGCTCGGCGAGGAACACCTCGGTGACTCCCCAGCGAATGCCGCGGTCGGCCGCGTCCAGCACCATGCCGAGGGAGGCGAGGGAGTCGCCGACGCGGGAGAGGAGCGTTCCCGCGATCAGTACCAGCGCGGGTCCCGGGATCACCAGGCCGCGGCGCAGCATGGTGAACCTCGTCCTCCGCGTTTTGTGCGTGTCCAATCGAGTCCCATCCATGTGCTTGCCGTGATCATTTCAAGGCTGCTGACGGAACAGGCTAGGCCTGCTCGATGAGCGGGAGGGCGTCGACCGGCCACCCCCCGACACCGCTCCGGCGGTGGCGGCGGAGCCTCGGCCGGGGCCCCGGAATCCCGGCTTCTCGGCCATGTCCGGTGCGGAGAGCGGGTTCGCGGCCGGCGTTCCGGTAACGCGGAAGGCCGAGCTCCGACGGCGGCCGGGTTCGCCCGCCCATGGGCGGCCGCGGGACAACTGCCGTGCGCCGGGCGGTGTGATCGCCACCATGGCGACGGGGGACCGGGTGCCCGGCCGCTGGCGGCCGGTGCTCCGTGAACGACCCGTGACCGTCGTTTTTCGGCCAGACGCGGATACGGAGCAACCCTCCCCTTGTGGTGGCACCGGATTGGTGCGCGAGGCGGGACAACGTGCCGCCCGCGTCGCGAAGTTGGCCGATGTCCGTCGGGTGGATGTCCGGAACATGTCGGCGGCGGTGGAAGGAATTCTTGGAAGAGCGAGGAAAAAGGGACGGAAGGGGAAAATCGCGGATTTCTCCGCCGGGTCGCCGGCTTCGGCAATGCCGGTGGTGGAGAAAAGCCCGTGCTGCCGGCCGGTCACCCTCCCTACACTCACGATGCGTCGCGCGCCGCAACCGCGGGTCCGCGCCGTCCATGACGGGTCGACAGGTGAGGGGGGCAGTGCCGTGCGTGACCGTTCCGCCGCCGCTCCCCGTTCCCGGTACGAGGTGATCCTCGTGTCCTCGTCCGCCCGGTGCCCGCAGCGCGGCCGGCACCGGAACCCCGTGGCACACGGCTGACACCTTTCGCATTCGCCCGCCGCATCCGTCACCTTGGTGACCACCGGACCCCCTCGGCGGCCGATCGGCTGTTGCCTGCCCGGGAATCGCGCCGCCCATTCCGTATCCCTTGTATCCCGCGAAAGGCATCGGGCCATGCGCACCGCACCCCGTCCGCACTCTGCCGCCCGGTCGGCCACCGTCCGCAACATCGGCATCCTCGCCCACGTCGACGCCGGCAAGACCACGGTCACCGAACGGATCCTGTATGCGACCGGCACCACACACCGGCGCGGCGAGGTCCACGACGGCACGACCGTCACCGACTTCGACCCCCAGGAACGCGACCGCGGCATAACGATCTTTGCCGCCGCGGTGAGCTGCGCCTGGGACGGCCACCGGATCAACCTGATCGACACACCGGGACACGTCGACTTCGCCGACGAGGTCGAGCGTTCGCTGCGCGTCCTCGACGGGGCGGTG
This sequence comes from Streptomyces sp. NPDC001348, assembly GCF_053597535.1. Lineage (NCBI taxonomy): Bacteria > Bacillati > Actinomycetota > Actinomycetes > Kitasatosporales > Streptomycetaceae > Streptomyces > Streptomyces sp. NPDC001348. The sequence goes on along the minus strand of NZ_JBSFIK010000040.1, from coordinate 46,982 downwards.
GCCGTGTTCGACGCCGTGGCGGGGGTCGAGCCGCAGAGCGAGTCCGTGTGGCGGCAGGCCGACCGGCACGGCGTACCGCGGATCGCCTTCGTCAACAAGCTGGACCGGGCGGGCGCCGACCTCGACGCGGCCGTGGCGTCGATCCGCGAGCGTCTGCACCCGGCACCGCTCGTCATGCAGTTGCCGATCGGTGCGGAGGACACGTTCACCGGCGTGGTCGACCTGGTGCGCATGCGGGCACTGGTCTGGCCCGACGACGGCGACGCGGCCGCGGAGGGGCCGGTGCCCGAAGCGCTGCGGGAGGAGGCGTGGCGGCGGCGCCGGGCGCTGGAGGAGACCGTGGCCGAACTGCATCCGGCGGCGATGGAGGAATTCTGTATGCAGCCGACGGTCGACACGCCGCAATACCGGTCGACGGTGTCCACGCCCACCCTCGTCACCGCCCTGCGCGAACTCACCCGCACCGGGGACGGCCTCGTCGTCCTCTGCGGCTCGGCCTACCGCAACCGCGGCGTCGAACCGCTCCTGGACGCGGTGGTGGCCTACCTGCCGTCCCCGCTGGACGTCCCGCCCGTGCGCGGCACCCACCACGGAGCCGAGCAACTGCGCCCCGCCGACCCCGAAGCCCCCTTCGCCGCACTGGCGTTCAAGGTGAACGCGACCGCCACCGGGCGGCTGACGTACCTCCGTGTCTACTCGGGCACGATAGAGAAGGGAGACACTGTGCGGGACACGGGTACGGGGTGCACCGAGCGGGTCGCGCGGATCCTGCGGGTGACGGCCGACCGGCACGCCCGGCTGGACCGGGCGGTCGCCGGGGACATCGTCGCCGTGGCCGGACCGAAGTCCGCCCGGCCCGGTTCCACCCTGTGCGATCCGTCCGCTCCGCTCGTCCTGGAGCCACCGGCGGTCGCCGACCCGGTGGTGTCGGTGGCGGTCGAGGCGCGCCGCGGCTCCGACACCGGCCGTCTCGCCTCCGCGCTGGCACGGCTCGCCGAGGAGGATCCGTCGCTGGTGGTGCGTACCGACCCCGAGACCGGTCAGACGGTGCTGTCGGGGATGGGCGAACTGCACCTGGAGGTCGCGGTGGAGAAGATCCGCCGTGAGTCGGGGCCCGAGGTCACGGTGGGCCGTCCCCGGGTGACATACCGGGAGACCGTGGCCGGCGGGGTGTCCGGGCTGGTCTTCCGGCACGTCAAACAGGACGGAGGCGCAGGGCAGTTCGCGCATGTGGTCCTCGACGTCGAGCCACTGACGGCCGAACCCGGCGGTTGCGGTTTCGAGTTCCGCTCGGCCGTCGTCGGCGGCCGGGTGCCGCAGGAGTACGTGCGTGCGGTGGAGGCCGGCTGCCGGGACGCCCTGGCCGAGGGACCTCTCGGCGGTCACCCGGTGACCGGGCTGCGGGTGACGCTGACGGACGGGTCGACGCATGTGAAGGACTCGTCGGAGACGGCGTTCCGCACGGCGGGCCGGCTGGGACTCCGGGACGCGCTGCGGGCATGCGCGATGGCCCTGCTGGAGCCGGTCGCCGAGGTCACGGTCACCGTGCCCGAGGCCGCCGTCGGCGGTGTGCTCGGCGACCTGGCGGCACGGCGCGGCCGGGTCACCGGCTCCGAGTCCCGCGCCGGCGCGGTGGTACTCACCGCCACCGTGCCACTGGCCGAACTCTTCGGCTATGCCACGCGCCTGCGCAGCCGCACCCAGGGCCGAGGCACCTTCACCGCCCGGCCCACCGGTTACGCACCGGCCCCGGCGGTGACAGCGGCGCGGTAGCCGGCCGAACCGTGGGTCACGCCACGTCTCCTGACAGGCGTGGCGTGACCCGTCTTCGCAATCAGGCCGTCCGAGTGCGGGGCCCCTCCGGTAGCCGACCCCGCCTCGGAGCAGGGGCCAGGTACGCTTGATCGCATCGTCATAGCGGCCCGACGGGCTTCCGCTCCGCCTCGGCGGGGTCTCGAAGGACATGCCCCCACCCGCACGAGTGAGTTCGTGCTGCCTGGGGGAAGTCCTTGCTGTTCCGCGAGTCCGCAAAGACCATCGCCGCGAGAGCGCTCGACAGTTCGCTCTACCTTCATCTCACCGAACAGTTCGCCCACATGCACGGCCACCGACCCAGCGCCGGTGAAGTCCGCTCCTGGGAACGGAGCATCCCCGCCCTAACCGCCGCGCTGAACGACGCGGGCCTTGGTGAGGTCGAGGTGATGTTGGAGTACGCGCTGCCGTTGAACAGCAAGCGCGCCGACGCCATCCTCGCGGGAGCGCACCCTGTCACGGGCGAACCGTCTTACGTCGTCGTCGAGCTGAAGCAGTGGAGTCAGGCGGAGCCGGACGAGGACGACCCGGCGCTGTGCCGGATCGACTCCTACGCACACCCGGTCCTCAACCCCATAGAACAGGTACGCCGCTACTGCGAGTACCTGGTCAACTTCAACGGCGCGGTGGCCGAACGCCCGGGCAGGGTCAGCGGCGTGGCCTATCTGCACAACGCCACGGAATTTGGCGTGGGCGGTCTCCGGGCGATCGAACTCGACAATGCCGGTCAGTTGTTCACGGCTGAGCAGCGTGGCGAGTTCATCGACTACCTGCGGGCCAAGCTCAGCGACAAGGTGCCTGGAGCCCGCGCGGCCGACGAACTCCAGTCGGGCAGAACGGTCCCGTCGAAACAGCTGATGTCCGTCGCAGCCCAGGAAGTGCGCGAGCGCGAGCAGTTCGTCCTCCTGGACGAGCAGCAGGTCGCGTACCGCATGGTGCTCAACGCGGTGCGCAAAGCCAAGCGGTCCAACCACAAGGAGGTCGTGGTCGTCACCGGCGGCCCCGGCACCGGCAAGAGTGTCATCGCTCTTTCCCTGCTCGGCGAACTGTATCGGCAGGGCGTCCCGGCCCTGCACGCTACAGGCTCTCAATCGTTCACCAAGACGATGCGCAAGGTCGCGGGCACGCGCAAACGCGAGGTGCAGGACCTGTTCAAGTACTTCAACAGCTTCATGGCGACCGAGCAGAACTCCCTCGACGTCCTGATCTGCGACGAGGCCCACCGTATTCGTGAAACCTCCGCCAACCGCTACACACCGGCGGCCCAGCGAACAGGCAAGCGGCAGATCGACGAGCTCATCGACGTAGCCCGGGTCCCCGTCTTCCTCCTCGACGAACACCAGGTGGTGCGCCCCGGCGAGATGGGCACGGTGGAAGACATCGAGGCGGCCGCGGCGGCCCAGGGCCTCGAGTGTCATGTCGTACCGCTGGAGAGCCAGTTCCGCTGCGGCGGCAGCGACGCGTATCTGCGGTGGGTGGTGCGCCTCCTCGGCCTGCAGCCCGGTGGGCCGGTGGTCTGGGAACCCGACGACCGCATGCAGCTGCTGGTCGCCGACAGCCCCCAGGAGATGGAGGCGTTCCTGGAGGCCCGCCGAGCCCAGGGCTATGGCGCCCGCATGTCGGCCGGCTACTGCTGGCCCTGGTCCCCGGAACCCAAGCCCGGCGCCCCCCTCCCGGCCGATGTCGTGATCGGCGACTGGGCCCGCCCCTGGAACCTCCGTGGTGAGCGCTCGGTCTCCGGGGCTCCGCCGTCCGCACTGTGGGCCACCGACCCGGCCGGCTTCGGCCAGGTCGGCTGCGTCTACACCGCCCAGGGCTTCGAGTACGACTGGTCCGGCGTGATCCTCGGGCCCGACCTCGTCTGGCGCGGCGACCGCTGGATCACGGACCGTACGCGGTCCAAGGATCCGGTCTTCAAAAAGACGACCTCCGACGCCGACGTGGACCGCCTCATCCGCAACACCTACAAGGTGCTGCTCACCCGCGGCATGGTCGGCACGATCGTGTACTCGACGGACCCCGAGACGCGGAAGAAGCTCTGCGAACTCGCGGGCAGTCAGACGGAGCGTGAGCCCGCCATGGGATGAACGGACGACAGTTGGCTCGGCCTTCCTGACTCTCATGAAGAGCGAGTCCGGATTGCTGAGAGTCGCGGACTTCGGCTGGAAACCAAACACGGCGTGAATGATTCGGTCATGAAACCTGCGCTTCACGCCGACATGAGGCGCGCTGTTCTTCGACCAACAGCGGTGCTTCCCAAGATTATCCGTACAGGTTGCGGCCCGACGGGCTTCCTCAAGGACACGCCCCCACCCGCACGAGTCACTCGTGCTCTGGGGGACCCCTCTCGTGTCCATGCTCCTGCTGAAGTTGACGGCGCAGGACTTACTCACTCTGAACGCAAGGCGCCGCATGGTGCCCCATCTGGCCGCAAGGTGGAAACACTTCCGTGGCACGGACGCCTCGGAGAGCGAGCGCTCCGCTTGGGCGGAGAGCTTGGTGAGTCTTGCCAACGATCTGGTCGCGGCAGGTCGTGGCAATGTGGAGATGATCGTGGAATGCGCCGCCACGCTCGATGAGAGCGAACGTCCAGGTGGCCCACGGCTCATCGACGTCGTACTCGTGGGCCAACACCCGAAGGAGCGCCGACTGTCGGTGGAGCTCGTGGAGCTGAAACGCTGGTCGACGGTGACCAGGGTTGAACAGGCCACGGCGGAGCTGGTGCAAGTACCGGGAATGGACAACAAGAAGCATCCAGCTCTGCAACTGCGCGAGTACTACGATGCGTTCAGGAGCGAAAGAGGGCCGCTGCACGGTTACGACTTCGAGTGCCGTGGTTTCGCCTACTTGCACAACGCCACTGACGCATCCGTGCGGCCTCTGATCGACGTGGACGCACCCACGGGCGCTTATGCCCGTGTGTACACGAACGACAGACGCGACAGGCTCATGGCCGACCTTCGGACGAGCTTTGCGGAGGAAGGCAGTGCCTCCGCCGCCGAAATACTTCTGCGCGGCATGGGCCTGCGCAACACACCTCTTCTCGACGCCATGATCTGGTCACGTGGAGAGGACACGGTGTTCACTCTGCGCGGGCGCCAGAAGGAGGTAGCCGACCAGATCCTGGAAACGGCTTCCAAGGTCCTGCCAGATCCATTGAATCCAGCCCTGATACCAGACGAGCGCCGCGTTGTCTTCCTGGTGACAGGCGGTGCCGGCACCGGCAAGAGCGCGATCGGTCTCCAGCTCAAGGCGGAGCTGGAAGCACAGGGCAGGACCGTCAAGTACGCCAGCGGCAGCCGGGCGTTCAACGGCGCGATCCAGGAACATGTGGGATACGGGGACCGGGAGTTCAGGGAGACCTTCACCTACTTCAGCAGCTTCGTCACTCCACCGGATCCACCTCTGGACGTGCTCATCTGCGATGAGGCCCACCGCTTGCGGGACCGCTCGACCAGTCGCTTCTGGAAACCCGAGCAGCAAGGCACCCAGCCCCAGGTGGACGAGCTTCTCGACGCCTCTCGCCTGACAGTGTTCTTCCTCGACGAAGGCCAGTCCGTGCGGCCGAACGAAGTCGGTACCGTCGACCTGATCAAGGATGCGGCGCGACGGCACAACGCTCACGTGGCACAGTACGGCCTCCGCGAGCAGTTCCGGTGCGGCGGCAGTGATTCCTACATCCGCTGGGTCCGCGACGTGCTCGGTGTGTCGGACGCCGGGCCGTGGCAGTGGCGACCCGATGGCCTGATGCACATCGAGGTGGTGGACACCCCGGAGGATCTCGAACAGATCATTCGCACCGAAGCCCGTGCGGGCGCCTCGGCGCGCATGGTCGCCGGCTATTGCTGGCCCTGGACGAAACCTCTGGGTGATGAGAAACGACTTGAGGCGGACGTGCGCATCGGCGACTGGCACCGTCCGTGGAACGCGGACAGCGACAGCTTCTGCGAGAACGACGCACCACCGGCGAAGATATGGTCCGTACACGAGAACGGGCTGGATCAGATCGGCTGCGTGTACACGGCGCAGGGTCTCGAATGGGACTGGTGTGGCGTGATCATGGGTGAGGACATGGTGCGACGGGGCGATCGGTGGGTGTTCCGCCGGGGGAAGGAACGCGAGGACCCGGACTCGGGCGTCAAGCGTGTCGCCGTACCCGGGTCGTTCGATCCGAAGGTGAAGGCCGGCAGCGTCGACGACCAGGAATTCGCCCGTCTTGTCCGTCATGCCTACCACGTACTGATGACCCGGGCGAGCCGTGCCACGGTGCTCTACTCGACGGATGAGGAGACACGGGCCTACCTGAAGAAGGTCGTGGGCGAAGTCGAGATCCACGGACTGCGCCCCACGTGGGAGAACCTTCCCAAGGAAGCACGCGTGCCACATCTGCCCAGGCCTCGGCGAGGACGACGGAACCGTGGACGGCGGCAGAAGTCGGGCGGCCAGCAACCACCTGAGCTGCGGCTGTTCTGACGCATGGTGCTGAGATGCGGAGTGGCGGGCTCTCCGGGCCCGCCACATGCCTGCGTCAGAAGAGCAGGTGCGCTGCCGCGTTCAGAGCCGCAACCACAAGATTGGCAGCGACTCCTGCCGCGACGTCGACCAGCATCGTGCGAAGCCAGATACGACGCGCGGACTTGTACTCGACGGGATTCATGAGTGACCACTCCTCGGCATGAGCTGGGAATGGCAGGGATCGCCCTACCGGGCATCCGCACTCACACCGCGGGTAACACGCGATGGAAACCACTCGCCAGCCGCGGCAGAGGACCGGCACTGAACGCCGCCGACGTACCCTCCGGGAAGGTGCGCAGCGAGGAACACACTAGTGCAGAACCGAGTTGGGACGCGTCGCTTTACGGCCAGGGCCGGGCCTGGGGTGCGTATGACCGCCGGAGTCGGGTCGACTTCAGTAGCGTGTCGTCACCAGCGCAGTCCGCACGACAAACAGGGGGAACCTCGTGAAGCTCACCTATGTCTGCTTCGAAGGGACACCGGACGAGCTGGACGCGTCCGAGTTGGCTCGCCACCTCTTGTCGAACCAGTCGGGATCGGCGGCCACTGCCAGCCGGGAACCCTCGGTCACAGTGCATCCCGACAGTGACGAGGAGGTGGATTTCGGATGGCTCATCGAGGGGGAGGTGCCAGGGGTCGCGGAGGAGGGCCAGGAAGCCGTGAAGGAGCAGCTCGCCTTCAACCCCGCCGCCCAGCAGTTCATCGACTTCTTGACGGAAGCGGTCTCCTGGACGAACGTCGGGGTCCACGGCATCAAGCGCAAGACGTGGCAGGAAGGCGACCCGCTCGACTACACCCGCTACCTCCGGCTCCGCCGCAAGGGCAGCCAGTACGGAGGCTTCGCTTACGCCTTCCCCTCGACGGGGGTGGTCAACTTCCGGTTGCAGCATGGCGAAGCGATCGAGAAGGTGGCCCCTGACGCCTATCCGCTCACGACAGGTCACCATCAGTACAGGGTGAACATCCACATCCGCGACGCCGAGACGCTGAAGCAGGCGCTCGGCCTGGCTGAACTTGCGTACGACGCTACATGATGCCCCGTATGGCCAGTTTGAGGCATCCGTCCCATAGTCCCGTCCTTCACCGCCCCTTTTCATGTCACATGCAGGGACTAAGATCTGCGAACAGGGTCTGACCATGGGGAACGGTGGCCCTCGAAAGACACGACGAGTGGGGACAGGCATGCGGGAAGGCCGGTGGGTCACGGTCACCGAGTCCGAGTTCGATCATGAACGCCGCGGCCTGGAGGCGATCCGGGAGAAGCTGCCGGACTCCGACCCCTGGCGCGCCTGGTCGAACTTCACCTTCACCGCGAACACCGGTCATGTCCGCGAGGTCGACCTGCTGGTCGTCGCCCCCGGCGGCCTCTGCATGATCGAGCTGAAGGACTGGCACGGTTCGGTCACCTCCGAGAACGGCACCTGGGTCCAGACCACGCCCGGCGGCCATCGCCGTACGCACGGCAACCCACTGCACCTGGTCAACCGCAAGGCCAAGGAACTGGCCGGCCTGCTCGCGCAGACCGGCGGCAAGCGGGTCTGGGTCGCCGAGGCCGTCTGCTTCACCGACAACAGCCTGCGCGTACGGCTTCCCGCCTACGACCAGAACGGCGTGTACAGCGTCGACGAGCTGGTCGAGATGCTCAAGCAGCCCCCGCGTGACGAGCGGCGCCGCATCACCGCGATCGGCTCGCGCGAGATCGCGGCAGCCCTGAAGAACATCGGCGTCCGCAAGAGCGACGCGCAGTACACGGTCGGTCCGTACGAGTTGGAGCGGAAGTCCTTCGACTCCGGCCCCACCTGGGCGGACTACCTCGCCCGCCACAGCGACCTGCCCGAAGCCGCCCGCGTCCGGATCTACCTCAGCGAGCGCGGCTCGGACGCCTCGCTCAGGCAGTCCGTCGAGAACGCGGCCCGGCGTGAGGCCGCGGTGCTGGGCCGCTTCAAGCACCCGGGCGTGGTGGAACTCAAGCAGTACTTCCCCTCCGGGCATGCCGCCGGCCCCGCCCTGATCTTCGACTACCACCCGGACACGCTGAAGCTGGACGAGTACCTGGTCCAGTACGGCGAGAAGCTCGACATCCTCGGCAGGATGGCGCTGGTACGCCAGCTCGCCGAAACCATGCGCTCGGCGCACTCCAGCCGCATCCACCACCGGTCACTCGCCGCCCGCTCCGTACACGTCGTCCCCCGGCCGCGCGGCAGGAAGGGCCAGGCCGTCGGGGAGGAGGCCGCCTGGCTCAGCCCGCGGCTCCAGATCTCCGACTGGCAGATCGCCACCCAGCGCAGCGGCGACTCCTCCCAGGGCCAGGGCATGACCCGCTTCGCGCCGACCGCGCTGTCCGCCCAGCACGTGGCCGACGACGCCGACGCCTACCTCGCCCCCGAACTCACCGCCCTCAACCCGGACCCGGTCTACCTCGACGTGTACGGGCTCGGCGTCCTCACCTACCTGCTGGTCACCGGCAAGGCCCCGGCCGCCAGCCAGGCCGAGCTGCTGGCCCGCCTGGAGGCGGGGGAGGGCCTGCGTCCCAGCTCCCTGGTGGACGGGCTGTCGGAAGACGTCGACGACCTGGTGCAGGCGGCGACCGCCTATCGGCCGGGCCAGCGCCTCTCCAGCGTGGACGAGTTCCTGGAGCTGCTGGAGGTCGTCGAGGACTCCCTGACCGCTCCCGCCCCGGCGGCCACGGGTACGGAGGGGTCCGGCGAGGAGAACGGGTCCGTTGCCGACAAGGACCCGCTGGAGGGCGTCGCCGGCGACGTGCTGGCCGGCCGGTGGGAGATCCGTCGCCGCCTGGGCACCGGCTCCACCAGCCGTGCCTTCCTCGTCCGCGACGTCCAGGCCGAGGCCCGCAAGACCCGCCCACTGGCCGTGCTCAAGGTCGCCCTTTCCGACAACCGCGGCGAGATCCTGGCCCGCGAGGCCGAGGCCATGGGCCGCCTGCGCCCACACTCCGGCATCATCCGCCTCGTCGAGCCCGAGCCGCTGCACATCGGCGGCCGTACCGTACTGGCGCTGGAGTACGTCGGTGACGAGCGGGACGACAGCGGCCAGGGCCCGGAGGCCGGTAGTCGTCCGCGCCGCCGCGAGGAGACGGTCTCCCGCCAGCTCCGCGAGAACGGCCGCCTCCAGGTCGACCAGTTGGAGGCGTACGGCGACTATCTCTTCGGCGCCGTCGACTTCCTGGAGGGCGAGGGCGTCTGGCACCGTGACATCAAGCCGGACAACATCGCGATCCGTATCCGCCCCAACCGCACGCGCGAACTCGTCCTCATCGACTTCTCCCTGGCCGGCTACCCGGCGAAGAACACCGACGCGGGCACCGACGGCTACCTCGACCCCTTCGTCGACGTCATCACACGCGGCTCGTACGACTCGCACGCCGAGCGGTACGCCGTCGCCGTCACCCTGCACCAGATGGCCTCCGGCGAGCTGCCCAAGTGGGGCGACGGCAGCCTCCTGCCGCGCATGACCGACGCGAAGGAGTGGCCGTACCCGACCATCGCGGCCGAGGCCTTCGACCCGGCGGTACGGGACGGGCTCGTCGCCTTCTTCCAGAAGGCCCTGCACCGCGACGCGAGCAAGCGGTTCCCCGAGCTGAAGCCGATGCGGGACGCCTGGCGCAAGGTGTTCCTGGACGCGTCGCAGACCGTCCCGTCCAGCCATCGCAGCCGACACCCGGCCGCTGCGACTGCGGGCGAGGGTACGCCTGCGGAGGTCGCCGCCGCCGGGATCGCGGACGCCGAGCCGGAGACCGCCGAGCAGCAGCGCGACCGGCTCGCCGCCGAGGTCACCCGGGACACCCCGCTGACCGTCTCCGGTCTCACGCCCGCCGCCCAGTCCTTCCTGTACGGCTTGGGCATCACAACGGTCGGCGAGTTGCTGGACTACAGCCGGCGCAAACTCGTCAACGCCCCTGGGCTGGGTGCCAAGACCCGTAACGAGGTCCAGCAGCGGCAGCGGGAGTGGGGTGAGCGGCTGCGCGAGATCCCCGTCTCGCCGCTGACGCCGAAGGGGCGGGCGGAGGCGAAGGAGGAGCTGGAGCAGCTCACGGCCGCCGAGTCGGCTGTCGCGGGACAGCTCGCGACGGGGGCGGCGGCGGGCGCGCTGTCCCCCCGCACCCTGCGCTCGGTCAGCCTCGACACTCTCGCCACCGTCTTCGTGCCCGCCGTCAACAACAACGGCTCCAACCGCAACAAGGCGGAGATGGTACGGCTGTTGCTGCGCCTGCCGGACGAGCACGGTGTGCTGCCCGACATCGGTGTCTGGCCCAAGCAGAAGGACGTCGCCGATGTGCTCGGCCTGAGCCACGGTCGTATCCCGCAGATGCTCAAGGAGGAGCGCAAGCGCTGGAAGGCCGAGCCTGCGGTCGAGGCGTTGCGCGAGGAGATCATCGACCTGCTGGAGGGCATGGGGCGGGTCGCCTCGGCGGTGGAGATCGCCGACGCGCTCGCGGTCCGGCGCGGCACGCACCTCGCCGGGCGTGAGCAGCGACGTGCGATGGCGTTGGCGGCTGTACGGGCTGTGGTCGAGGTCGAGCAGCTGCTGCCGCAGGAAGCTGAGTTCCAGCACCAGGCGAACCGCAAGGCGACGGACGAGTCCCTGGGCGCCGGCCTGCTCGCCCTCGACGTGCGCGAGAACGACGGCCCGGACACCCCGACCGCGCCGGGCCTGCTGGAGTACGCGACCCGGCTGGGCAAGACGGCGGATCGGCTCGCCAGGTTGGACACCCTGCCGACGGCGGCCACTGTGCTGGCCGAGCTGGGAGCGTTGACGGTCCCGCCGGGTGCGGTGGACTGGGACGAGCGGCGCATGGTGGAGCTGGCGGCTGCGGCGTCGGTGAATGCGGCTGCCACTCCGCGCCTGGAGATCTATCCGCGCGACTTGCCGCTCGTACGGGCGCTGCGCCTCACGCAGGCCGGGCTCGTCCGCTGGATTCCGGGAGTACCGGAGGGTCGGCAGCCCGGCCTGATGGGCGAGGACGTGCACGAGCGGGTGCGGGCGCGCTTTCCTGAGCTGGTCGTGGTGGATGGGCGCGGTGGCGCCGGTCATGAACTGCCGACCGGTGGCCCGCTCACCAAGGCTCTGCGGGACGCGGGCTTCGAGCTGTCGCTGAGCATGCGTGAGGACACCGGGACGCTGCGCTACCTGCCGACGCGGGTGGACGACGCGTCCAGCTACCTCACGACGGGTGCGTGGCGGCAGTCGACGCGGGCGGGGGCGGTGACGCGGTACGCCGACGACCCGGAGCTCGCGGGCGCCGTGCGGGCGGAGGAACGGCTGCTCGCCTCCGCCCGCCGGGACGGCTACCGGGTGCTGACGGTGCGGCAGCAGTTGGTGCGGGACGCGGTGCGGGAGCTGGGCGCGGAGCGGCTGGGCGCGGCTGCGGTGTCGGTGACGGAGCTGTTCCTGGAGGCTCTGCACGGACAGGTCACGCCGGGGACCAAGCCCACCTGGGAGACCTTGCTCAAGGCGGATGCTGCCGAGCCGGGTTCGAAGGGTGCGGTGCGGTTCGCGGAGTACGCGCGGACGGCGTGGGGCTCTGTGGAGCCCCGGATCGTGGAGCTGCTGGGTAACAGTGGCGGCGGTGGTCCTGTGCTGCTGACGGAGGCCGGGGTGTTCGCGCGGTACGACGCGATGGGCGTCCTGGACCGGCTGGCCTCGGCGGCCCGGTGGGGCGGGCGGGGGCTGTGGCTCCTGGTCCCGCAGAGCGACCCCTCGCGCGAGCCCCGGCTCGGGCAGGTGGCCGTGCCGTACCAGGCCGGCCTGGGGGAGTGGATCCAGCTTCCGGACACGTGGGTGGGCAACGCCCATCGTGGGTCCGGTGAGGTTGTGGCAAGTGGTGTCGAGGGAGACGTCAAGTGATCGACCGCAAGGCTCTGTTGGACGACCTGAAGCAGCAGGTCAAGGCGGTCGAGACCGACCTCGGGCGACAGGTGAAGGCGCTGGGGGATGTCGGCGCGCGGCTGAGGGCCGAGTACGACCAGGCACGCAAGCTCGGGCGTACGGCGGCGACGTGGAACTCGTGGCTGGACGAGCGGGTCACGCAGGTCGCCGTGGCGTGGGTGCTGGGGACTGTGTTCGTGCGGTTCTGCGAGGACAACCGGCTGATTCCGGAGCCGTACCTGACGGGGCCGGAGGGTGACCGGCGGGAGCTGGCGGAGTCTCGGTACGACGCGTATGTGGAGTCGGACGAGAACCCGACGTACCGGGGGTGGCTGGAGAAGGGCTTCGAGGAACTGGGGCAGGGGCAGGCGGGCCGGCTTCTCTTCGACAAGCGGCACAACCCGCTGTACCAAATCCCGCTGTCGCATGACGGTGCGCGGGAGCTGGTCGAGTTCTGGCGGGGGAGGGACGAAGCGGGTGTCCTCGTCCACGACTTCACCGACCCGCTGAATGAAGACGGTACGGAGGGGTGGGACACGCGGTTCCTGGGGGATCTGTACCAGGACCTGAGCGAGGCTGCGCGGAAGACGTATGCGCTGCTCCAGACGCCGGAGTTCGTGGAGGAGTTCATCCTCGACCGGACGATGAACCCGGCGGTTCGGGAGTTCGGGTACGAGGAACTGAAGATGATCGACCCTACGTGTGGGTCGGGGCACTTTGTGTTGGGGGCGTTTCGGCGGCTGGTGCGGCTATGGGCGGAGAACCAGTCGGATAAGGACGTGCACGAGCGGGTAGCGGCAGCGCTGAAATCTGTGCACGGTGTCGATGTCAATCCCTTCGCTGTGGCCATCGCTCGATTCCGGTTGCTGGTTGCAGCGATGGCTGCGGGTGGAGTGCGGACGATGGAGGAGGCCGCGAAGTACGACTGGCCGGTATATCTGGCGGTAGGAGACTCGCTCATCAAGTCCCGCCGCTCCCAGCAGGGCAACCTGTTTGGCGGGCTGGACGAGCAATTCGTGGACGAGTTGGCCGAGTTCAAGTATGCCACGGAGGACGTAGATAAATACCCGGACATCCTGCGTCCAGGGCGGTACCACGTCGTGGTAGGAAACCCGCCTTACATCACGGTGAAGGACAAGAAGCTAAGCGAACTGTACCGAAAGCTTTATCCGGCATGTGCGGGCAAGTACGCGCTATCGGTTCCGTTCGCTCAGCGGTTCTTCGAACTGGCCAAGCGTGGGGACACTGAGGGGCACGGCTATGGAATGGTCGGGCAGATTACGGCCAACTCCTTCATGAAGCGGGAGTTCGGCACCAAGCTCATCGAGGGGTACTTCGGACACGCGGTGGAGCTGACCGAAGTCATTGACACCTCGGGTGCCTATATTCCGGGGCATGGGACGCCAACGGTCATTCTGGTGGGCAGGCAGCGGGGCGGCGACGGGCGATCGCCGGTTATTCGGACCGTTCGAAGCGTGCAGGGTGAGCCGTCTACTCCGGACAATGCCGAGGAGGGGCTGGTCTGGCAGGCGATTGTGGAGCAGATCAACAAGCCTGGTTCGGTGAGTCAATGGGTCTCTGTGGATGACTTGGACCGCAAGAAATACTTCGGTAAACAGCCCTGGATCCTGGCTGCTGGTGGACTAGAACTAGTAGAAAAAATTGGTTCAGAGTCGAATTCGCTCCTCAAGGTCAGCGTTGCAAGGATCGGCCCCTACGGGATCATTGGAGCCGACGACGCGATGACGGCTCCTGGGCACGCATTCAGGCGTTTCGGAGCCGAAGGTGCGTACGTTAAGCGTATTGTGGCTGGCACCGAAGTGCGCGACTACGTCTTTGATCAAGGTGACCATGCGATTCATCCGTACGATGAGAAACGAAATCTTGTAGACCTGGCGAACATGCCAGTCATTGCGAATCGAATTTGGAGTGCGCGCACGGACCTAGGTGATCGCTCCACATTCTCTGGTGGGACGTATTTTAGCGACGGGCGCCCATGGTGGGAGTGGCATCAGATCCCTAAGGATGCGGATACTCATCCATGGTCGATTCTCTTTGCGTTCGTGGCTACTCATGCCAATTTTGCCCTCAATAAGGGGGAGAAAGTTTCGAGCCGTACCGCCCCTGCCATTAAATTGCCGAAGGCTGCGACGGAGGAGGAATACCTGCGGCTGCTCGGGCTGCTCAATAGTTCTACTGCTGGTCTCTGGCTTAAGATGGTGAGTCACAGTAAAGGAACCGAAGGGCATCAGTCGGGCATCAAGACAGAACTCTGGGAGCAATTCTATGAGTTCACCGGTACCAAGCTTCAGGAATTTCCCCTTCCTGTCAGCTACCCCACCTCGCTGGCTACCGCCCTTGATACCCTCGCCCACCAGCTGTCCGCATCCAGCCCCTCCTCCCTCGCGGCCGAGTCCACACCCACCGCGTCCACCCTCCGTGAGGCCAAGGCGGCCTGGGAGTCCACCCGAGCCAAGATGATTGCCCTCCAAGAGGAACTGGACTGGCAGGTCTATTCGCTCTACAGCCTCCACGCGGAAGACCTCCGCGTCTCTGAGGACCCCGGCGACCCCAACATCCCTCAACTCGCCCTCGGCGAGCGCGCCTTCGAGATTGTCCTCGCTCGCCGCGTAGCCGCAAAAGAGGCCAGTGACGAGTGGTTCAGGCGGCACAACTCCACGCCCATCACGGAGATCCCCGCACACTGGCCCGCTCCCTACAGGGAAATCGTCCAGAAGCGGGTCGACGCCATCGAGTCGAACCGTGCCATCGGCATGGTCGAGCGCCCCGAGTACAAGCGCCGCTGGGCTACTGAAGGCTGGGACGCGCTTCAGGAGAAGGCCCTGCGCTCCTGGCTGCTCGACCGTATGGAGAACCGCGACCTCTGGTTCGACGAGAACGGCCAGCCCACCATCCTCACCCTGGCACGTCTCACCGACGCCCTTTCGCGTGACGAGGACTTCGTCTCCGTGGCCAAGCTCTACGCGACCCGCAAGGAGCTTGCGAAGGTCGTCACCGAGCTGGTCACCGAGGAGCACGTGCCGTTCCTCTCCGCCCTGCGCTACAAACCCTCCGGGCTGAAGAAGCGCGCTGACTGGGAAGAGGTCTGGGACCTCCAGCGCAAGGAGGACGCCGCTCCGGACGAGCTAGCCAAGCGGAAGATCCGGGACTCCATCCCCGTGCCGCCGAAGTACACCTCGGCCGACTTCCTCCGCCCGTCCTACTGGAAGGCGCGCGGCAAGCTCGACGTGCCGAAGGAGCGGTTCATCTCCTACGGGCAGACCAACGCCGCCACGCCCGAGCTGTACGGGTGGGCCGGCTGGGACCATCGGGAGCAGGCGCAGGCACTCGCCACGTACTTCACCAACACCGCGCTGTCGGCCGAGGAGATCACGCCATTCCTCGCTGGCCTGCTGGAACTCCAGCCGTGGCTGTACCAGTGGCACAACGAGTTCGACATGCTCTACAGCGGCTCTCCGGCGAACTTCTTCGCCGGTTACCGCCAGCAGATGCAGGGCACGCACGGACTCACCGACGACGACCTCCGCAACTGGCGGCCCCCGGCCGCAACTCGAGGCCGTCGTGCTGTCGTGAAGTAGCCGGAGATGACTCGGTGTTGTGCCCGTACGTCGATGCCGAGTCTGCCGGATGGGGGCCCACCGCGTGCGTTTGCGGACGGCCTCCCTTCGGTACGCGCAGTTCCGCCCAGACCGTCTTGCCAGGGGCGGTCGGGCGAGGGGTGACACCCCAGTCGTCCGCGAGGGCGGCGACGAGATGGAGGCCGAGGCCGGACTCGGACAGGGGGTCCGAGGTCTGGGAGGTGGGCGAGGGCTGTTGCTCGGCGCGGGTGTCGGTCACCTCAATGCGGAAGGTGTCCTCGGCCAGGGTGAGTTGGACGTGGAAGTCCCGGCCGGGGACATGTCCGTGGCGTACGGCGTTGGCGGTGAGCTCGGCCGTGATGAGGGTGAGCGTCTCGTTGGCCGGTGTCGTGTAAGGGTGGCCCCAGTCGTTCAGGCGGTGCGAGACGAGTCTGCGGGCGAGACGCGCACCGCGTGGGGTTGAGGTGAACCGCATGGCGAACTCGCGTGCGGGTGCGGGGTGCTGTGGCATATGCCCGTTCGGGGGAGTTGCTGACTTCATGCAGTCAACGGTCGTGGACTCTGCGTAGCGTTGAACAGAAGCGACCTGCTGACGGTGCGGGCTGTACATGTGGGCAGTGCGCTTGTACGTGGTGTTGGGCGTGACCGGTTTCCGGGCCGTGCGTTGGGCGGGGGCGGGGCGGGGGCGGGTGACCCTGGTGGTCGTACGGGAGGAGCTGCGGCGTGGGCGACGAGGTTCGGCAGCCGGAGTACGAGGTTGGGACGGGCGTGCTGTGCGTGTTCGGGCGGCAGTTGAAGCTATTCCGGGATCGCGCAGGGCTTGACCGCGCCAGGCTCGGGTCACTGACGGGGTACTCGGCCTCGACGATCGCTTCCTTCGAGCAGGCGAGACGTATTCCGCCGCCGAAGTTCATCGACCAGGCGGATGAGGTGCTGGAGGCTGGTGGGGTGTTGAGCGCGAGCAAGGAGGAGGTGGCTCGGGCTCAGTATCCGGCGTTCTTCCGGGATGCGGCCAAGTTGGAGGCCGAGGCGCTGGAGCTTCATGTGTACGACACTCAGTTGGTCAATGGTCTGTTGCAGACCGAGGAGTACGCGAGAGCGGTGTTTGCCATGTGGCAGCCGCTGCTGGACGAAGCGCTCATCGAGCAGAGGGTGGCCGCACGACTGGCCCGGCAGGAGATCTTCTCTCGACACCCGGTGCCGCATCTGAGCTTTGTGATCGAGGAGGCTGTCCTGCTCCGGCCGCTCGGCGGGGAGGCCGTCTGGCGAGGCCAGTTGGAGCATTTCAGGTTGGTCGCGGAGAAGCGCAACGTGGTGATCCAGGTGATGCCGTTGTCTCGCCAGGAACATGCGGGACTCGCTGGCCCGTTCACCTTGATGGAGACCAAGGATGGGCGCAGGATGGCGTACACGGAGGTACAAGGCGACAGCCGTGTCCACACGGAGCGTCTGAAGGTGCGAGAACTTGAGCGTACGTACGGGATCCTTCGCGCGCAGGCTCACACTCCGACAGAATCGTTGGCGTTGATCGAAAGGTTGCTGGGAGAGAGATGAGCGGGGAAAAGGCCGGGCCTGACACTGATGGTCTGGAGTGGTTCAAGAGCAGCTACAGCGCCGGTGACGGCGGCCAGTGCGTTGAGGTTGCGGCCGGGATCGGCGCCGTCTACGTCCGCGACTCGAAGGACACAACCCGCGCCGCCCTGGCCGTAGAACCCACGGCCTGGACCGCGTTCATCGAGTTCGCGGCCCTCTGACAGGGGCAGAGCCCTCGGCAACCGTGTGCTTGCCGAGGGCTTCCCTATGTGTCCGTCTCGCGTAGGGCCTGACCCAGCCGACGTAAGCCTGAGGGGCAAGGGTGGCAGGTGACACCGCGCACCCAACTCGGCCGCACAGACCGCACCTTGCGGTCGATCCCGCCTGCGAACCGTCACTCACATGAGGGAGCCCGAACTGAGTGGGCGCAACCAGGTCCACTGGAGGTCAGAGCTACTGTAAGTTCCTGCTATGAATCAGGGCAAAGTGAGCGAGACTCCCGAGTCGCGATTCTCCGCGGTGCTGGTGGGCGCAGCCAGGCTTCCGGGCGTGCGTATTGACAGGGAGGCGTACCTCCGGAGGGCGCTGGCACGTTATTGCTCCGAGGACGAGATCCGCATAGCCATAGAAGAGACCCCCGCGGCGGCGAGTATCCCGGTCGACCTTCTGGACAAGGCGGCCAACGACTCCATCCGCTACGAAACCACCAAGGCCAGCGCTCTCTCCGCCGCTGCAGGGCTACCCGGTTTCATGGCCCTTCCCGCCACCGTGCCCGCCGACATGGCCCAGTACTTCGGCCATATGCTGCGTATCGCGCAGAAGCTCGCCTACCTCTACAGCTGGCCCGATCTGTTCTCCGACGGCGGCGATGACGTCGACGACGCGACCAAGGCGGTGCTCACGCTGTTCTTCGGCGTGATGTTCGGTGCCCAGTCGGCGAACGCCGCTGTGGGGAAGGTCGCGGGGATCATGGCGGAGCAGGTCGCCAAGAAGCTGCCTCAGAAGGCACTCACCCAAGGTGTCGTCTACCCCATCGTGAAGAAGGTCGCGGCCTACATCGGCGCCGACATGACGAAGCAGACCTTCGCGAAGAGCGTCTCGAAGGCCATCCCCGTCGTCGGGGCCGCTGTCTCTGGCGGTCTCACCTTTGCGACCTACCGTCCCATGGCCAAGCGGCTGAAGAAGCACCTCTCCGACTCGGAACTGGCGAGGCCGAGGCACCGAGTAGTGGTTGTGGAAGCAGAGGAAGTGCACGAGTCCTTCGTCGCGGAACACGCTGAGAGCCATGCCGCGGACGGAACTGCCGTCACGGCAGAGGGCCCCTGATCCTCGTAGTTCGCCCGCGGTGAGGGGCGGTGGGGGAGTCCTTGTCCCTCCCCCTCTGCGTGACCGTTTCCCGCGCCGTGAGGTGGACGGCCGGCGTCGGCCGTCCCGCTCGTGTGCGTGTCGGTGCCCTGATCACCGGGAGCCAGCCGCGCCCGTCCGCATACCGGAAACTCTGGGCGGGTCGAGTGGCAGGATTTCCCGGTCGAAGAACGCGTGAAAGCCCTCGGCGCGCTCGTAAAGCGCGTCGAATCCACGGGAGGTTTCCCGGATCAGTTCCCGGTCTGTGAAACGGTTGGCGCCCGCCGCGTTCCCGTCGTCGTCGTAAACGACTTCGTACATGACGGCGTCCCCGAGAATGACTACCTCGGGAGCCGGACGGTTCTTCTCGATGTCCCTGATTTTCCGGGCGTCGAGTACCTTGATGTCGTCACCCTGATCCACCCGCACGCGAAGCACGAACATCTCCCACTGCACGTACGGTGTGACAGGAAATTCCACGACACGAAGGCGACGGTGCGAAATTCCCAGCCGGGCCGCTTTCTGGATTTCCTGCGCGTAGTCGTCGCGCCTCTCCTCGGCCAGGGACAATGCTCGTGTCCAGTCGCCGGCGGCGAAAGCCTCCCAGCTGGCGAAGCCGCGCTCCTTGAAGTGCTGTCCGCGTTCGAGCTTGTTCAGGAAGTCGATGCCGCTGGCGTAGGCCCGGCCGAAGTCCTCGTGGTACGTGGGGCGATCCATACGCTGGGAGACGCCGCCGGGGAAGGAATCAAACACTGGGGATATCCGGCTTCGCCGCGACGAGCATGTTCCGTGGGATGACGACGAGGCGTTCGTCCGAGCCGATCGAGACCCCGTCGGGCAGATTCTTGCCGAGCGACTGGGTGAGGTCTCGGCCGATCACGGCAATGTCTCCGTTGGTGAGTTCCCAGATGTCCGGGCAGTCAGGGGTACCGGTTGTGTTCCCGAGTTCCTGCGGTGATTTCCCCAAGCGTTGTTTGAAACTGGTGTCCGGATCGGCTTCCCATGGCCTGGTCATCTTCGTCTCCCCCTCAGTCGGCTCGGGTGTGTCACTGTAGCGTGCACCCAGGGTGCCTGACCATGTGTTGGACGCGGGTGGTGAGGGTAATGGCGTGGATTGACTCATCCTTGTCCGACGCCGTTCAGGAGTGAGATGATATTGGTCGGGAAGAAAATCATGTAAACGCCTGGCAGGCGGGACGTTTTTTCTGTGCTGTAGGGAATATCGGCGAATGGAGGGGTGCAAGTGGACCCGGAAGTGACCTCACTAGCACAGAGCGCGGGAACCACCTTGGTCACGTTGATGGCGGCCGACGCCTGGCACCGCACGCGGGACGGACTCGTCCAGCTCTGGCGCCGCGTGCAACCCGAGCGTGCCGAGACCGTGGCCGCCGAGTTGGAGGTGGCTCGCGAGGACGTTCTGGCCGCCACGGCGGCCGACGACCACGAGACCTTGGACGAACTGCGCGCGCAGTGGCAGGGGTCGGTACGGCGGCTGCTCGTCGCCCGGCCCGCCGCCAGAGAGGAATTACGCAGGCTGCTGGACGAACTCGATCCCGGCGGCTCGGCCGCCCGGCAGATCACCCAGCACGCCACCGCGTCCGGCCAGGGCCGGGTCTACCAGGCGGGACGAGACCAGCACATCGCCGAACGATGACGGGCGGGATGGACGGTCACGCCGAGGACCAGGGACGTGTCTACCAGGCATCGGGGGACCAGCACATCAACGAGCATCACCATTACGGCGGTGACGGGCCAGGGCCCGGTGGGCCGGACTCGGTGCGCCGCCCGGCAGTGGGGCGGCCTCCCGTCGTACTGCGCGACCGCAACGAGGTGATGGAACGCCTGCGGGCGAGTGTCGAGGCAGAGCGCGGTGGCGAGGTCTACGTGCTGTACGGCATGGGCGGATCGGGCAAGACAGCGGTCGCGTACACCCTCTTCCAGGAGATCGCCGACGAACAGTGCCGGGTGGCTCTGTGGGTCAACGCGGCCGACCGTGCGAGCCTGCGGGCCGGCATGCTGGCCGTCGCAGCCGACCGGGGAGCGGGCGACGGCGAACTGCTGGCTGCCCGCAACGGTCTCCGTCCCGCAGCGGATCTCGTCTGGCAGTATCTCGACCGCTCCGCCGAACCTTGGCTGCTGGTCCTCGACAACGCCGACGAGCCGGAGATCCTGCGGGACGGCAGCTGGCTGCGCACCAGCCCCCGCGGCATTGTCCTGGTGACCACTCGGCGAGCAGCCGCCCGCTGGTGGCCAGGGGCCGAACTGCAGCACATCGGTGTACTGCCGCGGGAGGATGCCGCACTCGTGCTGTGCGACCTCGCCCCGCGCAGCGGTACACCCGAGCAGGCGGCGCAGATCGCGGACCGTCTCGGGCGGCTGCCGCTCGCCCTCACCCTGGCGGGCGGTTTCCTCTCCCACCAGGTGCTCGACCCCTGGACGATGGATGCCTACGAGCGCCATCTCGACGAGGACGAACGAGTCCAGCTCATCGACCGAGGAGCTGACGCCTTGTCCCAGACGGACCCACGGCACCTGGTCGGCCTGACCTGGCAGCTGACACTCGACACGTTCGAGGCGCGCGGGCTGCCTGAAGCGGCGGCCCTGCTGAGGCTCCTGGCCAGGTTCGCTCCGGAGCCGCTTCCGCTGTCCCTGCTCAACCAGGCCGACATCAGCGACGTCCTGCCCCGCGCCCGTACCGAAACAGCACTGAGAGCCCTGCTCGACCAGTCGCTGACCGAACTGGTCGACGTCGGCGTGCGCTGCGCGCAGAGCCATGGAGTGCTGCTCGACAGCGTCTCGGCGGCGACCCCCGCGGAACGGATGCCCGTACTCGACAGGACGGCCGTCCGGCTGCTCGACGCCGCTGTTCCCGGCGTACCCGACGCGGGCCCCCACGATCCGCGGCTGCGAATGCTGGTACCTCATGCGCTCGCCTTGCTGCGGCGCATCGGTGAACCGTCGGCTCTGGCCGATGCCCTGGCCGTCGCGACACGGCTGTCGGTCGCCCTGCACCGTACCGGCGACTACCTCTCGGCCTGGGAGACCTCCCGTACCGCGGCCGACCTCGCACAGCAGCTGCTCGGCGCCGATCACCGTCTGGTACTGGCTGCCCGTTCCAGGGCCGGCCGGGCGCTGTTCCGGCTGGGGAGGTACGCCGAAGCCGAGTCATCGCTCAGCGATGTCCGAGCTGCCCAGGAGAGACTGTTCGGGGCTGAGGACCCCGACACCCTGGACAGCGGCTACGGCCTTCAGCTCGTGCTGGCGAACCTCGGCAGGCGTGAGGAATCGCTCGCGCTCCTCAGGGCCACCGTCACCGGCCGGCGCACGGCACTGGGCCCTGCGCATCCGCTGACCCTGCGCGCTCGCGCCAGTCTGCTGGAGATGTTGCTGGCCGCTGAGGTGGTCACCGAAGAAGGCGGAGCGCTGCTTTCACTGCCGGCGGAATGCGCTCGGCTCCTCGGCCCCGATCACACGGTGACTCTGGGCGCCGGACACAACCACGCCTGGGCGCTGTACGTTCTGGGCCGATTCGACGAAGCCGACGAGGAAATAGGGCTGGTCGCCGAAGCGTATGTGCGGCGCTTCGGCCCCGAGTACCCGATCGTGCTCGCGGCCCGGCAGCTTCTCTCCCGGACCCGGTCCGCGCTCGGCCACGTGGATATGGGGATCGAGCTGATGACCGATGTCGTCGCACGACGGGAACGCGACCTGGGCTCCGAGCACCCCTTCACGGTTGCGAGCCGTCGACTTCTGGACGAGTACCGATCGGGCCGATGGCGTCCGCCGCAGCCTCCTGGCCGATGACAGCGACGTGCTTCGATCCGGGCTTGGCTGGAATGGTCTCTGCCGCCATGGCAGGGCTCGTCGAGTCCTGTCAGAGCCCAGCTGGGCGAATCAGCCGAACGGCCCTTTCGTCGGAGGGAACTGCCATCGAAGGGGCAGCCGACACTGCGGACGCCGACAGTCTCACGATGCGGCAAGCGCCCCTTTGCCCACCTTGATCGGAACTTTGCCGCCCCTTTAACGGGATCGCGGCAGCAAACCGGCTCGGTGATCTACCGTCTTCGGGCCGGTCAGCCGACTCAGGGGGAGCAGAAGACGCCATGGGCGACCACAGTGACGGCAAGATACTCGACATCAAGATCGCCGTTCTGAAGGCGACGGCCCCGCAATTCCATACGCACAGCTCCGACCTGGCCAAGGCGCTGACCAAGCTCAAGACCGCTCTGGCGGCGGCCGGTTCGCCGTGGGGTGACGACGAACAGGGGAAGAAGTTCCACGAGTCCTACGGTCCGCACGTCGAGAGGATGGAGGCCGCCGCCGGGATTCTCGCGCTCGGCCTGGCCAGCATCGAAGCGGCCATGATCGACATGGCCGACGGTCACATCGACAACGAACTGCTGGTCCGCTCGATGTTCAGCAAGATCCAGCCCGCCCCGCACCACGGCAACGGGAGCGGGCAGTGAGCGCGGCCGACAAGGCCAAGGAGATCGTCCAGGACCTGACCGGCATGTGGTGGCCGGACGCCGACGAAGAGGGTCTGCGCGACGCGGCCAAAGCCTGGCGGGACTTCGCCGACGACCTGGAAGACGTGACGGCCGCCGCGAACAAGTCGGCGCGCGGCATCATCGAGCACAACAAGGGCGAGGCGATATCCGCCTTCGACGACCCGTTCTGGCGCCGCTACTACCACGACGGCCACGGCTGGCTCCAGGACATGATCGATGGCGCCCGCGACATGGCCAAGGCCCTCGACCAGTACGCCGACGTCGTCCACAAGGCCGTCAAGCATCTGGAACACGAGCTGGAGATCGTC
This sequence comes from Streptomyces sp. NPDC001348, assembly GCF_053597535.1. NCBI lineage: Bacteria > Bacillati > Actinomycetota > Actinomycetes > Kitasatosporales > Streptomycetaceae > Streptomyces > Streptomyces sp. NPDC001348. The sequence goes on along the minus strand of NZ_JBSFIK010000040.1, from coordinate 23,477 downwards.
GGCGCCACCATCGTCGCCGGCACCGCCCTCGCGGTCTTCACGCTCGGCATCTCCGAGGGCGCCGCGGCAGCCGCCACCGCCTCCATCGTGGAGCTGTCCGCCACGCTCGGCGTGACCGTGTCCACCGAGATCGCCACCATCGCCGGCACCACCCTCGCCACGGCCGCCATCGGTGGGCTCGAATCGATCACCGTCGACCTCGCCGTCACCCAGCCCGTCGCCATGGCCACCGGCGAGAGCTAGGGCCTCAGCCTCGACGAGGTGAGCGACTCCGCCCGCTACGGCATGGCGTTCGGCGGCGCCTTCGGAGCAGGTGGGAGCACGGCCCGAATCGTCGCCGAGAACGGCGGAATGGAGGGCCTGTTCAACGGCTTCCGGCTGAACAGCGCGGCCCTCGACGAGATGGGCAAGTCCCGTACGTGGAAGCTGATCCAGTCTCCCGACTCGAGGATTCCCGCCGCACCGGCGCGGCCCGGCGATTACGAGTTGGTCTCGGGTGACCCGGTCTACTTCGGCAAGAGCACCACCACGGTGGGCTACGACGAACGTACCCTGAACAACCTGCAACGGGTCGCCCGTGTCCCCGGCGTACACGACGTGATCGTCCACGGCACGGACAAGGGGGTGTTCGTACCCGGTCGTATCAATGCCGCAGGAAAAACCCTGACGGACTTCGAAGTTCACCCCAACCACATCGCGGATGCCATCCGCAGCAACCCCAACTATCACGGTGAGCCCGTACGTCTTGTCTCCTGCTATTCCGGGGCTGATGCGAAGCCGCCCGAGCTGCCCCTGGCCCAGTCCGTCGCCAACGAGCTCGGCGTGCCCGTGACCGCACCCACGAGCAAGGTGGGCACGTCCCCCGATCTCGGCCTCAATCAGATCCCCACTATCGGCAACAATGGCTACTGGCGCACCTACCTGCCCATGGCCCACTAGCGGCAGGCACACAGGAGTGAAGATGACCAAGCGAGCGGGCTTCTACCGCGAGACCGGCGGTCTGGACGCCGCGGTAGGCGACGCGCCGTCCCTGCGAGCTGCTGTGCGCAGCAGCGGGCCCTCGGACGAGGACCGCATCCTCGCCTATCTGGAATCGGCTCGGGAGATCTACAGCACGATGGGCGCTCGGCGCGACGCCCTCACCGACGACGAGTGGATCGTGGGCTCCGAATCCCTGCTGACCGACGGCACCTGGATCTGGCCGATCGACCTCATTCACTACGTGCGCCGTCACCACGTTGCCCTCCCCCAGGAACTCCTGGACCACATCCGGGCCAACAACTACACGGTGCCTGTCGTGCCCGACGAACAGGCCAGGCGCATCTTCCAGGAGGAGTTCCCGGACCACGCCCCCGCTACGGCCCCGTCCAAGGCCGCGGGCTTCTTCACCTGGTACGTGCCGAAGCTGGACAGCGCGGGTGCCCATCAGCTCCTCGCGCACCTGGGGAACGCCGGGCTCTCCGCCGTGCATCCGCTGACCAATGCCCTCTTCGGGTTCCGTGAGACGCCGGTCGGACACCGTGAGCCGCTGATGGGTGATGGCGCGGCCCTGGCCGCCGCCTTGGCCGACGATCGATACTCGAAGGCTGAGTTCACTTGCTGGAAGGGCTACGACCAGTCCCTGACCGGCATCGTGCGACGCACGGACGAGACGACACAGAGCATCACGCTGCGCCTCACCGACGTCCCCGTGCCCGACCGCGAGGAAGCGGTCGCGGCACTGGTGCGCACGCTCGACCAGGATGCGGCCGACTGCCGTGGGTTCGTCATCGACCGAGCCGGCGTTTCGGCCTCCCAGGACTGGGACCGCATCCTCGTGGGCACCGGAGGGCACTTCACCGTGTGGCCCGACACCGTCGGCATCCTCCGGGACCGCGTGGGCAACCACCCCGAGCTGGCCGACAGCAAGCCGACTGCTTACGGCCCACTCGACGTCTTCCACCGCGCGTGACCGCCCTGCCGGCCCCGCACTGGTCCCACGGTCATGGGTGGTCCGTCCTTGCGGCCACGAGTTCCGCCAGGGCGGGCCGGGCTACCACGGATTCCCGCACGACTGCGTGTCATGGGCGCTGTCCCGGAGGCCGTCGGCTCCGCAGGGTCGGGTCACGGGAGGCGGCGGTACGGGAACGTGGCGGCCGGTCGGGAGCGACGGGTCAACGGGTGAAGGTGACCCGGTGCTCCTTCAGGGCGCTGCAGTTGGAGTTGTTCACCTGTACGTACACGTTGCTGATGTTGCCGCCCCAGGTGACGCAGTGACCTTTGCCGTAGACGTAGGTCGGCCCCGCGTACGACGAGTACTGCCCGAAGTCGTCGCTGTTCTGCTCGTTGTCGGGGACGTAGATCCATGCGGACATGTCCAGGACGGTGCCGGGGTTGCTTCGGATGGTCGTGACGCAGTTCTTGCCGTTCGCGGAGTTGTACGTCAGGTAGACGGTGCCCAGCGAGCCGACGGCCGCCGAGTTCACGGTCTTGTAGCCGCTTCCGCAGACCTTCTGCGGAGTGGTGTCGGCCGCGGCGGAGGCCGGCGCTGCCAGAGCTGTCATGGTCCCGAGCGACAGGGCCGCTAACGCGGAGGCAACCAGGACGGAACGGTTCGATACCACTTTTCCCCCTTGTGGTCTTTGGCGGTGATTGCTTCGTCTCGTATGACCCGTGAGGCATTCGCATGGTTGTACCGCGTTCGCAAGAGATGTGAGGTCAAGAGCGACCGGGTCTCGTGCGGGGAGGCAAGGGCTTCCAGATCCTCGCCTACGATCTGACCAGCAAGTGCGTACAAGCGGCGGCGGAAGCCGCCAGACGGGGAGCGTGACAGGTAATGGCTCAGCCGCCGCTGCTCCGCGATGTCATCGACATCAAGGAGTCCATCTCCACCTCGGACTTCGTGCTGTCCCTCGCCGAGGCGACGACGCCCGAGGGCGCCGAGCACGCGCTCAAGGACTACGTCGTCACCGAGCGGCTGCTGGAGAACTTCGACGAGGCGCTGAAGCTCATCAAGTCCTCTCTCGACGGGCACCGCTCCAAAGCGGCCTACCTGCACGGATCGTTCGGTTCCGGTAAGTCGCACTTCATGGCCGTGCTGTACGCGCTGCTCAGCGGCAACCCGGCCGCCCGCGCCCGTACCGAGTTCGACCCGGTGCTGACCAGGCACGAGTGGCTGACCACGGACGGCAAGAAGTTCCTGCTCGTGCCGTACCACATGCTCGGTGCGAAGGCCCTGGAACAGCGGGTGCTCGGCGGGTACGTCACACACGTCAAGAAGCTGCACCCTCAGGCCCCGACCCCGCAGGTGTACCGGACCGACTCCCTCTTCGACGACATCCGGGCCAACCGCGCCACCTACGGTGACGAGGCGGTCATCCGGGGTCTGGGCGGCGGCGACGCGGACGACGGCGAGGAGGACGAGTGGGGCGAGGGCTTCGCCTGGACTCCGCAGCTCCTGGACACCGCACTCGCCGCCGAGGAGAACCACGAGGCGGGCGTCCTGCTCAACCTCCGTACCCCCTCCACCCCCGCCGAGCTGCGCGCGAAACTCGTCAACGACGCCGGCACGAACCTCTTCCCCGGCTTCGCCAGGAACGCCGCCGAGGACGAGCACGGCTTCATCTCCCTGGACGCCGGTCTGTCCGTCATCGCCGAGCACGCCAAGTCGCTCGGCTACGACGGCCTGATCCTCTTCATGGACGAGCTGATCCTCTGGCTCGCCACCCTCATCCACGACCAGAAGTTCGTCGCCCGCGAGGCCAGCAAGATCACGAACTTCGTCGAGGGTGGCGACGCCCGCCGTGCCATCCCCGTCGTGTCCTTCATCGCCCGCCAGCGTGACCTGCGCGAACTGGTCGGTGAAGAGGTCTCCGGTGCCGCGGAGTCGTCCATCCAGGACACTCTGAACCTTGCCTCCGGCCGGTTCGACAAGATCACCCTGGAGGACCGTAACCTCCCGCAGATCGCCCACGCCCGTCTCCTCAAGGCGAAGGACCCCGAGGCGGAACGCCTCGTCGACGCGGCCTTCGAGCAGACCAGGCGGGTGGGTCCGCAGGTCTGGGACACCCTCCTCGGCTCGGAGAAGGGTACGACCGGCGCCGACGCGGAGTCGTTCCGGCTGACGTACCCGTTCTCGCCGGCGTTCATGGACACCCTCGTCCACATCTCGTCCGCGCTGCAGCGTTCCCGTACCGGTCTGAAGCTCATGGGCCAGCTCCTCGCCGACCACCGCAACGAGATCCGTCTCGGACAGCTCATCCCCATCGGTGACCTCTATCCGGTGATCGCGGAGGGCGGCGACAAGCCGTTCACCGACAGCCTGAAGGTCGTCTTCGAGGCCGCCGACAAGCTCTACAAGACAAAGCTGCGGCCATACCTGCTCAGCTCGTACGACATCACCGAGGACGACGTCGAGCAGTACGTCAACCGGCCCGAGGCCATCACCGACCCACAGCGCGCCAACCGCTGCCGCATGTTCGCCGGCGACAACCGGCTCGTCTGCACGCTCCTGCTGTCCGCGCTCGCTCCCAGCGTGCCCGCCCTGTCCGAGCTGACCATCCGGCGGCTCGGAGCGCTCAACCACGGGTCGGTCCTCGCGCCCATCCCGGGCGCCGAGGTCGGCATCATCAAGAACAAGGTCGCCGAGTGGGCGGCCAGGTTCCCCGAGATCAAGGAGACCGGCACCGACGCCAACCCCGGCGTACGGCTGGAGCTGTCCGGCGTCGACGTGGACTCCGTCATCGCCAACGCCCAGGTCAACGACAATCCTGGCAACCGTGTCGCGCTCGCCCGGCGCCTGCTGTCGGAGGAGCTGGGCGTCGAGCACGGCCAGTTGAGCGACCAGCTCAGCTTCACCTGGCGCGGCACCGCCCGCACCGCCGAGATCGTCTTCGGCAACGTCGCCGACGAGGACGAGCTGCCCGACCACGACCTGATGCCGCAAGAGGAGGGCCGCTGGCGCATCGCCATAGACCTCCCCTTCGACGAGGGTGAATGGGGTCCCGTCGAGGACGTCAACCGCATCCGGCGGCTGCGCGAGCGCCAGCAGGGTGAGCGGTCCCGTACCGTCGCCTGGCTGCCCGCGCATCTGTCCGCGCAGCGCTTCGCCGACTTCCGGCGCCTCGTCGTCATCGACAAGGCCCTCGCCGACGAGCACCGCTTCGACACCCAGTACGCCGGTCACCTCAACGCCGACAACCGCAGCCGCGCCAAGGGCCTCCTCGAAACGCAGCGCGAGGCCCTGCTCAAGCAGGTCAAGGGCGCCTTCAAGCAGGCTTACGGGCTCGCCCAGAAGCAGGCCGCCGACGTCGTGCCCGACTTCGACGACCACCTCGTCCCGGTCCCGGACGTGGACGGGCTCACCCTGTCCTTCGGGCAGAGCCTGCACGACGGCATCCGGCACGTCGCGGGCAAGCTGCTCGCCCACCAGTACCCGGCGCACCCGGACCTCGACCCCGACGCCACCGGCATCGCGGTCAAGCCCACCGACACGAAGAAGGTCTTCGCGCACGTCCGGGCCGCCGCCGAGGCTCGCGACGGGCGGGTGGAGGTCCCGGCCGCCGATCGCAAGCTCATGCAGCGGATCGCCGGGCCCCTGCGGCTCGGGCAGCAGAAGGAGGCCTACTTCGAGCTGTCCCGCTACTGGGCCGACCACTTCCGCCGGCTCGCCAGCGCCCAGGGCGTCACGGGGGACCTGTCCCTGATCACGCTGACCGACTGGACCGACAAGCCCGACCCGCGTGGCCTGCCCGACTTCCTCGCCCGGCTCGTCGTCGCCGCCTTCGCCGAGATGGACGACCGGGTGTGGGTGCGCGGCGGCACCGTACTCGACCCCGCGCCCGAACTGTCCGCGATCAAGGACCACGACGCGCTGCGCAGCCAGCCGCTGCCCGCCGAGTCCGACTGGGACACGGCGCGGCAGCGCTTCGAGACGGTGTTCGGGCAGAAGGCGCCCGCCCTGCGGCGCGGCCGTATGGTCAACCAGTTCGCCCGCCAGATCATCGAGTCCGCCCGCGCCCACCGGGACCACGCGGCCGACCTGGTGCACCAGTTGGAGGCCCACGCCTCCTTCCTCGGGCTCGACCAGACCGCCGACACCGGACGGCTCGCCCTCGCCCGCCGCTCCCTGCAACTGCTGGACGCGCTCACGGCCGAAGCCGGCAAGGGCGCGGCCGGGGCGAAGAAGACCGTGGAGGCCCTCGCCTCCTTCGATCTGGGCGAGACCAGCGCCGACCGGTACGGGACCTCCGTCAAGCAGGCCCGCAGCGTCGCGGAGGCCGTCGCCTCCGCGCCCTGGAGCACCCTCGAACTCGCCGCCGGACTGGGTCCCGAGGGCGCGGCGCTGCTCGACTCGCTGCGCAACGTGGCCCGCGACGACCAGCGCACCGCGGACCTGCGCGAGGCCCTGACCCGCACCCAACGCGAGGTCGTGGCCCTGGTCAAGCGCAGCCAGGCCGCCGCCACCCCGCCCCCCGCACCCATCACGCCTCGGACCTCCACGGCTGACGGCCAGTCCCTGGACACGCCGACCAGCGACCCGCGGATCCCGTACACCCCGCAGGAGACGCCGCCCACGAGCAGCGGCCTCGCGGGGAAGTCGGGCCGCCGCAGCACGACCGCGGCGCGGGCCGCCGCCGATCTGCAGTCGGAGCTGTCCGAGCTGGCCGCCCGCCACCCCGACGCGACCATCGAGATCACCTGGAAGGTCGTCGAATGACGGACACCGTCGCTGTCGCCCCCGGCGCCGTCCGGCTGAACACCGCGACCGTCACCCAGTACCTGTCCTCGCAGTCCTCCCTCGCCGACTCTCTCGCGGGAGACGGCGGGGGCAGGCGCCGGGTCGTGCTGCTGCGGTCCGCACCCCGGTGGGACGGCCCCGCCGCACCAGCCTGGGGCGAGGGCCGGACCGCCGGTATCGCGGTGGCGCCATCACCGCTCGCCGTCCACGAACTCGTTCTCGACCATCTCGCGGGTCGGCGCCCCGGCCCGGCCGTGCTGGTCGTCCTCACCGACCGCGAGCAGAACGAACTCGATCCGGCGATCCTCGCCCGAGTCCACAAACTGCGCATCGACACCGTCGACAGCTGGGACGTGGTCCGTGAGGCGTTCGGCGCCCGGCAGATCGACCCGCGGCTCAAGGACGTCAACTGGGCCGCCGAACCCCTGCTCGACGCCACCCCGCCCGGCGGCTGGCCGCCCGTGCCCGGCGGCTGGCTGTCCAAGCAGTACGCCCTCACCGCGCTCGCCCAGCGCCGACTGCGCCTCGGTCGCTACGACACCGAGGGCGGCCCGTCGCGCCTGGGCGACGACCGGCTCGACGCGCAGACCCTGCTGCACTGGTCGACCCGGCCCGGCGCACCTGAACGTCTGCTGGGCCTGCGCGGCCTCGAGCGCGCCGGATTGACCGCCTTCCTCGGTGAGGAGGACCAGGCCGGTCTCGCCGGACGACCCCTGCTCGCCCTCGTCGACGCCGAACGCGGCGCGGACGCAGCCGCCTTCGGCCTCGTATGCGCGGCACTGTGGCAGCACGCCGAGCCCGCCCCCGGGACGTACCAGGCGCGGGGCCGCGCCGAACGTTACTTCGGTGACCAGCCCCCGGCCATCGGCGAACAGCTCGACACCCTGGTGACCGTCTTCGGCCGGTCCGCCGAGGAGTACGTGACCACGCTGCTGACAGTCGGGCACCGCAGCGGCGGCGCCGACGCCGACCAGGCCCGCGAGGCACGCCGCACCACCGGCATCGTGCTCGACCGGGCGGCCGTGCTGGCCCGCCAGTTCGGCGCGGAAGCGGCCGTCGCGGCGAGCCCTGTCTTGCGCGGCGGACTCGACGCCCGGTTCACGGCCGTCGGCCATGCCCTGACGGCAGGCGACACGGCCACGGTGGCGGAGGCCGTACGGCGCCTGGCGGACCACCGGCTTGCCACCGACCCGGAGCAGTCCGCCCGCATCGAACGCGCCCGCATGGGACAGCGCCTCGCCCGCTGGCTGGCCACCGACCCGTCCACCGAAGCGCCCACCGTCGCCGACGTCATACAGCGGCACGTCGCCGAGACCGGCTGGGTAGACCTCGCCCTGGAGCACATCGAAGCCGGCGGCGACCCGGACCCCGTCATGAAGGCCGCGTACGACACCATCGGCACACGCGTCAGGGACCGGCGGCGGCAGATCGACGCGTCCTTCGCCCGTTCACTGGCCGCCTGGACCGAGTCCGGCACCCAGCCCGGCGGCATGCTCACCGTCGAGACCTTCCTCGACCGCGTGGTCGGACCGGTCGTCCGGCGCGAAGAGGAACGGCGGGTGCTGCTGCTCGTGATCGACGGCATGAGCGCGGCCATAGCGAACGAGCTCGGCGAGGAACTGCGCCGCTCCTGGGCGGAGTTCGACCCGCTGCCCGAGGGTGCCCCGCTCCGGCGGGCAATGGCCGCCGCCCTGCCCACCGTGACGGCCGTGTCCCGCACCTCGCTCTTCGCGGGCACCCTGATGAAGGGCACCCAAGCCGACGAGAAGCGGCTCTTCCCCACCCTGAAGCTGTGGGGTGGGACACCGGCCGCCGTGTTCCACAAGGACGACCTGCGCACCGAGACGGCGGGCGACACTTTCGGCCCGGCGCTGACGGAGGCGCTCAACGACGGTCGGACCCATGTCGCCGTCGTCCTCAACGCCATCGACGACCGGCTCGCCAAAGAACAGAAGCTGGGCGACGGGGCCTGGCGGGTCGATGAGGTGCCTGGCCTTCGCGAGCTGTTGGGAGTCGCGGCGACCCAGGGCATGGCCGTCATCATCACCAGCGACCACGGCCACGTCATCGACCGGCACGGTACGAAGGTCGAAGCCGCCGCGGATCCGGCGTCCGCCCGGCACCGCCTGCCCGGCAGCGGTCCGCTGGCCGAGGGGGAGATCGCGTTGTCCGGACCGAGGGTGGTGTGGCCCGAGTCGGGCGCGTCCGTCGTCGCGCTGTGGGACGCCGACTCCCGCTACACCGCCCTCAAGGCCGGTTATCACGGCGGTGCATCCCTGGCCGAGTTCACCATTCCGGTGCTGGCCTTCCTGCGATTCGGATCCGAGCCGCCGAAGGGGTGGCGGGAGCTGGGCGACCAGAGGCCCACCTGGTGGGCGCCCGAGGAGGCCGGCAGGCCGCTCCCGGAAGAGCATGCGGCTCAGGCGGCCGTCGCTGCCGCGAAGAAGTCGCCTGGGAAGTCCCGGAAGAAGCAGCCCGAGCCCGGCACGTTGCCCGACGCGCTCTTCGACGTGGGGCCGACGGCCGGGGGAGACGAGGCCCTGCCCACCCCGACGCCCGTCTCCCGGACCGAGGCGCTCGTGACAGCGCTGCTCGACTCGGAGACGTATCAGGGGCAGCTCGGCGGTCTGGCCCGCAAGCCTCAGCAGGAACAGGTCCACAAGGCCCTCGCCGCCCTGCTCGACGCGGGCGGCACCCTGCCCGTGACTGCGCTCGCCCAGCGCGCGGGCATGCCCACCACCCGGGGCGACGGCTTCGCCGCGGTCCTGCGGCAGCTCCTCAACTACGACGGCGTCCAGGTGCTGGAGACCCTGCCCGACGGGCGCACCCTGCGGCTGCATGAGGCGCTGTTGCGGGAGCAGTTCGCCCTCAAGGCCGGCTGACGGCGTTCGGGGTGCCTCCGGCGTTCGACCGGAGGCACCCCGAACGCTGGACTGAGTTCAAAGAAGCGGGCCGGGGGCGGCCCAGTCGAGGGCCGCCCCCGCACGTGCTACGAGTCGCGCCTGACGTGCTTGAGCACGTTCATGCCCGCGGAGAGGACGGCCATGAACGCGGCACCGCTGGTCGTCAGAGTCGCCAACGGGCTCGCGTGGAGCGTCATCGTCACCACAGCAGTGCCGAGAGAAACCACTCCGGACGAGAGAGTGATGATGGTGATGTCACGCGCCGGGTGGTTACACACCTGCTGGGTCGAGTGGACCGACACCGTTCCTCCATGAAGATACTCGCTTGCTGCAAATGGGCACGCCTGACCGAGGTCAGTCATGTCTCATCTCCAGCGCTGCGCGTACGGGCCCTACGGAGCCCGCAACCAGCTGGTCGCTGGTAGGTACGCGTGCAGCGAGTAAGACAAAGAAGCCTCCGAGAATGGAGAGACAGGAGCACGCGTAGAGTATCCCCAAGATGCCTTCAGGGCAACCGAATTGGTCCTCACGCCACGAACTCCCGCAACACCTTGGCGAAGGTCGTCAGCTCGTCGAGCAACTCCTGCGGCAACGGCTTCTCGTCGAAGTGGGCGATGCGGTTGCGGATGTCCTTCACCCGTTTCAGCCGGCCGATGAACTGCTGCCGCGGCATGCTGGGCCACTTCAGGGCTTCCCAGTTGGCGTCTGCGCGCTCCGCAAACGACTGCTTCGTCTGGTCGCCGTCCAGCAGCTTCAGATAGTCGCCGAACATCAGGTCCGACACCTGGCCGCTGCGGTGGTCGGGCTTCTTGTTCGTCTGGACCGCCTTGATCGCTTCCTGGTCCAGCGCCGCGCCCAGGCAGCGGCGCAGCAGCGACTCGATCTCGCCGACGATGAAGAAGGGCCGTGCCGCGCCCTCGAAGCGGTCGGTGATGTCCGCGGCGGTGACGATGCCCGACAGGCAGCCGTCGTCGCCGCGGACCAGCAGATAGCCGTGCTCACGGATGACCGGGAGGGCCGAGAAGAACTCCTGGCGGGCATCGGCGAGGGGCAGGGAGTCCTTCTCCATCGCGTTGTCCAGGGTCGGCGGCTTGCCCGCTTCGTACATCTTGGCGACGGAACCCCAGGTGACCACGCCGTGAACCTGGGCCATGCCGGTCGTCACCGGGATCTGCGAGACACCCTCGGTCTTCATGAGGAACGTAGCTTGCGCCAGGGGTGTGCCAGGACCGACGGACACCAGGCCGCGCCGCGCCGACGGAATGTCGCCGAGCAGGAGACGTTGCGGAAGGGCGTGCGAGGGCAGTGCTTCCTCTTCCTCCTCGTCGTCCGGGGTGGCCGGTGTCGCCTGCGCGGGGACAGCGGCGAGCGGTACCACGTCGACGTTGCTGCGCAGCCCGCAGACCGCGAAGTCGGGCAGCGTCGTCAGGCCGGCGTCCGTCAGGGCCTGGGAGATCAGGTGTACCGACCGGTGGTCGCGGACCCGCACCTGGAACAGGTCGAGGATGTCCTGCACGGGCACGGTCCTGCCCTTGAGCGAGGCGAGGTCCCGCTCGCTCGGCCTGGTGGTCATCGGGCGTCGCCCTCCGGGAGGTCACGCAGCATGGTCTTCTTGCCCATGGCGTCGTGCACCAGGTCCTGCAACTGCTTGGAACGGTCGTTGTAGAAGCGCTCGTAGTCGTTGTCGCGCAACGCCTCCGGATCGATCAAATGGGTGGCGAGCACGTCGTCGAACCACTCGGGCCGCATGTCGGAGGCGGCGACCATCGTGGACAGGTAGGAGGCCGGCGGTCCCGTCATGTCCATCGCGGCACGGTAGGACAGCGGGGTCTTGTTCACGATCGAGTTCGTCGGCAGGCCCTGGCTGTTGCCCCGTTTGAGCCATGCCTTGTGGAAGATCTGCCGCAGGTCCACGCTGTACTCGTCCAGGCGCCCGGGGTTGAGTGGGGCGTCGGTGAAGTGCCAGTCGACCGCGCCCTGTTTGATCAGCAGGGCGTAGATCCCCTTGTAGGCGGCGCTGTTGCGGGTGGTGAGGCTGTCGAGGCGGTCGGCGAAGAAGAACGCGTCGGTGACCGTGTCGGGTGCCCGGTCGTTCTGCCTGATCCAGGGCACGAGTTGTTCGACGTCCCGGGTGAAGCGGGTCTCCGTGGACCCGCCATACATCTCCCCGAGCACCCCGCACCAGTACCACTGCTCGATCCTCTGCTCCGCCCCCAGACCGTCCGCGGCGGTGTCGAGAATGGCGCGGACGGCCGCGAGCGGCACGAGCTGCGTCTTGTACGGCAGGTCACCCGGGCGGACGATGCACTGCCGTTCCAGGAAATCACCCACCCACGCGAAGGCATCGGTGAGCTTCGGCGCCAGGCGGATGAAGTCGGCCAGTGGGAGGTCCAGAAGGTCCCGTCGCTTGCACGACACCGTCGTACCGACACCCTGCTGCTTCCGCTCCCAGGTGCGCACCAGCGCGATGGCCTGCAGGAAGTCGATGCTGCTCAGCCCGTTCTCGATACCGCTCTCCAGGCGGCCGAAAACCGGGTACTTGCTCGCCAGCCCCTGCTTGATCTCCCCCCACACCTGGGGGAGCTGGTAGTAATCCCCGGTCCGTTCCACGTACTCGCGGTCCCCGGCGTAGGTCGCGGTGAGCAACTCGAAGACGTTCAGGGGAACGCCGCCGGTGTTGACGCGCTCGAACACCGCGCAGACGGCGTCCATGGAGGTGGAGGCGGCCAGCCGGATCATCGGCACCTGGAAGGCCCGGACCTGCTGCAGGACCAGCTCGTCGAACTGGCCCCACAGGTCCCAGTTCCGCTCTTCGTCCGCCTTGATGTATGCCCTCTTCCACTGGTTGACGCGCTGGGCGTCGAAGACCAGGTGCAGGGGGAAGAGGCCGGCCGCGCACTCGTTGTCCGTGGTGCTCAGGTCCAGCACCACCGTGCGGTTGAAGTCCGTGCGGAGCACCTTGTCCACCGGGACGGAGAGGATCGCCTCGTCGCGGTCCGCGGGCGGTCCGACGGCCTTCGCGATGTCGACGTAGTACCACCGCTCGATGGGCTTTCCCCGGGCGTCCGCCGTCTCCACGGGGGCGTCCAGCCAGAGGGCTTGGAAGAGGGAGGTGAGGCGCTGCTGTCCGTCCAGCAGCAGGAGCTCGGCTGAAGGATCCCCGTCCGGACGCGCCCCGGTGAGCGTCCGGGAACGGAACCGGGTGGCGCCGCCGGTCTGCAGAGTCATCACCACGCCGAGGGGATAGTCCAGCGTCACGGTCGCGATGATCGCCCGGATACGGTCGTCGTCCCACTTCCAGTTCCGCTGGAAGTCGGGCAGCTGTAACGCGCCCGAAGCGACGTCGGCCAGTACGTCCTTCAGTTTCACATTGTCGAGCGCCGCCATGCGACCTCACTCCCCACCCTGTGCGCCTTTACGGAGAGTGATTCCAGCAGCGCCTTCCGGTGACCGTCAACCGATTCGCCGAAGTCCGACGGTCCGAGGTGGATCATTCCTTCGCCTCAGGACGGCTGAACGCTCACCGCTCCTTTTTCCGGCGGCCAGGGGAGAAATGGAAGACTGGTGCACGTGAGTACCACCGGATCCCCACGCCTCGCCCAGGTGAGCGCCGCCCGCCGCCGGACCGTCATCGACGCGCTGCGGCGCGGTGCCGTGCCCGAGAGCGGACTCGACCTGCTGGCCACCGGACTCGACCGGTTCGAGGCGGCCCTCGACGCGGAACTGGACGCTGTGGCGTCCGGGGGATCCGTCTTCAAGGCCGTACGCGGTGAGTACGGGTCCGGCAAGACGTTCTTCACCCGCTGGCTGGGAGAGCGGGCCAAGCGCCGCAACTTCGCCGTGGCCGAGATCCAGATCTCGGAGAACGAGACCCCGCTGCACAAACTGGAGACGGTTTACCGGAGGCTGACCGAGCGTCTCACCACCTCCAGCTTCCCGCCCAGCGCCCTGCGGCCCGTCGTCGACGCCTGGTTCTACGCCCTTGAGGAGGACGCCCTCGCGGCCGGCGCGACCGAGGACGAGCTGCCCGGCGAGGTGGAGAAGCTGCTCGTCGCGCGGCTCGCCGAGGTGTCCCGGCACGCCCCGTCCTTCGCCACCGCCCTGCGCGGCTACCGGGCCGCCCTCGCCGAGGGTGACGAGGCGACCGCCGCGGCCGTCCTGGCGTGGCTCGGCGGCCAGCCGCACGTCGCGGCCTCCGCCCGCAGGTCCGCCGGGGTGCGCGGCGACCTCGACCACTTCGGGGCGCTCGGGTTTCTGCAGGGACTTCTCACCGTGCTGCGCGACTCAGGGCACACCGGGCTCTTCGTCGTCCTCGACGAGGTGGAGACGCTGCAACGGGTCCGGTCGGACGCGCGCGACAAGGCACTGAACGCGTTGCGGCAGCTCATCGACGAGGTGCACTCCGGCCGCTTCCCCGGGCTGTACCTCGTGATCACCGGTACGCCCGCCTTCTACGACGGGCAGCAGGGCGTGCAGCGTCTGGCCCCGCTCGCCCAGCGGCTCGCCACCGACTTCACCACCGACCCGCGCTTCGACAACCCGCGCGCCGTGCAGATCCGCCTTCCCGGCTTCGACCAGGAGTCGCTGGTCGGCCTCGGCGTCACCATCCGCGAGCTGTACGCCGAAGCCGCCGCATCGCCCGAGCGCGTGAGGACGGTCGTCGACGACGCGTATGTCGCCGACCTCGCGCGAGCCGTCGGCGGGGCGCTGGGCGGGAAGGTGGGGGTGGCGCCCCGGCTGTTCCTGAAGAAGCTCGTCGGAGACGTGCTCGACCGTGTGGACCAGTTCGAGGACTTCGACCCTCGGCGGCACTACCGGCTGACGGTCGCGAGCAGCGAACTCACGGATGTGGAACGGAACCTCGCCGCCACGGTGTCCGGCGGTGGATCCGCTTCGGCCGACGACATCGACGTGGAGCTGTGATGGCGGACGCGGGGAACGCGGCCGAGACAGCACCGGGAGAGGAAGGAGCTGACGTACTCGACCGGCTCGACCCCGTCGTCCTGCACCACATCGTCAACACCCTCGGCTGGCCCGACCTGCGCCCCCTCCAACGGGCAGCTGTCACGCCGCTCATGGACGGACTGGACGCCGTACTGCTGGCACCGACGGCGGGCGGAAAGACCGAGGCGGCCTGCTTCCCCCTGCTGTCGGCGATGACCGAGCAGCGTTGGACCGGAACTTCGGTGCTGTACCTGTGTCCGCTCAAGGCCCTCCTGAACAACCTGGTGAGCCGCGTCGACACGTACGCCCAGTGGCTTGGGCGGCGCGCGGCACTCTGGCACGGCGACACCAAGGAGTCGCAGCGGCAGCGCATCCGCACCGAGTCGCCGGACGTCCTGCTGACCACTCCCGAATCGCTCGAAGCGATGCTGATCGGCGTCAAGACCGATCACGCGCGGCTGCTGGGAAGCGTACGGGCCGTCGTCGTCGACGAGGTGCACGCCTTCGCGGGCGACGACCGCGGCTGGCACCTGCTCGCCGTGCTCGAACGGCTGGAAAGGGTCAGCGGCCGGCCCATCCAGCGGATCGGGCTCTCGGCCACCGTGGGCAACCCTGATCAGCTGCTGCACTGGTTGCAGGGCGCGGGCGCCGGAAAGCGGGCCGGGCAGGTGGTCGCTCCTGGAGTACAACTGCCGTCCGCGTCCGACGCGGCCGGGCGATCGGAGAAGGCCGCCGCCGAGCCACTGGCCAGGCCTGCCGGCGAAGTGGAACTCGACTACGTGGGCTCCCTGGACAACGCGGCCAAGCTCATCGCAGCCCTGCACCGGGGTGAGAAGCGGCTCGTGTTCTGCGATTCGCGCCGTCAGGTCGAGGAACTGGGGGCCGCGCTCCGGGCACGCGACGTCACTGTCTTCCTGTCCCACGCATCCCTGTCCGTCGACGAACGCACCCGCTCCGAGCAGGCCTTCGCCGAGGCCCGCGACTGCGTCATCGTGTCCACCTCCACCCTCGAACTCGGCATCGACGTCGGTGACCTGGACCGTGTCATCCAGATCGACTCACCGGCCTCCGTGGCGTCGTTCCTGCAACGGATCGGCCGTACCGGCCGGCGCTCCGGTAGCGTGCGCAACTGTCTCTTCCTCACCACCCGAAAGGACACGCTGCTTCAGGCAGCGGGCCTGCTGCTGCTGTGGTCGCGCGGCTGGGTCGAACCGGTCCTGCCACCGCCCGAGCCACGCCATCTGGTGGCCCAGCAGCTGCTCGCCGTCACCCTGCAGCAGCACAAGCTCGGCGATCAGCTTTGGGACCGGCAGTGGAACGGCCTCGCGCCCTTCGACAAGTCCGCCGCGCCCGTCCTGCGCTTCCTCACCGAGGAGGGCTTCCTGGACAGCGACGACGGCATGCTGTTCGTCGGACCGGAGGCGGAACGCCGTTTCGGCAAGCGCCACTTCATCGAACTCACCGCATCCTTCACCGCACCGCCCCAGTTCACCGTCCTGTCCGGGCGCACGGAGATCGGCCGTACCGATCCGAGCGTGCTCACCGAGGAACGCCCCGGCCCCAGGAGGCTGCTGCTCGGCGGACGCAGTTGGCAGGTCACCTACATCGACTGGGTGCGCAAACGCGTCTTCGTCGAACCGGTCGACGGCGGCGGGATCGCCAAGTGGATGAACGGCGGGATCGCCGGACTGTCGTACGCCCTGACGCGTGCCATGCGCGAGGTGCTGCTGGGCGCGGACCCACCCGTCTCCCTCACCCGGCGTGCCAAGGCCTGCCTGGTCGAGCAGCGCGAGACCGACGCGCCCGACACCGTGCATCCGGGCGGCACATTGGTGACGCGCGTCGGCGGGGACGTGCGCTGGTGGACCTGGGCCGGCTACCGCGCCAACTCCACCCTCGCCGCCACACTGCAATCGGTCAGCGACCCCCTGCAACGCCCCGGCGACTGCTGGGTCCGCCTGCGCGAGGACCTCACCCCGGAGGCCTGGCGCCAGGCGCGCGAGAACGTCGGTGATGTCCTCGTCCTCCCGGACGTGGACCGGCGGGCCGTACGCGGCCTCAAGTTCTCGGCCGCCCTGCCCGAACGCCTCGCCATCGCCACGGTCGCGGCCCGACTGGCGGACTTCGGCGGCGCCGGTGCGGTCCTGCGCGAACCGGTGCGCCTCCAGCACGGTTACTGACCGCCCGGGCCGGTCGAGGTTGCACCAGGCCAAGCGTCTGTGGCTCGCGGAGATCGATGCCGCCGAGTTGCTCTTCCGACACGAGGCACCGTAGGCGCGATTCCACGCTGTGTCGAGCCGGTACTGCACCAGGGTGATGCTGGTCCGGAACACGGCCGAAGAACGGGTCCCGGACGAGGATGACGTCGAGCTGGCGGCCCCGGAAGCGGTCGGTAGTGTCCACAGCAATCGCTGTCAGAGTGCGGCCGGCGAGCCGGTTCCCAAGGGCCACCCAAGACGTTTCCGCTGGTGGGTAAGCTACTCGGCTTCAAGTGTGGTGGTTTCCTGCACTACCATCGGCGGATCATCGTGAGCCGGTCCATGGGGAGTGAGCCGGGTCTGCACGGGAGGAGGGGGGACTCTTCGATGACGACCGAGCCGCTTGCCATGGGCAATGTGGAGGATCTGCGACGCGCGGAGATGGAGCGTCGGGCGCAGCGGCGCCAGGCACGAGAGAACGGTACCGCCGCGCCGCTCCGTGCCCGGCGACGTTCGCCGGGCAGTGACACTCAAGCCGCGTCAACGAGTGTTCCTACAGCGGAGGGCGTGGCTGCTCAGCCGTTCCAGTTGCCCCTACGCGTGGCCCAGGTTCTTGGACGGGTCGCCGATGAACTGGGCGAGAGCTCTGCGGCTGTCGAGGGCCTGTCGCAGCGGGCGGCCACGGCAGCCGATCCGCTGCGTGCCGTGGCAGCAGAAGCGGTCGAGCTGCTGGGCAGGATGACTGCCCTGCCCGCTCTGGGGTGTCTACTTGACCTGGCGGCCGGCGGACTGCCCGTCCTCGTCGAGGACGACCGGGTGCGTGCCGAGGCGATTCGCTCCGGCCGAGTACCCGCGCCGCAGACCGCACCGGAAGCCGTCGACGCCTGGCAGCTGCACCTGGAGGCTCTTGAGGCCCAGGGCAGGGCAGTGCTCTCGACGGCCTCCTGGCAGCGGCTCGTCGAACGGCTTCCGCTGCCCGTCGTCGACGACCTGATCGACCAGGGTGGCCTCCGCGTGAACGACGCGCCGCACATCTGGCCGGAGCAGACGGAACGCGTCCGGTACGTGCGAGCGCGCCTCGACCCCGGGCGTCTCGACGACGACGACGTCGAGGCTCTCGACTGGCAGGACGAGGAATGCCGCCGTGCCTTGGCGGCAGGCGGCACGGTCCAACCCGTCGACGGACGGCACGACGAGTGGAGCCTGCGCTCGGCACTGCTCAGCGGTGACATCTCCGTACTGGACACCATCCGATCGGCCGAGTGCGAGGAACTGCCCCGCGACCTCGCCGACCTGGTGTTGTCCCTGCAGCGCATCCGCCGGGGCGGAGGAGTGGACAACCGCCTGGGCCACGATCGTTCGTTGTTCGGGCTGCTGGAGGACTGCCTTCCCGGCGGGCGTCTCGTATCAGGAGGTACGGCCTTTCATCACTGGGCCGGCACCCGACGTCTGTACCGGCTCCTCGACGACATGCACTGGGCCATGGCCTGCGAACCGCAGGAAACGGAACGCGTGGTGCGGGCGATCCTGCAACAGGCCGCGGCCTTGCGGAATCCCGAATCCCGAGGAACAGCCGGCGCTGCCGACCGGGAGGCACGGGCGGTGCAGGCGTACTTGGCCTACCTGTACGCGCGTCCAGGCGAGCGCGATCGGCTCGATCAGGGAGTAGGCCTTCTCGAAGAGATCCTCAAGCGTGGTGGGAGACGGCGGGGTGGAGTGGACGGGGAGCCGCGGCGACGGATGCGCGCGCTCAGCGAACTGCTCCAGGCCTTGCGGTTCAAAGGCAAGCCGCACGACGTCCTCAACCCCTACTTCGCTCTCTGTGTCGAACACGGCTCGAGCGAGTGGGGACAGGGCTGGCGAGACCTGCGCCGGCAAGTACCGCCGGAGCAGCTCGAGTACATCAACGGCGCCAAGGACCGCATCCGGCGGATCGAGACGGCGCGACGGCTGGGCGATGACGGGGAGGCGCTCTACGAACTGCCCCTGAACGAGGAGTTCCTGTGGGTGCCCGATGTGCGGGGCGAACTGCTCCACCCCGCGCCACGCCCCCTGGCCCGCCGTACCCCTCCGAGTACCGAGCAGGAAAAGTCCTGGACCGCCGACCAGGCGGCACAGGAGATCATCGGCCGCTGTGCCGCGAGACTGAGGATCGACCACTGATGCCCCCGAAGAAGAAGTCCCAGAGGCCCGCAGCCGAGCCCCGGCGCATTCCGGAGTTCGAGGGGGTGCGTCCCAAACCCGTCAAGAGCGGCACGCGACGCGTCCGACCGGACGACGGGGAACGACGGGTCACCCGCAACGAAGACACCGCTTCGGGGGCGAAGCCGACGGTACGCACGCGAGGCCGGGACCAGAACGAACGCGTGGAAGACCGGTCGGCCGCAACCGCCGGCGCGGAGCCACTGCTGGACCCCCGGTCGGACCCCGAGGTGATGTTCCGACTCCTCAGCGAGAAGATCGCGACAAAGGTGGACCGGGCGGCGATGAAGGCAGGCGCCAGCGCCGCCCAGGAGGTCAGCCGGAGACTCACGGCCGAACTCGACGCAGCGATCGCGGGAGCGCAGGCGACCGCCGGGAAGATGGGAACCCTCGTGCAACAGGCGGTGCAGGCCGCGGTGGATGAGGCGCTGCGTACGGCCGTACTCAACGCCACGCGCGTGCACGAGGAGCATCTGGCCCAACTGGCCCTGATCGACCGCACGGCCCAGACGGCGAGGCACATCAGCGCTGTCAGACTGCGTGTGGAGGAGGAGATGCGCCGTTCGGGCCTGACTCGCGTCACGGAGCCGGACCCGGACTGCTTCAACCTGGTCAACCCGACGGAGCACGCCGGGAGCGTCAGCTACGAGGTGCTTGCTCCTGCTTACACGGACAGCCGCTCAGGCCGCGTCATTCAACGGGGTGAGATGAGGCGCGTACCCGCCGACACCGTCGCGGGCTCCGCGGGAGGTGACAAGGAATGACCTTTGGTATCGACTTCGGTACCAGCAACTCCGTCGTCGCGCGCTGGACGGGCAGCGGCACCGACGTGATCCGGGTCGACTCCGCCGCCTTGCCGGCGGAATGGAACCGGCCCGGCTTCGACGAACTGTTCCCGTCGGTGGTCTCCCTGCGGGACATCCAGCGCACGCTGTGCTTCGGCTGGTCCGCCAAGTGCGAGACGGCTGAGCCGCAGGACGCGGTCAAACGGATGCTCGCCTCGCGGCCGCGAGCCATGGACGAGGGCGAAACCGCACCTGCCGGCACTGTGCCGGAGGAGCACGAGGTCTGGCTCGGCGACGAACCCTTCCGCAGCACCGCTGTGGCCGCCGCCCTCTTCGATCAGATGCGGTCCGGAGTGCGCCGGAACCTGCGGGAGATGGACGAGGCTGTCGTCACGGTGCCGGCGAACGCAACCGGAGCCGCGCGCTACCGGACCAGGGCTGCGGCACGCCTCGCGGGCATCAAGGTGAAGGCACTCATCAACGAACCGACAGCCGCAGCCATCAGCTACGCCCACGACTTCCCCGGCGAAGGCAGATTCCTTGTCTTCGACTGGGGTGGCGGCACGATCGACGTCACCGTGCTCGAGCATTACGACGGCATCTTCGACGAGATGGCGTCGCGCGGCATCACCGCGCTCGGCGGCCTTGAGTTCGACGAGGAACTCGTGAAGCTGGTGCTGTCCAAACTGGGCAGCCACCCGGGCAGACTCACCCGGCAGGAAGCCCGCCGCTGGAGACGGCACGTCGAGCTGACGAAGATCGTGCTGTCTCAGCCGGGGACGGAAGAGGTGCTCTTCGAGCCTCTGGGCGGCTTCGCACCGGTGGTGATCAACCGGCAGGAGTTCGAGGAAGCCGTGCAGCCCTTGGTGCGCCGCGCCCTGATTCCCCTGGAGGAGTGCCTGGAGGACGTGGGCCTCACCGCGGATGACCTGGACGCCGTGCTGATGATCGGTGGCACTTCCCAGATCCCGCTCGTACGGAGTGAAGTCGAACGGGCCCTGGGCAGAGAGGTGGTCGACCCCCGGCTTTGCAAGCCGATGACGGCGGTTGCCAGGGGCGCTGCCATCACGGCGGCCGAGATCGACGGACTCATTCCGGAGACGACGATCTCGGTGGCAACCAGTCACGATCTCGGTCTGTCCTTCGAGGCGGGCGGACGGCGCGGCTTCGCCACCTTGATCCCCAGGTACTCGACCCTGCCCGCACGAGGGACCCGAAGCGCCATGCCCGCCGTCCGCGGAGCCTCGAAGGTGATTCTGGAGATCGTCGAGGGAGACGGACAGCGAGCCGCGGATGACGAACGGACGTTTCCGTTGGCCCGGCTCGAACTGCCGGTACCGCAGCCCAATGCCGAGCCCTCAAGCAATGTGTTCGACGTCGATTACCATTACGACCGCAGCGGCATCCTCAAGATCCACGCCAAGTCCCGTCACGCCAACACCGTCATCCTCGACGAGGAACTGGACTGCTTCGGCCCTGACGGCACGCCCATCGCGCAAGGACTCGACAGAGAGTTGGAGCGACTCCTACGGCGCATCGAGGAGCCCGCGGTGCCACCAGCCGCCTCGACGCCCGCTCACACCGAGACGCCACCGGTCTCCGAGACA
This sequence comes from Streptomyces sp. NPDC001348, assembly GCF_053597535.1. NCBI lineage: Bacteria > Bacillati > Actinomycetota > Actinomycetes > Kitasatosporales > Streptomycetaceae > Streptomyces > Streptomyces sp. NPDC001348. Next base: position 2,120 of record NZ_JBSFIK010000040.1, on the reverse strand, counting down.
AGCAAGCAGGAGGAGCCCGGAGGTGGCGACACGCCCGTACTCGTCGTCGACGGCCGCGGCATCATGACCGCCGGACGCACGCCCGCCTCCCCGCGTCCTCCGAGCATGCGGTTGCTGGGTTCAGCACTGGCGGAGATCAGACGTCGCTTCAACGACCGGCACGTAGTGACCGTCATCGGGACCGACCTGGTCGACGCCGTCGAGTACGACGAGCAATCCGTCCTCGACAAGGCGATCGAGGAAGGACTGGTCGTGACCGTTCCGTCTTCCTCGCCCCAGGCCGTTCTGAGCGTGGCGCAACAGCTTGACGCCATGGTCGTCTCCATGGACGACCTGACTCGCCTCCGCGCCCCGTACCCGTGGGTGACGCAGAGGGGGCGTTTCGTGAAACTGGCCAAAGTCGAACGGAGCTGGGTCTTCGTGTAGCCCGGATGTGAAGGACATACAGCGGGGCGGTCAGTGCGACGATGTGACGATTTCCGGGTTGCTGCGGCGGCCGGTGCGTACCACTCCCGCCCGACCGCTGAACGGGCATCGGTGCCATCCGTATCTCCCCAGCGTGGGAGGATCCCTCACCATGAGCGCGTCCCCGGCCGTACGGAGTCTGCGTGCGGCGGTGTTCGCCGCGGTGTGTGTGCTGCTGGCTGCCGCCGGGCACGGGCTCGCCATGGGGCACATGCCGCCCGTGCGGATCGACGCCGCCGGGTTCCTCGGCGTGTTCGCGCTCGGCTGGCTGCTCGGTGGACGGGAGCGGACCCTGTCCGGGATCGGTGTGGCCATGCTCGCCACCCAGGCGGGGCTGCACTTCGCCTTCGAAGCGGGCCATCCGGCGGCTCCGATGTCCGGGCGGGCCATGGCCGCCACGCACGGCCACGCCATGGCCGCCACGCACGGCCACGCCATGGCCGCCATGCCCGGTCCGCACGCGGTGACCGAGCACGCCACCGCCGCCCACGTCCTCGCGGCCCTCGTCGCGTCCTGGTGGCTGAGGCGCGGCGAGGCCGCGCTGTTCTCGCTGCTGCGCCGGGCGGCCGCCGCCCTGGTCCCCCGTTTCGCGGCCTGGTGGTGGGACGCACGCCTGCCCGCCCTCCCCGACGGACCCCTGCGTGCCCCGGTCGACCCCGGCGCGCCCCGTCTGCTGCCGCTGCGGCACGCGGTGCACCGTCGCGGGCCCCCGGCCCGGATCCCGTACCCGATCCGACCCCGACACTTCACCGTACGTACGGAGATCCACTCTTCCATGCCCACGAACAAGTCCAGGAACGCGCGTCGCGCCGGTCTCGTCACCCTTCTCGCGGCCACCGGCGTCCTCGCCGCGGCGGGCGCCGCCTCCGCGCACGTCACCGTCCACCCCGAGAGCTACGCCAAGGGAGCCACGGACGGGGTGCTGACCTTCCGCGTGCCCAACGAGGAGAACAGCGCCGCCACCACCAAGGTGCAGGTCTACCTGCCCACCGACCACCCGGTCCTCGGCGTGCTCGTCTCCCCGCGGGACGGCTGGAGCGCCAAGGTGACCACCACCAAGCTCAAGAAGCCGGTGAAGACCGACGACGGCACCATCACCGAGGCCGCCTCCCTGGTCACCTTCACCGGCGGGAAGATCACCGCCGGGCACTACGAGGACTTCGACATCGCCTTCGGGCAACTTCCCGACGACACGGACGAGCTGACCTTCAAGACGCTGCAGACGTACTCCGACGGCAAGACGGTCCGCTGGATCGAGCAGCCCGCGGAGGGCGACGACGAGCCGGAGGACCCGGCGCCGACGCTGAAGCTCACCGCCAAGGCCGCGGCGGACGGCGAGAGCGGTGACGGCGCCGCGACGAGCTCGCCCACCGGCCTCACGAGTCCCGGCAGCACCAAGTCGGTCACCGCCTCCGGCAGCGACTCGACCGCGCGTGGCCTCGGTGTCGCGGGTCTGATCGTCGGCGTGCTCGGCCTGGCGGCGGCGGCCTTCGCCCTCGTGCGGGGACGGTCCGCACGCTCGTAGGGCCGGACAGGGAGAGGGCCCCGGACCAGTCGCTGGATGCTGTTGGTTAATCCGGGGCCTGGCGTGACGTCGGCCTTCAAGACCTGGTTGTGGTCTTGAAGGCCGACGTTGTCGTATGGGGTGGGTGCGG
>NZ_JBSFIK010000039.1:0-95291 GCF_053597535.1 Streptomyces sp. NPDC001348 | reverse complement strand
GGCAGAGATGCGCACCCCCCACGTCGTCGTGGTCATGGGCGTCGCCGGCACGGGCAAGACCACCATCGGTCCACTGCTCGCCGCCCGGCTCGGCGTTCCGTACGCCGAGGGCGACGACTTCCACCCGGAGGCCAACATCGCCAAGATGGCGGCCGGCACCCCGCTCGACGACGCCGACAGGTGGCCGTGGCTCGACGCCATAGGCTCCTGGGCCGACGGGCGGGCCGGGCTCGGCGGGGTGGTCAGCTGCTCGGCGTTGAAGCGGTCGTACCGCGACCGGCTCAGGGCCGCCGCTCCCGGTGTGGTGTTCGTGCACCTGGCGGGTGACCGGTCGCTGATCGAGGACCGCATGGCGCACCGGCAGGGCCACTTCATGCCCACCGCGCTGCTCGACTCCCAGTTCGCCACCCTCGAACCGCTCCGGGCGGACGAGGCGGGTGTCGTCGTCGACGTCTCCGGCAGTCCGGAGGCCATCACCGAACGGGCCGTGCGGGCGCTCGAGGAGCTCCCCGGTCCTGCCGCCGGGTAACCCGGCCCGGCCGTCCGGCAACCCCCCACGCACATCCCTTTCCATCCCCTCCCCCGCAACCGCATAGGACCCCCGTGACCAGACTCAGCGTCGAGATGCTGGCAGCGGACGCGCCCGCGCCGATCACCTCGGCCGGCCACGCCCAGCTCGGCATCGCCGTCCTGGTGGGCATCGCCGTCATCGTCCTGCTCATCACCCAGTTCGAGCTCCATGCCTTCCTGGCGCTGACCATCGGGTCACTGGCGCTCGGGGCGGTCGCCGGCGCGCCGCTGGACAAGGCCATCACCAGCTTCACCACCGGTCTGGGCACCACGGTGGCCGGCGTGGGGGTGCTGATCGCCCTCGGCGCGATCCTCGGCAAACTGCTCGCCGACTCCGGCGGCGCGGACCAGGTCGTCGACACGATCCTCGCCAGGGCCGGGGGCCGGGCGATGCCGTGGGCGATGGTGCTGATCGCCTCCGTGATCGGGCTGCCGTTGTTCTTCGAGGTCGGCATCGTGCTGCTGATACCGGTGGTGCTGATCGTCGCCAGGCGCGGCAACTACTCGCTGATGCGGATCGGCATCCCGGCCCTGGCGGGCCTGTCCGTGATGCACGGGCTGGTGCCGCCGCACCCCGGCCCGCTGGTCGCGATCGACGCGGTGAAGGCCAACCTCGGTGTGACGCTGGCGCTGGGCATCCTCGTCGCGATCCCCACGGTGATCATCGCCGGCCCGGTGTTCTCGAAGGTCGCGGCCCGCTGGGTGGACGTGCCGGTCCCGGACCGGATGCTCCCGCCGCGCGCGTCGGAGGAACTCGAGCGCCGCCCGGGCTTCGGCCCGACGCTGGCCACCGTGCTGCTGCCGGTCGTCCTGATGCTCCTCAAGGCTCTGGTCGACCTCGTCGTGGACGACCCCGCGAACACCACACAGCGCGTCTTCGACGTCGTCGGCTCCCCGCTGATCGCCCTGCTCGCGGCCGTCATCGTCGGCATGTTCACGCTCGGCCGGCCGGCCGGGTTCAGCAAGGACCGCATATCGCAGACGGTCGACAGGAGTCTGATGCCCATCGCCGGCATCCTGCTGATCGTCGGCGCGGGCGGTGGCTTCAAGCAGACGCTGATCGACTGCGGCGTGGGCCAGATGATCCTGGACATCTCCAAGGACTGGTCGGTCCCGGCGCTGCTGCTGGCCTGGCTGATAGCGGTGGCGATCCGGCTGGCGACCGGTTCGGCGACGGTGGCGACGGTCTCGGCGGCCGGCCTGGTGGCTCCGCTGGCGGCCGACATGTCGACCACGCACACCGCCCTGCTGGTCCTCGCCATCGGCGCCGGCTCGCTGTTCTTCAGCCATGTCAACGACGCCGGGTTCTGGCTGGTCAAGGAGTACTTCGGGCTCGGTGTCGGCCAGACGGTCAAGACCTGGTCGGTGATGGAGACGATCATCTCGGTGGTCGCCGGCGGGCTCGTTCTGCTGCTGTCCCTCGTGGTCTAGCCTCCTTCAGGAGGACTCGCGGCGGTCCTCGGCGCGGGTGGGTCAGGGGCGCCAGAGCGGATGCTCGCGCTCGGCCCACTCCCGGCTCACCGTCCCCGTGCGCAGTCCCCGGCGGGCCTCGGGATCGCCCAGCGCCATCCCGATGTGACCGCCGAGGACGATGCCGATGGTCAGGGCCAGCCAGTCGTGCACGAAGGTCGCGCTGGTGCGCCACACCAGCGGGGTGAGGTGGGTGAACCACATCATCAGGCCCGTGCCGAGCATCACCAGCGTCGCCCCGGCGATCCAGGCGGCGTAGATCTTCTGCCCGGCGTTGAACTTGCCCGCCGGGCGGGCCTCGGGGCGGCGGTCGCGGCGCAGGGCCGCGCGCAGCCAGCGCCGGTCGTGCGGGCCGAAGCGGTTGAGGAAGCCGAGGTCGGTGCGGAAGGCGCGGGAGGCCAGGCCGAGGAGGACCGGTGCGGGAAGGGTGAGTCCGGCCCACTCGTGGATGCGGACGACCAGTTCGCGGCGGCCGACGAGGACGGCGAACTGGGGGATGTAGAGGCAGGCCGCGGTGAGGACGCACACGCCCATCAGAGCGGCCGTCGCCCGGTGCACCCACCGCTCGGCCGGACTGAAGCGGTGGAGCCGCGCGCTCGGCGGGGCGGGGGTGTCAGCTCGTAGGCTCATCTGTCCGTCCGTTCGAACGGCCCACCCAGGCGTCGACGTCGTAGCCCAGGTTCTCCCAGTAGCCCGGCCGGACCCGGTCGGTGACGGTGATGCCGGACAGCCACTTGGCGGACTTGTAGAAGTACATGGGGGCCACGTACAGGCGGACCGGTCCGCCGTGGTCGTGGCCGATGTCCTTGTCCTGCATGCGCAGGGCGACCAGGACGTCGGGGCGGCGGGCCTGGGCCAGGGTGAGACTCTCGGTGTACGTGCCGTCGAAGCAGGTGAACCTGATCGCCTTCGCGCCCTCGCGCACGCCCGCGGCCTCGAGCAGGTGCGCGAGACGGACGCCCTCGAAGGGGGTGCCCGGGACACGCCAGCCGGTGACGCACTGCACGTCCTTGACCATCCTGGTCTGTGGCAGGGCGCGCAGGTCGGCGAGGGTGTAGGTGCGGGGGTGGTCGACGAGCCCGTCGACCTCGAGCCGGTAGTCCGCGGGGCCCTTGTGCGGGACGGAGGCGGCCACCGAGTAGTAGCGGAATCCGCCGCCGTTGGGCAGGAGCCCGGTCAGGCCCGTCGGGTCCTTGCCGGACACCGTGCCGAGCAGGGACTCCATGCCGCGCTGCAGGGTGGGGGCGGCGACCACACCGAGGGCGCCGAGGCCGAGGGTGCCGAGGAAGACGCGGCGGCCGACGGGGCGGCCCCGGTCCTCGGGTTGTTCGGGGTTCACGTACTCATTCGAGCACTGTCGGCGCTCGCGGGGCCAGCGATCGCGGATTCCCGTCAGGGTTCCGTAATCACTTCTCACGCGGTTCTCAGAAGCCGAGCGCCCGGGCGCGGGCCGCGCGGAACGCGGTGACCGGGTCGCGGTCCGGGTAGGACCAGGGCGCGCGGGTGGCGTGCCGGCCGATCCGCCGGAACAGGGCCGCGGCTTCGGCGGTGCGGTTCTGGCAGGCCATGGCGTGCGCGAGGAAGTTGAGATCGATGTGCCGACGCGGGTGGTCGTCGTGCTCCCACTCCAGCCACCAGTCGAACGCGGCCCGTGTCTCCCGCCGGGCCCGGCCGCCCGCCCAGTGGTCGCAGGCGGCCGGGTCGGCGGGCTGCCGGGCGGCCGCGGCCAGTGCGCGGTAGCGCTCGGCGCGGGCCACCACGGGCAGGAGGGCGAGCGGGGAGTCGGCGGGTGCCAGGGCGGCGGCCCGGTCGGCGAAGTCGTACACCTCGTGTCCGTCGTGCAGCGGATCGGGGCCACGGCCGGTGTCGCGCTCGGCGAGCCGGGCGACCATCAGATGGTGGGCGTGGTGGTGCTCGGGGTGCCGGCCGCGCACCTCGTCGAAGGTCCGGGCCACCGCCCCGTCGCTGCCGCCGGCCCGTTCCAGCGAGAGCAGGCCGAGCCACGGCGTGGGGTCGGCGGGAGCCAGGGCCGCGGCGTCATGGCAGGCCGCACGGGCCGGGCCGTACGACTCCGTGCCGCGCAGGGCGCGTTGGACGAGGGCCAGACCGAGCAGCGTGGCGGCGTCGGCGGACCGGGGTTCGGCGATCAGCCAGTCGCGGGCCCAGGCGGCACCGTGGGGGTCCTCGGCGAGGACGGTGAGCCGGTGTCCCCGGCGGTCCCAGTCGTCCCCGGTGCGCAGCAGCAGCGCGCGGGCCGCCTGGCGGCGCCCTTGCGCCAGTGCGGTGCGGGCGGCGGCCAGTTCGGTGTCGTCGTGGGCCGGCTCGAAGGCGGCGGCTCGGGCGGGGGCCGGTGCGCGGTCCGGCGCGGTGTCCTGCCGTTCGTCGGGCCGGGTGCCGGCGGGCCCTCGGCCCAGGACGACGGTGCGGGTGGTGCCCCGGCGCGTGCGGGCACGGCCTGGGGACGACGGGAGCGGGGACAGCGGGGGCCTTCCTCGGGGGCGTGGCTCTTCTGCGGCGGACGGGCGGGGTGCGGGCCGCCATCGGCCGATCACCCACAGCAAACCCAAGCCGGCGGTTCCCGTCAAGCGAACGACGAGGTGTTGCTCGCTTCAACAACCTTTGTTCAAGCGGCAGTTGTGAGCCGCTCGAGGTACGGCCACCGCTTCCCCGGCCCGGCCGCCGGGACCGAGTCGACTGCCCGGTTCCGGGTACTCCCAGGGCAACGCCGCCCCGGGAGCGCTACAGTCGGCGACTACGCACTCCGTGACCCGGCCGGATGATCGAGGTACGCAGCGTGTCGGTTCTGCTTCTCATTCTCGCCGTGAGCGCGGCCTGTTGCCTGGGCTTCGGGTTCGTGCTCCAGCAGGACGCCGCCCGGAAGGCACCGCTCAGCGACTTCCTGTCGTTCCGGCTGCTGCTCGACCTGATGAGAGTGCCGACCTGGCTGGGCGGCACAGGGCTGATGGTGGCGGGCATGGTCCTCGGCGCGATCGCGCTGGGACGTGGTGAGATCTCCCTGGTGGAGCCGCTGCTCGCCACCAACCTCCTGTTCGCCCTCGCCCTGTCCCGGCACCGGACCAGACAGGTGCTGGGTCATCAGGGCTGGGCGGGTCTCGGGCTGCTCGCGGGCGGCGTCACCGCGTTCATCGTCGCGGGCCGGCCGCGCGGCGGGACCGCGGTCGCCGGCCCGTTCCGGCACTGGCTGATCATCGGCGTCATGCTCGGTGCCGCCCTGGTCCTGACGACGTACGCCAAACGCTCTCGACTGAGCTGGGGCCCGGTCCTGCTGGCTTGCGCGGCCGGGCTCCTGTACGGCGTGCAGGACGCGCTGACCCGGGTGAGCGGGGAGCGCTTCTCCGCGGGCGGCTTCGCCGGAGTGTTCACCGGCTGGCAGCCGTACGGGGTGGTGGTGCTCGGTGTGACCGGTCTGGTCCTGGTGCAGAGCGCGTTCGAGACCGCTCCGCTGCGCATGTCGCTGCCCGCGCTCACCGCGACCCAGCCGCTGGCCGGGATCCTGTGCGGGGTGGGCTTCCTCGGTGACCGGCTGCGCACCGACACGGGGGCGCTGGCCTGGGAGGCGGCGGGGCTCGCGGCGATCGTCGTGGGGATCCTGCTGCTGGGGCTGCACCCGGCGATGCCGCGCGGCACGGCGGAACCGGAGCCGGCGCGGGATCTGCAGCGGCGCTGACCCGGACGGCCGCCCATCGGGGGCGCCCTGCTTTCATGGGCTCCATGAGCGCTGACGAGATCCTCGACATCGTCGACGAGAACGACCGGGTCGTCGGGCGGTGCCCGCGCGGGGAGGCGTACGCGCGGGGGCTGCGCCACCGCTGCGTCTTCGTCCAGGCCCGGGACCGCGACGGCCGGCTCTTCGTCCACCGGCGGACCGCGACCAAGCTGGTGTTCCCGTCCCTGTACGACATGTTCGTCGGGGGTGTGGTCGGGGCGGGCGAGTCCTACGACGACGCCGCGCTGCGGGAGGCGGAGGAGGAGCTGGGGGTCGGCGGACTGCCCCGGCCGTCGTTCCTGTTCAAGTTCCGCTACGACGGTGGGGCCGGGCAGAGCTGGTGGTCGGCGGTCTACGAGGTCCGCTGCGAGACGCCGGTCCGGCCGCAGGTGGAGGAGGTCGCCTGGCACGACTTCCTGCCCGAGGCGGAGGTGGAACGGCGGCTCGGGGAGTGGGAGTGGGTGCCGGACGGGCTGGCCGCGTACGAGCGGCTGAGGGCGTTCCGGTCGGCACCGTGACACCCGGGTAGGGTCGTCCGCGTGATCGAGTTCGTACGGAACGTCCGGTTGTGGTTCGCGCCGGAGCAGGTGCGGGAGGAGGGAAGCACTCCCGACTACCGGTTCTCGCTGGCGAACGAGCGCACCTTCCTGGCCTGGCTGCGGACGGCTCTGGCGTTGATCGGCGGGGGCTTCGCGGTGGACCAGTTCCTGCCCGACCTGCGCTGGGGCTGGCGCGTCGGGCTGGCGCTGGCGCTGCTGGGCGCGGGCGTGCTGTCCTCACTCCGGGCGGTGAACCACTGGGTGAGCTGCGAGCGGGCCATGCGCCGGGGCGAGGACCTGCCGTCCTCCCGGTTCCCGGCGGTGCTGAGCCTGGTCGTCGCGGTGGTGGCCCTCGCCATGGTCCTGGTCGTGCTGGCCGGGAGGGCGGGGTGACCGCGGGGCGGGACCCCGGGCTGCAGCCGGAGCGGACCCGGCTGGCCTGGCGGCGCACCACGCTGTCCTACGCCGTGGCCACCGTGCTGGCGCTGCGGGCCGCGTTGCACGGCGGGGCGTCGGCCGGCGGGCTCGTGGCGTGTGCCCTGTGCGCCGCGCTCTGGGTGGGTTTCCTGCTGGTCGCACACCGCCGTATCCGCGCGCTGGCGACCCCGGGTGCCCCGACCGTCGCGCTCGCCCCGCGCCACGCCGTGGCGGCGGCGCTGTGCACGGTGGCGACGGCGGTGTGCGCCGTCGCGCTCGTCGTCTAGGGGGCGTCTTGTGGATCATGCCGGGGTCGCGAGGTCCTGCCCGGCGCAAGGGCGCCGGCTAGACGGAAGGCCCTTCTCCGGAGGAGCCCGGTTCCGGCTCCTCGGACCAGTCGACCGTGACCACGATCTTGCCCCGGGTCCTGCCCTCCTGGTTCAGCCGGTGCGCGTCCGCCGCACGCTCCAGCGGGAAGGTCTCGGAGACGTGCACCGACACCACGCCCTGCTCGGCGAGTTCGGACAGATGGCCCAGGTCCTGCGCGTCGGGGCGTACGAAGCAGTAGCGGCCGCCGTAGCCCACCACCTCGGGGTCCGCGATCGACGCCATGCGGCCCTCGGGGGCGAGCAGGTTCGCCGAGGCCTTCAGGGTGTCGCCGCCGATGGTGTCGAACACCGCGTCGACGCCCTGTGGGGCGAGGGCCCGCACCCGTTCGGGGAGGCCGTCGCCGTAGGTCACCGGTTCGCCGCCCAGGCCGCGCACGTAGTCGTGGTTGTGCTCGCTCGCCGTGCCGATGACCCGGGCCCCGAAGTGGGTGGCGAGCTGGACGGCGATCGAGCCGACCCCACCGGCGGCCGCGTGCACCAGGACGGTCTCGCCCCGCTTGACCTCCAGCGCCTTGACGATCACCTGGTAGGCGGTGAGTCCGGCCAGCGGCAGGCCGGCCGCCTCCTCGTAGCTGAGGTTGCGCGGCTTGCGGGCCAGGGTGCGCACGGGGGCGGCGACGTACTCGGCGAAGGTGCCCCGGGAGAGGAAGTCCTCGCGGACGTAGCCGATGACCTCGTCGCCGACGGAGAACTCGGTGACGGAGGCCCCGGGCTGCACGACGACCCCGGAGACGTCCCAGCCCGGGACGACGGGGAACACGGCGTCCAGGAGGGTGTCCAGGTAGCCCTCGCGGCACTTCCAGTCGACGGGGTTGACGGCCGCCGCGCGCACCTTCACGAGCACCGAGTCGGGGCCGACCTTGGGATCGCGCACCTCGCCGTACTCGAGTACCTCGGGTCCGCCGTAGCGGCTGTAGTGGATGCCCTTCATGTCACAGACCCTCCGGGGTACTCGTGTGCCACGCAAGCGGAACGACGTGATACGGGGTTCCGTGTGGCAGCCTGTGCTTGGTCACCGTCACCCCGTACCCCGGAAGCCGGGCGGCATGACGCACCTTCCGGGGGTGTCGGCCCATCGTGGCACCGGTCACGTTCGGCTCGCCCACTGGACTGCATACCGACCGGTCGGCATCATGAGTCGCATCCTGTTCACCTGTCCGTAGGAGCGACGCATGAGCCCCGACCACCCGCCAGGACTCGATCTCGACCGGTTGCGCGGCCTCCTCGACCGTGAGCGGCCCGGCCTGGTGACCGGCCCTCTGACCGGCCGGCTGATCGAGGGCGGACGGTCGAACCTCACCTACGCGGTCTCCGACGGCGCCGCCAAGTGGGTGGTGCGCCGGCCCCCGCTGGGCCACGTGCTGGCCACCGCGCACGACATGAAGCGCGAGCACCGCGTCATCAGCGCACTGCACCCGACGGACGTCCCGGTGCCGAGACCGGTGCTGCTGTGCGAGGACCCCGAGAACGAGGCGGCACCCGGGGCGCCGTTCTACGTCATGGAGTTCGTCGAGGGCACTCCGTACCGCACCGCCGACCAGCTCGCCCCGCTGGGTGAGGAGCGCACCCGCAACGCGGTGCTGTCCCTGGTGGACACGCTGGTCGAGCTGCACGCCGTGGACCCCGCCGAGGTGGGCCTGGCCGACTTCGGCCGCCCGGAGGGCTTCCTGGACCGTCAGCTGCGCCGCTGGGGCAAGCAGCTGGACGCCTCCCGCAACCGCGAACTGGCCGGCATCGACGAACTGCACGCCTCCCTCGGACGACAGCTGCCCACCTCCCCCGCGCCCGCCGTCGTGCACGGCGACTACCGCCTCGACAACGTCCTCATCGGGACGGACGACCGGATCAGGGCGATCCTCGACTGGGAGATGTCCACGCTCGGCGACCCGCTGACCGACCTGGGTCTGCTGGTGATGTACAGCCGGCCGCTGGGCATGCCCCAGTCGCCGGTGTCCACCACGGCCGAGGCCCCCGGGCACCCGTCCCCGGCCGAGCTGATCGAACGGTACGCCGCGCGTTCGGGCCGGGACGTCTCGGCCGTGTCCTGGTACACGGCGTTCGCCTGGTTCAAGCTGGCCGTGATCCTGGAGGGCATCCACTACCGCTACACGCTGGGCCAGACGGTCGGGCGCGGCTTCGACCGCATCGGCGGGCTCGTCCCCGTATTCATCCACCACGGACTGACCACTCTTCAGGAAGGCTGACGGCCATGGACTTCGCGTTCGACGCGCGCACGGAGGAACTGCGCGCCAAGCTGCTCGCCTTCATGGACGAGTACGTCTACCCGGCCGAGCCGGTCGCCGAGGAGCAGCGGGCCGCGCTGGCCTCGCCGTGGGACACCCCGGCCGTGGTCGAGGAACTCAAGGCCGAGGCACGCCGGCAGGGTCTGTGGAACCTCTTCCTGCCCGACGCCGAGTACGGCGCGGGGCTGACGAACCTCCAGTACGCCCCGCTCGCCGAGATCACCGGCCGCTCCCCGCAGCTCGCGCCCACCGCACTGAACTGCGCGGCGCCGGACACCGGCAACATGGAGGTGCTGTCGCAGTTCGGCGACGAGCGGCAGAAGAAGCAGTGGCTGGAGCCGCTGCTCGCCGGTGAGATCCGTTCGGCGTTCGCGATGACCGAGCCGGAGGTGGCCTCCTCGGACGCCACCAACATCACCACGCACATCGAACGGACCTCCGACGGCACGGACGAGTACGTCATCACCGGCCGCAAGTGGTACATCTCCGGGGCGATGAACCCGGACTGCAAGATCTTCATCGTGATGGGCAAGACCGCCCCGGACGGGCCGGACATCCGCCGCCAGCAGTCCATGGTGCTGGTCCCCCGCGACACCCCCGGCGTCACGGTCAAGCGGGCCATGCGGGTGTTCGGTTACGAGGACCACTACCACGGCGGCCACGCCGAGGTGGTCTTCGACCATGCCCGTGTGCCGGTGTCGAACCTGATCGGCGAGGAGGGCGGCGGCTTCGCCATCGCCCAGGCCCGGCTCGGTCCCGGCCGTATCCACCACTGCATGCGGCTGATCGGCATGGCCGAGCGGGCGATCGAGCTGATGTGCCGTCGGGCCGTCTCCCGCGACGCCTTCGGCAAGGCGCTGGCCCAGCAGGGCGTGATCCACAACTGGATCGCGGACGCCCGGGTGACGGTCGAGCAGCTCCGGCTGCTGGTGCTCAAGACCGCGTGGCTGATGGACACGGTCGGCAACCGGGGCGCCCACACGGAGATCCAGGCCATCAAGATCGCCACGCCGCGGGCGGTCGTCGACATCATCGACCGTGCGATCCAGCTGCACGGCGCGGGTGGTGTGAGCCAGGACTTCCCGCTGGCCGAGCTGTACGCGGGCGCCCGCACCCTGATGATCGCGGACGGCCCGGACGAGGTCCACCAGCGGTCGCTGGCGCGGCGGGAGCTGAAGAAGTACCTGTGACGCCGGTGCCTCCCCGTGCCTTCGTGCGCCGTTGAGTGCGCGCCCGGCTTGTGGTGTCGTACGTCTTCCGGAACCGGCCGTCCTGGGCCGGTCGCACGCGCGGGGGGACGGGGCAACGGTGGCGAACGGGCACGGATCACCGGAGTGGGGCGCCGCCGCGGAGCCGCAGGTGACCCTGGAGCGGCTGCTGTCCGTCGTGGGCCCGGGAGCCCTGGAGCTGGACACCGCCCCCGGCGGTCTCTCGGTGGCCGTCGCCGGCGTCACCGTGCTGGACGTGCTGGACCCCGAGATCCGGCCGCGGGAGCTGCTGCTCGCGGTGGGCGTCGACGCGGGGTCCGCCCACGCGGTGGACCTGCTGCGCCGGGCCGGCGACGCGGGCGCGACGGGCGTGGTGTTCGGGCCGGGCCGTCCCGAGCGGGCCGCGGCGGGGCTGCGGGCGGTGGCCGAGGAGAGCGGCATCGCGGTGCTCTCCCGCACCGCCTGGTGCAGCTGGGCCCAGCTGGTCGGCGTGGTGCGGGCCGGGCTCGCCTCGGCCGGCACTCCGCCGGCGCCCGCCACCCGGGGCCTGTCCCTGGGCGACCTCAACGGCCTGGCGGACGCGGTGGCCGCGTTGACCGGGGGCGCGGTGACCATCGAGGACACCGACTCCCGGGTACTGGCCTACTCCTCGACCGAGGAGAACGTGGACGAGCTGCGCCGGCTGACCATCCTCGGCAGGCGGGTGCCCCCGTGGCGGGTGGCCGCCATGCGGGAGGCCGGGTTCTTCCGGGCCCTGTGGGGCACGGACGACGTGCTGTACCGGCGCGCCCGGGGAGCGGACCCGGAGCGTCTGGTCGGTGCCGTCCGGGCGGGCGGCGAGGTGCTGGGCTCCATCTGGGTGGCGGCGGTCGCGGGACGACCCCTGTCCCCGGGAGCCTCCGAGGCCCTGCGGGCGGCGACGCGTACGGCCGCCGCGCATCTGCTCCACGTCCGTACCCGCGCTGCCGACGACCGTCTGGTGGAGGACGCGGCGCGTGCGCTGCTGGACGGGCGCGGCTCCCCCGAGGTACTGGCGGAGCGTGCCGCGCTGCCGGCGCAGGAACCCTGCGCCGTCCTGGCGGTGGGCGCCGGGTCCGGCGCGCCCGGTGACGACGATCCGTCGCGACTGCACGCGCTGCTCTCCCTGCACTGCGCCGCGTTCGGCAGGCGGAGCGTGGTCGTGCCCGCGGGCGGCCGCCTCCTGCTGCTGGTGAGCCCGTTGGACCCCGATCCGCGGCGGGCCGGCGACCAGGTGACGCGGCTGGGCGAGTCGCTGGCCGGACAGCTGACGGCGACGACCGGTACTCCCGTGTGCGTGGGGCTGGGCGACGTGGCCCCCGGGCTCGCGGGAGCGGCCCGGTCCCGCCGGTCGGCCGAGCTGGCCCTCAAGGCGCTCATCCGGGCCGCAGGACCACGTACCGTCGCGCGGGCCGAGGAGGTCGCGGACACCGTCGGCATCATGCAGGTGGCCGAGGCGTTGCGGGACGTGGTGCTGCCGCCGGGGACGTCGGTGGCACGGCTGGCGGCGTTCGACGCCGGGCACGCCGGGAGCTGTCTCGTGCCTACCCTGCGGGCCTACCTCGACCACTTCGGTGACGTGGCCGCCGCCTCGCGCACGGTCGGCGTACACCCCAACAGCCTGCGGTACCGGTTGCGCCGGATCACGAAGGTCTCGGGACTCGACCTGGACAGCCCGGACGCCCGTCTGCTGGCGCAGCTGGAGTTACGGCTGCGGGACGGTGACGGCGGGGCGGGAACCGGGGCGTCGCCGCGGCCGTGACGGCGGGCTCGCCCTTCGTCCGCGCGCACCACCGTACGGCGCCGTGTTCGTCGGGGCGGACAACGGCGCGGCCCGGTGCGGGCGGACGCCACGCCCCGACGCCCGTCAGGGCCCGAAGTCTTTGAGGACGCGACGAAGACGGCGTCCGGTCGCGGCGAGCAGCCTGGGATGCGCACCCGGGCACCCCGGGCACCGCCGCGACCCCGACACCGGAGGGCTCACCATGGCCGATCCCACCCCCACCGCCGCCGAGCTGCGTGAACACGTCCTGCGGGAGGCCGTGCGGCAAGGGCTGCTGCATCCGGAGCGGTCCCTGCTGGCCGCCTTCGTCGACCTGGACGGCGTCGCCGCGACGGTCGGGAGGCTGCGCCGGGCCTTTCCCCCCTCGCTCCCCGTCCTGCACTCCTTCGCCGCCAAGGCCAACTCCCTGGTGCCCGTGCTGAAGGAGCTGGAAGCCAACGGCATGGGCTGCGAGGTCGCCACCGCGGGCGAGCTGGCCCGGGCGCTGGCCGCCGGTTTCCCGCCGGGGAAGATCGTCTTCGATGCGCCGGCCAAGACCCGCGGGGAGCTGGAGCGTGCCCTGGAGCTGGGGGTGGCCGTCAACGCGGACAACTTCCAGGAGCTGGCGAGGATCGACGAGGTGCTCGCCGGCCGCGAGCCGGTGTCGGCGATCGGGGTGCGCGTCAACCCGCAGATCGGCGGCGGCGCCATCGCCGCGATGAGCACGGCCACGAGCACCTCCAAGTTCGGCGTCCCGCTGGCCGACCCGGGCAGTCGGCGCCGGTTGCTGGAGGCGTTCGGCAGGTACCCGTGGCTGACCTGGGTGCACACCCACACCGGATCGCAGGGCTGCCCGCTCGATCTGATGGCCCAAGGGGTGGCGCAGGCCGTGGGGTTCGCCCAGGAGGTCGAGGCCGTCCACGGCAGGGGCCGGGTGGCGGGCATCGACATCGGTGGCGGACTGCCGGTCAACTTCGCCGACGACGAGGTGGCTCCCACCTTCGACACGTACGTCGCGCACCTGCGCAGGCACGCGCCGGCCCTCTTCGAGGGCGGGTACGAGGTGGTCACCGAGTTCGGCCGCTCCGTCCTCGCCAAGAACGGTTTCATGGCCGCGTACGTCGAGTACACCAAGAGCGCGGGCGGCCGGCCCATCGCCATCACCCACGCCGGTGTGCAGGTCGCCACGCGGACCGTGTTCAGTCCCGGCGCGTGGCCGCTGCGGATCGAGGCGCACGGCGGGGACGGCCGGGCCAAGCGGGGGCGCCCCGTCCGTCAGGACGTCGCCGGCCCCGCCTGCTTCGCCGGCGACCTGCTGGCGCGCGACCACGCGCTGCCGCTGCTGGAGCCCGGCGACATCGTCGTCGTCCCGGACACCGGCGCGTACTACTTCTCGACGCCGTTTCACTACAACTCGCTGCCCGAGCCCGCCGTCCACGGCGTCCGGGTGGGGGCGGACGGCCGGACCGAGTTCACGCTGCTGCGTGCTGCCCAGGACCCGTGGGACCTGGGCGGCGCGCAGGACGGCCCGCTCCTGAGGGAGCCGGTGGGCGCCGGCGCCCACGACGCGCGCTGAGGGGCACCGAGGTGTCGCAGACCGACCGGGACGGACCGCTCCTCACCCAGCGCGCCGCCGTCGTGTTCCTGCTGGCCGCCATGGCCGGCGTCGGCGCCGGGGTGCTGGCGGCACTGGCGGGCAACGCGTGGCCCGTGGCGGTGAGCGTCGGGGGCGGCGCGGCGGCCTCGGCCGTTCTGTTCTTCAAGGAGATCATCGGCTAGCCGGGATCACGGGCCGCCGGTCTCCCGGACGGTGCTACGGCCGCAGCGCCCGCAGCAGCAGGTCGGCGAGGTGGTCGGCGACCTGCTGCGGGGTGAGCGGGCCGTCGGGGCGGTACCAGGTGGACAGGTGGTGGACGGAGCCGAAGTGGTAGTCCACCACCAGGTCGGCCGGGGTCGCGGTGGAGAAGACGCCCTCGCGCTGGCCCTCCTCGACCAGCGCGCGGAAGCGTTCGTGGTAGCGCCGGCGCTCGGCGCGCACCTGCTTGTTCTTCTCGGGGCTCAGGTGGTGCATGGAGCGGAAGAAGATCATCGCGTCGTCGAGGTTCTCGATGGTGGTGACGACGACGTCGGCCGCGGCGCCCCGCAGCCGCTTCTCGATCGGCTCGTCGGCGTTCGCGAAGGCGTCCAGGCGCTCCTGCTGCAGGCGCAGCACCCGCGAGTACACCTCGTGCAGGAGGTCGTCCTTGGAACCGAAGTAGTGGTACAGCGCCCCCTTGGTGACGCCTGCTGCTTCGACGATCTCCTGCACCGAGGTGCGGTCGTAGCCCTGCTCGGCGAAGAGCCGGGTGGCGGCGGCGAGCAACCGCTGCGGGACGGGGGTTCCGTCTCCGTCCGTCGTCCTGGGCACTGCCGCCACCTGCCTTTCTGTAGTTCTACTGACTGTCGTGCGCCCGGGAGCGCAGCTCCCGACGGAGGATCTTCCCACTTGCCGTCTTGGGCAGGTCGGGCAGGATCTCCACCTGGCGCGGGTATTTGTAGGCCGCCAGTCTCTCCTTGCAGTAGGCGGCCAGTGCGTCGGGGTCCGTCTCCGCGCCGGGACGGAGGCTGATGTACGCCTTGACGGTCTCGCCACGATAGCCGTCGGGGACGCCGACGACGGCCGCCTCCCGCACTTCGGGATGGGTGTAGAGGACGTCCTCGACCTCGCGCGGCCACACCTTGAAGCCGGACGCGTTGATCATGTCCTTCTTGCGGTCGACGACGTAGAGCCAGCCCCGCTCGTCCATGAAGCCGATGTCGCCGGTGCGCAGTTCGCCGCCGGGGAAGGTCTCGGCGGTGGCGTCGGGCCGCCGCCAGTAGCCGGGCACGACCTGCGGTCCGCGGACGACGATCTCGCCCTGCTCGCCGAAGGGCACCTCCGCGCCCTGGTCGTCGACGATCCGGACGACCGTGTCGGGGCCGGGCACGCCCACGGCCAGTGTCCCGGAGACCGGGTCGACGGGTGCCTCACGGCCGGGCGGCACGCTGGCGCAGGGGGCGGTGCACTCGGTCAGCCCGTAGCCGTTGCGGATGTACGGCCCGAAGCCCGCGCGGAACTTCTCCACCAGTGCGGGCGGCAGGGGGGCGCCGCCCGAGGAGATGACCCGGAAGGAGGAGAAGTGGTCCGGGGTGACGTCCGGATGGGCGGCCAGCGCCATGAAGGCGGTGGACGGGCCGACCGTGTAGTGCGGCCGGTGCTCGGCGAAGGCGTCCAGGACGGCCCCGGGCTCGAAGCGGTAGGCCAGCACCAGCGTGCCCGCGCTGTTCAGGCAGGCGCCGAACTGGCAGACCATGCCGGTGATGTGGAACAGGGGGGCCATCGCGAAGTAGACCGGCGCCTCGGGCAGGCCGAGACCGGTGCTCTGCCGCTCGGCGTTGTACATGATGTTGGCGTGCGTGTTGGTGGCGCCCTTGGGGGTGCCGCTGGTGCCCGAGGTGTAACTGATCAGGGCGATGTCGTCCGGGGCCGGGTAGCGGTCCTCGGGGGCCTGGTGGCCCTGCCGGGCCACGGCCACCAGGTCGTCGGCGTCCGGGGCCTCGGGCAGTCGTTCGAAGGTGAGCACGCGGGTGTCGTCGCGGGTCTGGAAGTCCAGCTCGCAGGCGGTGAGCACGATCCGCACGGGTGAGCCGGCGGCCGTGTCCCGCAGGTACGACTCCCAGGCACGGTCGGCGCAGACCAGCGCGGTCACCTCCGCGTCCCGCAGGACGTGGGAGACCTCGCCGGCTTTGTACATCGGGTTGACGGGGACGACGGTCGCGCCCGCCTTCCAGGCACCGAGCAGGGCGAGCACGAAGTGCGGGGAGTTCTGCAGCAGGACGGCGACCCGGTCGCCGGGCCGGAGGCCGCGGGCGGCGAGGTGCCCGGCGACGGAGTCGCTGAGCTCGTCCACCTCGCGGTAGGTGAGCCCGGCGTCGAAGTAGGCGAGGAAGGTGCGGTCCGGGGTTCCGGCGACCTCGCGGCGCAGGGCGTGCACGAGGGAGTCGGCCGGTTCGACCGGGGCGCGCTGGGCCTCGTCGAGGAGGGCCAGCCAGGGCTTGGCGGCGTAACGGGACCCGGTCACCGGACCTCCTCCCACTTGCGCTGGATGTGGTTCATGCCGCCCAGCCAGCGGTCGGGTTCGGTGGCCCGCGCGCGGTAGTACTCGGCGACCTCGGGGTGCGGCAGGATCAGGAAGCGGTCCTCCTCGATGCCCCGGAACAGGGCGTCCGCGACGTCCTCCGGCTCGATCGCGGTGGGCTGCAGGACGATGTCGCCCGCGCTGCCGGTCGCGGCCAGCATGTCGGTGCGGACGCCCTGCGGACAGATCGCGTGGACCTTCAGGCCCCGGTGCCGGTAGGTCAGCGACAGCCACTCGGCGAAGGCGTAGGCGCCGTGCTTGGTGACGGCGTAGGGGGCGGCGCCGATCATGGTGAGCAGGCCGGCGGCGGACACGGTGGACACGAAGCGGCCGCCGCCGCGCTCCAGCCAGTCCGGGAGGAGTACGTGGGCCGCGCGGACGTGGGCCATGACGTTGACGTCCCAGGAGGCCGCCCAGGCCGTCTCGTCGAGGGGGCCGGGGGCCTCGCCGCCCTCGAAGGCGACGCCCGCGTTGGCGCAGTAGACGTCGACGGTGCCGCCGAGCGCCTCCTTGGCCTCGGCGACGACGGTGGAGGCGTCGCCCGGTACCGGGATCCCGCCGATCTCCGCGGCGACGGTCCTGGCCCGCTGCGGGTCCAGGTCGTTGACCACGACTCTGGCGCCCTCGGCGGCGAACCTGCGGGCCAGCGCGGCCCCGATGCCACCACCCGCTCCGGTGACGACCACTCCCGCATCCTGCACGGCTTCCACCATCGGTCTCCTTCGACACGACGCGACTCGGCTCTGCCGCGCCAGACTAACCAGTCGGTATGTGTAAAAGGAAGGCTGGCCCGGTCACACTCGGCATGCGCCTTCCCCACACACGGAGGTCACCCATGCGCCTGGCCAGACGGAGCCTGCTCGCATCGGCCACGATGGCAGCGGTACCAGCGGCACCTGTCACGACCGTACCCCGCACAACGGTACGAACCGGATTCGAGCGCCTCTCGGCGGACGGCTACGGGCTCCTCTCCGGGCAGACGGCCGGCATCGTCACCAACCCGACCGGCATCACCCGGGACACCCGCCACATCGTCGACGTCATGCACGCCGACAAACGCGTGCGGCTGACGGCGGTCTTCGGTCCCGAGCACGGCTTCCGGGGCACCGCGCAGGCCGGCGGCTCCGAGGGCCGTTACGACGACCCGGCGACCGGGCTGCCGGTCTACGACACCTATCTCAAGAGCGGGCAGCCGCTGGCCGACGTCTTCACCGCGTCCGGCGTGGACACCGTCGTCTTCGACATCCAGGACGCCGGGGCGCGCTTCTACACCTACATCTGGACGCTGTACGACTGCATGGAGGCCGCCGCCCTCGCGGGCAAGCGGTTCGTGGTGCTGGACCGGCCGAACCCGGTGACCGGGCGGTCGGCGCTGGGGCCGGTGCTGCACCGGGAGTTCGCCAGTTTCGTCGGGCGGCAGCCCATCGCCCAGGCGCACGGGATGACGGTGGCCGAGCTGGCGCGGCTGTTCGACGGGGAGTTCCTGGGCGGTCGGGTCGACCTGGAGACCGTACCCATGACGGGCTGGCGGCGGTCGGAGTTCTACGACGCCACCGGGCTGCCCTGGGTGCCGCCGAGCCCGAACATGCCGACGCCGGACACGGCGCTGGTCTACTCGGGCACCTGCCTGTTCGAGGGGACGAACCTGTCGGAGGGGCGCGGCACGACCCGGCCCTTCGAACTGCTGGGCGCGGAGGGCATCGACGGGCGGTGGGCGGCCGCGGCTAACGAACTGGGGCTGCCCGGTGTGCGTTTCAGGGAGGCGTACTTCGCGCCGACGTTCTCCAAGTTCCAGGGCAGGACGGTCGGGGGCGTGCAGATCCACGTCCACGACCGGGCCGCGTACGACCCGGTACGCACCGGGATCGCGCTCCTGGTGACCGCGAAGCGGGTGTGGAGCGGCTTCGGCTGGCGGTCCGACAACTGGATCGACAAGCTGACGGGCTCCGCACGGGTGCGCACGATGATCGACGCGGGCGCGGGCCCGGACGAGGTGGCCGCCGCCTGGCAGGAGGAGCTGGCGGCGTTCCGGCGGGTGCGCGAGGAATACCTCTGCTACAACTGAGCCGCCGGGTATGGCCAATTCTGTCCTCCGGTAGGACGATGCGCCCACATCGCACCACTTCGGGGGACGAGGGGGCCTGCCATGGCGGATCCTTTGACGACCGTGACTCCCTACTGGGAGCTGACCTTCGACGCGGACGGGGACGTGGACGGCCGGGAACGGGACCGGCTGCTGGCGGAGGCCGTCGGCCACGGCGTCCGCGACCTGATCGTCTTCTCGCACGGCTGGAACAACGACCGCTCGGGCGCGACCGCGCTCTACCGCCACTTCTTCGCACCGATCCCGCAACTGGCCCCGAAGGCCCGGATCGGGTACGTGGGCGTGGTGTGGCCGTCGATGCGGTTCTCGGACGAGCCGATCCCCGACTTCCCGAAGTCCGTGGCGGCCACCGAGGCCGAGGCGGCACCGCGCCCCGCCCTCGACAAGGACACCCGGCAGGCGCTGCTGCGCACCTTCCCCGACCGGACCACGGTGATCGACCAGATCGCGGGGCTGCTGGACCGGCAGCCCCCCGAGGAGGCCGCGCTCGCGGAGTTCGGGCGGCTGGTGCGGCTCCTGGTCGAGGTGGCGCCGGACTGCCCTCAGTCGCGGTGCGCGGCGGACACGGCGGCGGACGGCGAACCCGGCATGCTCTGCGGGGACACGGCGGCGGCGTGCGAGGAGTTCGGGCAGGCACTCGCGGAGGCCGACTCCGCCGGCGCGGCGGAGGGGTTCTCGCTGCCCAATCCGTGGAACGGCGCGCGGGAACTGCTGCGCCAGGCGGCGTACTACGCGATGAAGCGGCGGGCCGGGACCGTCGGGGAGCACGGGCTGGGCCCGGTGATCGGGCGGCTGGCCGCCACGGCGCCCGGGGTGCGGGTGCATCTGGTGGGGCACAGTTTCGGCGGCCGTCTGGTGTCCTTCGCGCTGCGCGGGCTGCCCGAGGGCGTGCGCGCGGTGAAGTCCGTGACGCTGCTCCAGGGTGCCTTCTCGCACTACGCCTTCGCGGCCGAACTGCCCCACGACCCGCGGTCGGGCGGGGCGTTGCGGGACCTGCAGGGGCGCGTCGACGGGCCGCTGGTGTGCTGCTACTCCCACTACGACGGGGCGCTCGGCACCTTCTACCCGCTGGCCTCCCGCATGGCGGACGACGCGCAGTCGGTGGCCTGCTTCGACATCGGGCGGGTGCTGGGCCCCAAGTGGGGTGCGATGGGGCACGACGGTGTGCAGGCGGTGCCGGGGACGCGGGCGCTGACCCTGGCCGAGGCGCTGGGCGGCCCGTTGCCCGGCTCGGGATGTGTGAACGTCGACGCGGCGGCAGTGGTGCGCCGCGGCGGCCCGCCGGCCGGCGCGCACAGCGACATCGTGCACCCGGAACTGGCCCGGGTGGTGCTGGCGGCGGGGCGCATCGTCTGACCCCGCCGCCGGCACGCCGGCGTCACCGGTGGGAGGTGTACTCCACGACCTGCTGGAAGGTCGGACGGTTCTGCCAGCTGATCTTGCCGTGCTTGATGCCGCCCAGGGCGCGCTGGACGATGGAGTCGGCGCACCACTGGTCGCCCGCCGAGCACTGGTCGTCGCCGGGGTAGACCTGGGCCGCGGTCTTGCCGGCCGCCTCCTTCAGCGTGCTGATCAGCATGTCCCGGCAGGAGGCGAGGTTGCCGCCGCCGCAGTACTTCTGCGCGAGGCCGCCCTGCACGGGCTCACCGAGCACCGCCCGGATGTCCTTGTCGACATAGCTCCACCAGCCGTACTGGAAGGAGCTTCCGGCGTGCGAGCCGGTCGGGCCGTGCCCGGCGGACGGCGCCTCGTCGACGGGCAGGTTGTTGCCGATCGCGGTGTACAGGTCGCTGCCGAGGCCGGGTTCGAACTCGCCCTTGGCCAGCAGCGGCCACCACGCGTCCAGGATCCGGATGGCGTCGGCGTCGGCGTAGGTCTTCGACCCCGCCGAGGTCTCGGTGCGCTTGGCGCCCGCCGTCACCCAGGCCCGCAGTTTGGCGACCGCCGCCGCGGCCGTGGAGTCCGTGACCGTGCTGCTGTCGATGACCTTCAGCAGCTTCGGCAGCACGTCCTCGGCCCGCAGGTCGGCGAGCGCGGCGTCCGCCATCGCCTTCACCAGCGCGCTACGGGTCACCCCGCCGGCCGCGACCAGCTTCTTCACCCGGTCCTCGAGCAGATTGCCGCGGTGCACGGACCCGTCGCCCCAGGGGGCCGCGGTGTAGTCCTTGGCCTGCTTGTTGTTCCAGGAGACGTAGTAGTCCTGGTCGATCGAGTTGGGGTGGGCGGAAGCCGGGGTGTAGGAGGCCGTGTTGGTCGACGGGTCCCAGTTCTTCCACTCGTACGCCGCCTGCCCCCACACCGGGAACTCGGCGTCGACGCCGCTCGCCCGCACCGGGTTGTCGCCGCTGTTGTAGTACGCGGTGTGCTGGGAGTCGGCGTAGAACCAGTTGAAGGTGTAGTTGATGTGCTGGGCCGCGCTCTGGAAGTCCGCCGGGCCCTTGACGAAGTCGGGGTCGTTCAGCATCTGGAAGCCGATGATCGAGTCGGCCTCGTGCAGGTAGGAGGAGCGCAGGGTGGTGTAGGCGACCTTCTTGCCGCCGACCGTGGCCCGGTACTGCACCGGCCCGTACTTGGTGCGCCACACCCGCATCGTGTACGAGCCCGCCGCGGTGCCGTCGGCGACCGTCGGCTTCCAGGCGTTCGCCTGCTCCACCTTGTCCATGGCCGTGCAGGTGCCGTGGTAGAGGTAGTGGTAGTCGTCCTGGCAGAGCTCCACCGCGTAGGTGTCGATGATGTCCTGGCCGGAGGTCGTCGCGCTCCAGGAGTAGTCCTGGCCGCGGCCGAGCTCGACGTACATGCTCAGGCCGGCGAAGGAGGCGCCGCGGGCGCTGATGCCCGGGCCCTGGATCTCCTGGAGCATGAGCAGCTGCGGGGCGAAGTAGCCGGTCTGCGGGCCGAACACGGCGACGGGGTGGCCGCTCTTGGTGTACTTGCCGCTGACCACCAGGGCGTTGGACATGCCGCGCTTGGCGGAGCTCAGCGTCGTCTTCGCCGCCGTGGTGGAGGCGCTGGTGGAACTGGCGTTCGCCGCACTGCCGGTCCGGTCGTAGACCAGCGGTTCCTGGGTCACCGAGCCGGCGTCGGGAAGGGCCTCGCCCTGGGCGTCGTCCGGCTTGGACGCGTACGGGAAGCTCTCGCCGTTGTGGACGGTGACGACGGCCTCGGGGTCGTTGCGCTCGCGGAAGGACTCCCAGACCTTGGTGCCCTCCGCCACGCCGTACTTGGACTGGGCGGCGATCAGGGACAGGGCGTTGTTGACCTCGCCGCCACCGCCGGAGCCGAACAGCGAGCCGACGACCGAGGCCAGCGCCACCAGGTCGGTGATCTTGAAGTGGTCGATCGTGCCGGCGTTGGTGATCGAGTCCTTGTGCCCGGTCAGGACGTACTCGCCGGGGAAGTAGCGGCCGCTGTCGGAGGCGTCGATGTAGGAGTTGATGCCCGCGAGGTAGGCGTTGGCGTCGGCGAGGGCCTGCTGGCCGCGGGCGCCGTTCCTGGCGACGGCGTTGTCGATCTGGGCCTGCAGGTCGGCCTCGGTGTAGGGCGCGTTGCGGTAGAACTCCTGCTCGAGGCCCTGGTTGGACGCGGCGCCGCCCGCGAAGGTGGTCAGCTGGCCGCGGCCGACGTGCCGGAAGACGTCCATGAGCCACAGCCGGTCCTCGGCGGCGGCGTATCCGGCGCCGAACTCGGTGCCGTACCTGGTGGTACCCGTGATGTGCGGCACACCGGTCTTCTTGTCACGGACGATCGACACGTCGGTGCGGCCGGCCGGCTTCTCGGTGGAGGCAACCTGGTCGGAGGGCACGCCGAACGAAGCGTCGTTGAAGAACGTATTGATGGTGGAGTCGGTGAGGGCCGGGTAGCCGGAGGCCAGGTTGGCGTAAGGGCCGAGCTGGTCCTCCGCGTGGCTGGGCTGGGTGCCGAACGCCTGGTTGAGCAGGACCTGGGCGAGGGTGGCGTTGCCGTTCTCGCCGGGCGGCAGGATGTCGGAACACTGGCCGCCGCAGTAGTCGTTGGAGGCCGTGGCCGCGCTGGCGGTCACCTGGGTCAGCGGGGACAGAAGACCGGCGATGAGGACGCATATGGAGGCCGACTTCAGGAACCCGTGGAGTCTGCGGGGAGTTCTCAGTCTGTCGGGTGTGGGGCGTGGGACGCGCTGGGCCATGGCAGCTCCTGGGGAGTGGGGGTGCGCAGACGTTACCGCCGGTATCCCCGCGAGTGAAGATGAACATGCGTCACTTTTCGGAGTCACCTTCGGGTTTCTTCGGAAGAGGTCAACCCGCAACGCCTTATGGGAGGGCATCGGAAAACGTATGGAGCCGGATCGGGAGTCGATACGTCTACTCGTCGACGTCGGTACGTGGACTCCGTACGACGACGCCGAAGTGACCGAAGTACAGGTGCAGATGTGACGGAGGTGCAGGGCGATGGCCGGTTTCCGGAGTCTGGCGAGACAGGTGCGCGACCCGCGGTGCGATCTGGCACTGCGGCGCTACTCGCTGCGCAAGTGCCTGGAGCGGTTCGCTCCTTACGGGCACAGGGCGACCTGGGACCATCTGTGCTCGCGGGCCGGGTTCGGCCCGGAGGACCGCTCCCCCGATCCGGCGCGGCTCGTGGCCGCGTTGGAGGAGCTGGAGGAGGCACGGGCGGTCTGGCTCGCCTACGAGGTCGAGTTCGCCGAACGCCGGAAGAAGGAGAAGCACGACGGGCTGCGCCGGCCGGGCAGCGTGGACGACTGGCACCGGCTGACCTGGGGCGGCTTCGGCGTCGCCTGGTGCGACGACCCCCGTGTCCACCCCGATGAACCCCTCGCGGAGGTGCTGCGACGGCTGATCGCCGCCCTGGAGCGCGAACCGGGCTGGTGCTGCCCGGTGTGCGACGGGGAGCGCCTCCTCTGGAAGTACGACCTGGACCACGAGCCCTCTTCGGGCCCCGTCTGCACGGACTGCGGGATCCTCGTCCCCCGTCCCGTGCTCACACCCGAGGCCCTGGCGTACACCAGGCGCGGGCGGTTGCTGATGTCGGCCTGACCGAGCGGGGGTGCGCAGGGGGATGCCGTGCCCCCCTTGTGCGGTGGGGCGGTTGTCAGTGGTGGGCTGCACCATGGAGGCATGGTGCAGGTATGTCTCAACGGGTCCCGCAAGGGCGCCGAGGGCGTCGGCGTGCCCCAGTCGCCGGAGGCGATGGCGCGGGCCGCGGCCGAGGCCGTCGCGGCCGGGGCCGCGGAGGTGCACGTCCATCCCAGGACGCCGTGCGGGCAGGACAGCCTGGCCCCGAGCGTGGTCGCGGCGACGGTCGACGCGATACGGGCGCGGGTGGCGGTGCCGGTCGGGGTGACCACCGGCGCGTGGGCCGCGCCGGACCCGGCGGAGCGGCTGGCGCGGGTACGCGGCTGGTCGGTGCTGCCCGACTTCGCCTCGGTCAACTGGCATGAGCCGGGTGCCGAGGAGGTCGCGGCGCAGCTGCTCACCATGGGGGTCGGTGTCGAGGCGGGCATCTGGTCCGGGACGGACGGCGCGGCCCGGTTCGCGGTGTCACCGCTCGGCCCGGCGGTGCTGCGGGTACTGGCCGAGGTGACCGACCCGGACCCGGACACCGCCGAGACCTCGGCGCGTGCCCTGCTCGCCTCCCTGGGCGGCACCCACGGCCGCCCGGTGCTGCTGCACGGCGAGGAGGGCGGGGCGTGGCCGGTGCTTCGGCTGGCGGGACGGCTGGGGCTGGCGACGCGTATCGGACTGGAGGACACCCTGTTGCTCCCCGGCGGTCAACGGGCCTCAAGCAACGCCGAGTTGGTGGCCGCGGCGCTGCGGACCCCTGGGGGGAGCCGGGGACGCCCCTGACTCGTGCCGCGTCAGCGCCGGGGAGGCTCCGCCAGCAGACTCGACCCCACCCGCCGGTCGCCGTACTGGTCGTCCGGGTTGGACAGCACGCACGTGTCCAGTGACAGGCATCCGCAGCCGATGCAGTCCGTGAGGTGGTCCCGCAGGCGGTTCAGCCGGCGGATGCGCTCGTCCAGTTCGGAACGCCAGGCCTCGGAGAGGCGTGCCCAGTCCTCGCGGGTGGGGGTCCGCTCCTCGGGGAGTTCGGCGAGGGCCTCGCGGATGGTGGCCAGCGGGATGCCGACCCGCTGGGCGGCGCGGACGAAGGCGACGCGGCGCAGTGTGTCGCGGGTGTAGCGGCGCTGGTTGCCCGATGTGCGGCGGCTTCGGATGAGGCCCTTGGACTCGTAGAAGTGCAGGGCGGAAACGGCGGCGCCGCTGCGCGCGGACACCTGCCCGACGGTCAGCTCGTGGATCTTCTCAGGAATCTTGGGCACTCCTGGAAGCCTACCCACCGAGCCCTCTTCCCCGTCGTTGACATCGGCTCCGCCACCGACCATGCTAAGCAGTCGCTTAGGGAATCGCGACTCCGTGATGTGAGAGGCCTGGACATGGCAGAACCGAGGATCTTCACCTCCCCCGACGAGCTGCGGGCGGCCGTGGGCGAGCAGCTGGGCCACACCGACTGGCTCGAGGTCGACCAGAAGCGGATCGATCTCTTCGCGGAGGCCACCGGCGACCACCAGTGGATCCACGTCGATCCGGAGAAGGCCGCCGCGGGCCCGTTCGGGACCACCATCGCGCACGGGTACCTGACCCTGTCGCTGCTGCCGCTCTTCGGCCCCCAGCTGATCAAGGTGGAGGGGGTGAAGATGGGCGTCAACTACGGCACGAACAAGGTCCGTTTCCCCGCTCCCGTCCCGGTCGGCTCCCGGCTGCGCGCGACCGCGACGATCACCGGTGTCGAGGACGTCACGGGCGGCGTCCAGGTCACCGTCGCCTTCACCGTGGAGCGCGAGGGCGGCGACAAGCCGGTCTGCGTCGCGGAGTCGGTTTCCCGGTACTACCTCTAGGAGCCGGCCGGGGTCTGCTGCGCGCCGACCATCCGCAGCACGAGGTCGGCATACAGGGAGCCGACCTCCTCGGGTGTACGCGGGCCGTTCACGTTGAACCAGCGGGCGACGTCGATGCACAGGGACAGCACCGCGAGGGTGGTGCCGTGCAGGTCGAGCACCTGGAACTCGCCGGACGCGACGCCGTCCTCGACGATCCCGCGCACCTCCGCGTCGACCTGCCGGCGCAGCGCCAGGATCTCGGCCCGGGCGTCCGGCCCGAGCGCGTCCAGTTCGTACTGCACGACCCTGGCGGTCGTCCGCCGCCCGGCATGCCAGCGGACGAAGGAGCTGACCGCTTCGGCGAGCCGCTCCGTGGCACTGCCCTCGCCCCGGGCCGCCGTGCGCAGGATGTCCAGGGCCTTGTCGTGGCCGATCCGGCTGATCCGGTGGAGGAGCTCCTCCTTGGTCTTGTAGTGGATGTAGAGCGCGGCCGGACTCATGCCCGCGCGGCCCGCGATGTCCCGGGTCGTCGTCGCGTGGTAGCCGCGCTCGGCGAAGGCCTCCACGGCGGCGACGAGCAGTCGCCGGGCCGCGTCAGGGGTGACCTCTTCCCACGGCTCGACCTCGCCGCCGGCCGTCTCCTCCGCCGTACTCATCGCTCACTCGCCCCTCTCGGTACCGGAGCTCCACCATACCGCCGAAGCTGAGCGATCGCTTAGCGTGCCCGGTCACAGCTTCCGGAGCCGTCACGGTGCGCCTCAGAGCTTCTCGAAGGGGTCGTGCTCGGCGAGCAGCTTCTCCAGCCGGGCCTGGTCCACCCGGCTCACGATCTGCCCGGCCTCCTGGCGGTCCCGGATCACCTTGGCGAGGGTGAAGGCGGAGGTGACGAGGTAGAGGACGGCGATCCCGAGGAAGCCGCGCACCCAGGCGTCGGCGTTCAGCCGGAAGATGCCGATGGCGGTCGCCGCCATGGCGATGCCGAAGGACGCGACGGCCTGGCCGTAGAAGGCGGCCGTGCTCTGCTGCTTGACCGGTGTCTCACTCATGGGGACAAGCTTCGGCGGACGTGGCCCGCGCCACATCCGCCCGCGTACTCAGGCACGTACTCAAAGGCACGGTCTCAGAACGCCGAGACCCCGGTCAGAGCCCTGCCGATGAGCAGCTTCTGTATCTGGCTGGTGCCCTCGTACAGGGTCATCACGCGGGCGTCGCGCAGCAGTTTGCCCGCCGGGTACTCGTCGATGTAGCCGTACCCGCCGAAGACCTGCAGGGCGTTGTTGGCGGCGCGGACGGCCGCCTCCGAGGCGAAGAGCTTGGCCTTGGAGGACTCCACGGCGAAGGGCAGGCCCCGGTCGACGAGGTCGGCGACCCGCCAGGTCAGCAGCCGGGCCGCGTCCACGTCCACGGCGATGTCGCTGAGCAGCTCCTGCACGAGCTGGTGGTGGGCGATGCTCCTGCCGAACTGCTCACGCTCCCCGGCGTAGCGGACCGCCGCGTCCAGTGCCGCCTGGGCGATGCCGACGCAGCCCGCCGCGACCGACATCCGGCCCTTGGCGAGGGCGGACATGGCGACCGAGAAGCCCTTCCCCTCCTCCCCCAGCATCGCGGAGGCGGGTACCCGCACGTCCTCCAGGACCAGTTCGGCGGTCGCCTGCCCGCGCAGGCCGAGCTTGCCGTGGACGGTGCGGCGGGTCAGGCCGGGGGTGTCGGTGGGCACGAGGAAGGCGGAGACGCCCTTGTGGCCGGGGGCGTCCGTGGAGCGGGCGAAGAGCAGGACGAGGTCGGCCCAGGTGCCGTTGGTGATGAACATCTTGGCGCCGTTCACGACATAGTCGTCTCCGTCGCGGACGGCGCGGGTGGTGAGGTTGCCCGCGTCGGACCCGGTTCCCGGTTCGGTCAGGCCGAAGCAGCCGACGTACTCGCCGGAGGTGAGCCCCGGCAGCCAGCGCCGCTTCTGCTCCTCACTCCCCCAGGCGGCGATCGACTTGGCGACCAGGCCGAGGGAGACGGAGACGATTCCGCGCACGGACGAGTCACCGCGGCCCAGCTCCTCCGTGACCAGGCAGTACGCCAGGTGGTCGCCGCCCGAGCCGCCGTACTCCTCGTCGACGGTCAGCCCCAGGAAGCCGACCTCGCCGAGTTTCCTCACGATGCCGCGGTCGACCTCCTCGGCCCGGTCCCAGGCGACCACGTGGGGGGTGATGGCACGCTCCACGAAGTCCCGGGCCAGCTGCCGGACGGCGGTCTGCTCCTCACTGAGCTCCAGGTTCACGACGAGGTCACCCCACAATTGACGGATCTTGAAAGCCGTACATTTAAATTAGCACTGCTAGTTTCCGGTCGCAGCTCTACTATGTGCGCCATGGCCCGACCGCGCAAGCCCCTCCTCAGCACCGACCGGATCGTCGCGAAGGCACGGGAACTGGTGGACGCCGAGGGACTGACGGCCGTCTCCACCCGTCGGCTCGCGGCCGAACTGGGCGTGAGCGGGCCCTCGCTGTACAACCACTTCCGCACGAAGGACGAGATCCTCGAGGCGGTCGCCGACTCGGTGAGCGCGCAGGTCGACCTGGCGATGTTCGAGGACGGCCGGGACTGGCGGACCGCCCTGCACGACTGGGCCCTCTCCTACCGGGCGGCCCTGCGCGACCACCCCAACATCGTCCCGGTGCTGGCCCGGGGCCCCGGCCGCCGCCCGGCCGCGCTGCGCCTCGCCGACGCCGTGTACGGCGCGATGGTCGAGGCCGGCTGGCCGCCGGCGCAGGCCACCTCGATCGGCGCGCTGATGCGGTACTTCATCATGGGCTCCGCGCTGGGCTCCTTCGCCGGGGGCTTCGTGGACGACGAGAGCGCGTACGACCCCGCGGACTATCCCCACCTCGGCCAGGCCCACCTGCTCGCCGACCAGCCGGAGAAGGTCGACGAGCGGGCCTTCGAGACCGGCCTCACGGCGCTGCTGGACGGCCTGGCGCGGCAGTACGAACAGCTCGGCCGGACCGGGTAGCGGCCCAGCGCGGACACTTCGGCGGCCACCGAACCGTCCGTACCTCATGCTGGGGGCATGACCACCAAGGACCCCCAGGCAGCGGGGCTCGCGGCGCTCGCCGGGCTGATCGCGGACGAGACGCGGGCCGCGTGTCTGCTGGCGCTGCTGGACGGGCGGGCCTGGACGGCCGGTGAGCTGGCCCGGCACGCGGGGGTCGCCGCCTCCACGGTGAGCGAGCACCTGGGCAAGCTGGTCGCGGGCGGGCTGCTCGCCGAGGAACGGCAGGGCCGGCACCGGTACGTCCGGCTGGCCGACGCGCGGGGGGCACAGCTGGTGGAGGACCTGGCCGCCCGGGTCGCGCCCGCCGCGGCCCGGCGCCCGCGCACCCTGCGCGAGTCGAGCGCCGGGTCCGCGATGGCCCGCGGCCGCACCTGCTACGACCACCTCGCCGGGCGGCTCGGCATCACGGTCACGGACGCGCTGACCGAGCGCGGGCTGCTCCGGCGGACCAGTGAGCCGGAGGGGCGCGCCGGTGTCGGGAGGGCATGGGGGTCCCCCCGCTCATGGGGGTCCCGCCGCTCATGGGGGTCCCCCCGCTCGAGCGAAGTCGAGAGTGGGGGAGAAGTCGAGAGTGGGGGAGAAGTCGAGAGTGGGGGAGGAGCCGAGAGCGGGGGAGCGCGGAGGCCCGAAGGGTTGAGCACGGTCGGTCTCCCGACACCGGCTGGAGCGCCCCGTAGGCGAACGCAGGGAGAAGGGGACACCGGGTTCGCGCTGACGGACGCCGGGCTGGCCTGGTTCGGTTCGGCCGGTATCGCCCTGGAGCGCGGGGGGCGCCGGCCGCTCGCCCGGGCCTGCCTCGACTGGACGGAGCGCCGCCCCCACCTCGCCGGGGTCGCGGGCGCGGCCCTGTGCCGGCACGCCCTGGAGGCGGGCTGGTGCGTGCGCATCGGCTCCGAGCGTGCGGTGAAGCTGACGGCGCGGGGCGAGCGCGCGCTGTCCGACCTCCTGGGGCTGTCGGTGGAGACGCTGCGCTGAAGCCTGGGGATGCCGCCTCTTGTCCGGCCGGCGTCCCGTCCGAAAACCGCGAGTACCGCGGCCCCTTACCCTCCTAATGTCTGGAGCATGATGAACGTATCCCCCGCTCGCCTCGCCGCGGGCGCCGCCGCGGTCTCCGTGCTGCTGTGGGCCTCGGCCTTCGTGTCGATCCGGAGTGCGGGTGCCGCGTACGCGCCGGGTGCGCTGGCGCTCGGGCGGCTACTGGCCGGAAGCCTGGCCCTGGGTGTGATCTGCCTGGTGCGGCGGGAGGGCTTGCCGCCGCGGGCCGCGTGGCGGGGCATCGCCATATCGGGGCTGCTGTGGTTCGGCCTCTACATGGTGGTGCTCAACTGGGGCGAACAGCAGGTCGACGCCGGTACGGCCGCCCTGGTGGTGAACGTCGGCCCCCTGCTCATCGCCCTGCTCGGCTCCCGGCTGCTGGGGGACCCGATGCCGCCGCGGCTGCTCGCGGGCATGGCCGTGTCGTTCGCCGGTGCCGTGACCGTGGGGCTGTCGATGTCCGGGGGTGGCGGTTCCTCGGTGCTCGGAGTGGCGCTGTGTCTGCTCGCCGCGATGACGTACGCCGCCGGGGTGGTGGCGCAGAAGCCGGCGCTGGGTGCGGCGAGCGCCCTGCAGGTGACGACCTTCGGGTGCCTGGTCGGCGCGGTGTGCTGCCTGCCGTTCGCCGGGCAGCTGGTCCAGGACGCCGCCGGCGCCCCGCTCTCCGCCACCCTCAACATGGTCTACCTGGGCGTCTTCCCGACTGCGCTGGCCTTCACGACGTGGGCGTACGCCCTCGCCCGTACCACCGCCAGCCGTATGGGCGCGACCACGTACGCGGTGCCCGCGCTGGTCGTCCTGATGTCCTGGCTGGTGCTCGGTGAGGTGCCGGGCGCGCTGACGCTGGCGGGCGGGGTGCTGTGTCTGGCGGGTGTGGCGGTGTCCCGGTCCCGGGCGCGGGCGGGCCGGGTCGCGGCCCCCGAGGCGGAGCCGCGACCCGAGCGGGTGTCCTGACCGCTCAGAACACCACCAGCGCCCGGCCGCCCTTGCCGGCGAGCATGTTCTCGAAGGCGGCCGGGATGCCGTCGAGGGCGATCCGCTCGGTGACCAGCGCGCCGAGGTCGAGTCGGCCCGCCCGTACGTGCTCGGCGAGCACGGGCAGGTCGCGGGCCGGGTCGCAGTTTCCGTAGACGCAGCCGGACAGGGTGCGGCCCCAGTGGAAGATCTCCAGGGCGTTGAACGTGACCTGCTCGTCCTTGCCGCCGATGCCCACGACGGTCGTACGGCCGCCGCGGCGGGTGGAGTCCCAGGCGGCGCGGATGCTGACCGCGCGGCCCGCGCACTCCACGGAGACGTCGACACCCTGCCGGCCGGTGAGGGCGCGGATCTCCCGGGGGGTGTTCTCGGAGGCGAGGACGTAGTCGGTGGCGCCCGCGCCCCGGGCCAGCTCCTCCTTCTCGGGGGAGACGTCCACGGCGATGATCCGGGCGGCACCGGCGATCCGGGCCGCCTGCAGGGTGGCGAGGCCTACGCCGCCCACCCCGAACACCGCGACGGTCTCGCCGGGCTGGACCCGCGCCGAGTGGTGGACGGCGCCGTAGCCGGTGAGGACGGCGCAGCCGAGGAGGGCCGCGTCGGTGAGCGGGACGCCGTCCGGAAGCGGCAGCACGCAGGACGCGGCGACGACCGTCTCCTCGGCGAACGCGGCGACGTTCAGGCCGGGGTGGAGGTCGGTGCCGTCGACGGTACGGGCGTACACGCCGGCGGCGCCGTTCAGGGCGTTGGCGCACAGCCAGACCTCGCCCAGGGTGCAGGCGTGGCAGGTGCCGCAGGACGGGGCCCAGTTGAGGACGACGGAGGCGCCGGGGGTCACATGGGTGACGCCCTCCCCCACGGCCACGACCGTGCCCGCGCCCTCGTGGCCGAGGACGGCCGGGACCGGGACCCGCAGGCGGCCGTTGGACAGGGACAGGTCGGAGTGGCAGACGCCGGCGGCGGCGAGGCGGACGCGGACCTGCCCGGGGCCCGGGTCCGGGAGTTCGACGCCGGTGATCTCCAGGGGTGCGCCGATGGCGGGCAGGACGGCGGCTCGTACGGCCATGACTCGCGTACTCCCTTAGAACTGGAGGGACTTGGTCTGGAGGTACTCGGCGAGTCCATGGGCGCCGAGTTCGCGGCCGACCCCGGACTGCTTGTAGCCGCCGAAGGGGGCGCGGGGGTTGAAGCGGCCGCCGTTGATGTCGACCTGGCCGGTGTCCATACGGCGGGCGAAGGCCACCGCCTCCGCCTCGTCGCCCGCCCAGACGGCGCCGGCGAGCCCGTAGACCGTGCCGTTGGCGATGCGCAGGGCGTCCTCCTCGTCCACGTACTTCAGGACGGTGAGGACCGGGCCGAAGATCTCCTCCTGGGCGATGGTCATCTCCGGGGTGACGTCGGCGAAGACGGTGGGGCTGACGTAGTAGCCGCGCACGCGCGGGGCTTCGGGGCCACCGGCCACCAGGCGGGCCCCTTCGGCGAGGCCCTTCTCGATGTAGCCGCGCACCCGGTCGCGCTGCTTGGCGTTGACCACCGGGCCGATGCGGTCGCCGTACTTGGCGGCGGCGGCCCGGGCCAGCTCCACGGCCTCGTCGTACTGGTCGGCGTGCACCAGCATGCGGGTCCAGGCGCTGCAGGTCTGCCCGGAGTTGCTCATCACGTTGGCCACACCGACGTTGACCGCCTTGGCGAGGTCGGCGCTCGGCAGGATGACGTTGGCGGACTTGCCGCCGAGTTCGAGGGCGACCTTCTTCAGGGCGCCGCCGGCCACCGCGCCGATCCGCCTGCCGACGGCCGTGGAGCCGGTGAAGGAGACCAGGTCGACGTCCGGGTGCTCGGCCAGGGCCTGGCCTGCGACCGGGCCGAGACCGGTGACCAGGTTGAAGACCCCGGCGGGTACGCCCGCCTCGTGCACGGCCTCCGTGAACAGCTGGGCGGTGAGCGGGGTGTCCTCGGCGGGCTTCACCACGATCGTGCAGCCCGCGGCCAGCGCCGGGGCGGCCTTGGCGACGATCTGGTGCAGGGGGTAGTTCCAGGGGGTGATCGCGCCGACCACGCCGATCGGTTCGAGGTGGACGGTGGAGTTGCCGACCTTCTCCTCGAAGGGGTGGGCGGCGGCCAGCTCGGCGTACGAGCCCGCGACCGCGACCGGTACGGCGGCGTGCACGGCCTGCGAGAGCTTCAGGGGGGCGCCGAGTTCCGCGGTGACCGTCTCGGCGATCTCCTCCTGGCGGGCCACGAGCACGTCCCGCAGCGCGGCCAGCCGGGCCGCCCGCTCGGCGGGAGGTGTCGCGGCCCAGCCCGGGAGGGCGGCGCGGGCGGCCCGTACGGCGGCGTCGACGTCCTCGGCGCCGGCCGCCGGGACCCGGCCGATGACCTGCTCGTCGGCCGGGTTCACGACCTCGATCAGGTCGCTGCCGACGGCGGGACGCCAGGCGCCGTCGATGTAGAGGCCGTCGTGTGGCTTCATTGCTGCTTCCTCCCGGCGGGACAGTCGTCCGGCTCGTGGGCCACCGTACGGCTCACGGGCCGTCGTCCGGCTCGTGGGCCGCCGTACGACTCACAAACTAGCGGCGATAGTTTTCACGCGCCAGCACGAGCCGTCGTGGGCTCACTCACCCAGGTCCGGAACCCGCGCCGGGGACGGGCAGATGCGGTCGCCGCGGTCGTCGAAGACGAAGAGATGGGCGAGGTCGACGAGGAGCGGGATCTGCATGCCGTGACGGAGCTGCAGGTCGGGGGTGGTGCGCACCACCAGGTCGCCGGGCAGACGCCCTTCCGGCGGCGCGGCGACGGTCTCGACGTCGGCCGGTTCGTCCAGGACCACCACCGGGCCGGCGCGCAGCGTGCCCGCGCGCTCCCTCAGGCGGTCCAGGACACCGGCGCCCTCCCGGCGGCGGCGCCGGGAGGGACCGGTGCCGGGACGGGCCGCCTCCAGGTCCGGTACGACGGCGGGGCGTGAGCCGGTGTCGAGGTGGACCAGCATCTCGTGCCCCTGGAACTCCAGGTGCCGCACGAGCCCGGTGAGCGGCACCTCGCCCGGGCGGGCGCCACTGTGCTTGGCGATGCGCACCGCCTCCGAGCGCAGACCGACGATCACCTCACGGCCCTGCTGCACGCGCAGCATGCGGTGGTCCAGGGACACGGGCTCGAACAGGGGGAGGGCCTGTTTGCCCAGGCTGATGCTCATCGCGCCGTCCAGCGGGGCACGGACCAGACCCCGCAGCAGGTTGATGCGCGGGGTGCCGATGAAGGCGGCGACGAAGACGTTGCGCGGCAGCGCGTACACCTCGCGCGGGGTGCCGACCTGCTGGAGCAGGCCGCCGCGCAGG
Organism: Streptomyces sp. NPDC001348; assembly: GCF_053597535.1. Taxonomy (NCBI): domain Bacteria; kingdom Bacillati; phylum Actinomycetota; class Actinomycetes; order Kitasatosporales; family Streptomycetaceae; genus Streptomyces; species Streptomyces sp. NPDC001348. Next base: position 61,428 of record NZ_JBSFIK010000039.1, on the reverse strand, counting down.
ACGGCGACCCGGTCGCCGAGCGACATGGCCTCGGCCTGGTCGTGCGTGACGTACACGGTCGTGACGCCCAGCTCCCGGGTGAGCTGGGCGATCTCGGCCCGCAGGTAATTGCGCAGCTTGGCGTCGAGGTTGGAAAGGGGTTCGTCCATGAGGAAGGCGGAGGGGTGTCGGGCGATGGCGCGCCCCATGGCCACGCGCTGGCGTTCGCCGCCGGACAGCTGTCTGGGGAAGCGGTCGAGCAGGTCCTCGATGCCGAGCATGCGCGCGGTGGCGTCCACCCGGGGGCCGGGATCCGCGCCGGGGGCTTCGATGCGCAGCGGGAAGCCTATGTTGTCCCGGCTGGTCATGTTCGGATACAGGGCGAAGTTCTGGAAGACCATCGCGATGTTCCGCTCGGACGGGGTGAGGTGGTTGGCGTACTCGCCGTCGAGGAGCAGGTGCCCCTCGTCGATCTCCTCCAGCCCGGCGATCATCCTCAGTACGGTGGACTTGCCGCACCCGGACGGTCCGAGCAGCACGAGGAACTCCCCCGGCGCGATGTCCAGCGCCAGCCCGTCCACCACCCGGACCCCTCGCTCATAGGCCTTGCTCACGTCCTGCAGAGATATGGCGCGTGTCATGTCGGCTGCCCCCCGGGGCGCTCCCGTGCCTCCTGCGGTACGCATGAGGCCTGTGCGTCACGGAAGCTAACGGAATGTGCGCGCCCGGCGGAAGGGATCGGGCGGGATCAGGGCGTCCTGGTCCGACAGGTGAGATACCGGACGGGATGTGCGGAGGGCGGACGGCCGGGGCGGGGCCGCTGCCGTCCGCCGGCCCCGCGGTCACCGTGTCGCGGTCAGGTGGGCGAAGACGACCACGTTGCTGGTGTAGCCCGTTCTCCGGTTGTAGAGGCCGCCGCAAGTGAGGACCCGTAGTTCGGGACGGCTGCTCGGGCCGTACACCTCCTTGTCGGGGAAGTCGTCCTTGTCGAAGACGCGGACGCGGTCCACCGTGTAGACGGCGGTGCGGCCGTCGACCCTGCGGGCCTCGATGCGGCTGCCCGTCGCCACCTGTGCGAGGGCGGCGAACACCGCGGGGCCGGTCCTGGTGTCGCGGTGCCCGACGGCGACGGCCGTGCCCGTCTCGCCCGGCGTGGGCCCGTCCTGGTACCAGCCGACGAGCCTGGGCCTGTCCAGCGGTGGCGTCCGGAGCTGGCGGTCGGGGCCGAGCCGTACGCCGACGATCGGCGCGTCGACGCCGAGGGAGGGGATCCTCAGGGTGGTCGCCGGGGACCGGGGCAGGGGCCGGGGCGGGGGTGCGGCCCGGCCGTGGGCCGCCGGGTCCGTACCGTCCGACTGCTCGAACCCGCCGCACCGGACCGCGGTCACCAGGACGGTCACGAGCACGGCCGTCCTGGTGAGGCGGTACGCCCGGGTCCGGTGCCAGGGCCTGCGTCTGCGCCTACGCGGCACCATGCGTGCGCCGGCGGATCAGCCGGAAGTACACGGCTCCGCTGACCACGACCAGCCCCACGGCCGCGGCCGCGGTCAGCGGGGTGTACGCCTGCGCCGTGTCGACGAGGCCGCCGCCGCCGGCGTGGACGCCGCCCTTCGGACCGCCGTTCTCGCGCCCGCCGTCCTCGTGCCCGCCGGCGCCCGCCTCACGACCGTGGTCGTCGTTGCCGCCGTGGTCCTCGATGCGGTCGGGGTCACCGTTGCCGCCCTGGTTGCCCGGGTCCCCGTTGCCGCCGAACCCGTTCCCGGCGGCCCCGTTGCCGCCGGGGTCGCCCGGTGATCCGGGCCGGCCGGCGTCCCGTCCGTCATGGCAGTCGACGCGGAAGATCTTCTCCCGCGGCGTGTTGCCCGCGGTCCAGGTGAGCCGGTACTGGCCGTCGGCCAGCCCCAGCGGGTCGGTGTGGCCGGCGCCGGAGCCGGGACCGAGCGCGATGGTGCCCGTCACGGTGGCGCTGGTGGGCAGCGGCGGCTGGGCCTGGATGATGTAGGCGACGCTCGGCAGGGAGTCGAAGTTGACGGCGTCGAGGTAGAACCGGCACACCACGGGGTCGTCCTTCGAGACGCCGAAGGGCACGCCCACCCGGTGGATCCTGATGTCGCCCGCTTCCCCTTGCGCCATGGCGGCCGGCGTCGCCAGCCAGGTGGCTCCCGCCGCGGAGGCGACGGTGAGGACGGCGGCGCCGAGCCGGGTGCCGACGGCAGGTGGGAGTGTCAAGGTGGGCATGCGTACTCCTCCGAGTCAGACGATTTTCATACAAATCGACCTTTCATCTGACTCTCTTTCACACCCACCCCCCGGCCTCGTGCAGCCGCGCCCGACGCGCCGTCAGGTGTCGCCCGACCGGCGCAACGCGGGCCCGCCGCGGCGCTCGTGCATACCGGGCTCGGCCGTGTCCCGCGCCCCCGCCGGGGCCACCGGCGCCCGCAGGGCACTGCCCGCCGACAGCAGCAGCAGCGCCCCGAGCATCACGAAGGGCGCCGCGACCCCGGTGAGCCCGGCGACCAGGCCGGCGGCGGCGGGCGCGGCGACCTGGCCGAGGCGGTTGCCGGTCAGGCGCAGGGCGAGGGCCGTCGAACGGGCCCCGTCGGGTGCGGCCTGGACGACGGTCGTCATGGACAGCGGCTGGCCGACGCCGAGACAGAAGCCGAGCGCGGTCAGCATCAGGGCGAGCACCCACACCGGCACCGGCAGCGCGACCCCCGCGCACAGCACGGCCGCCAGCAGACAGGTCACGGTGAGCAGCAGGGGGCGGCCGAGCAGCCGCAGCAGCGGTGTGAGCACCAGCCGGCAGGCGATGGTGGCCCCGGCGCGCAGGCTGAGCAGGACGCCGACCACCGACGGCGCGATGCCCCGGTGCTCGCCGACCACCGGCAGATAGGCGGTGAGGATGTCGGTGGCCGACAGCACCGACAGACTGATGAGCATCCCCGCGGGGACTCCCCGGGCACGGAGGATGCGGCCGACGGCGACGCGCTCACCCCGCGCGCCGCGGGACTTGACGGCCGTACGGTCCTCGATGCGCCACAGCGACGTACAGGCGACGGCCGCGCCCGCTCCTGCCACCACGAGGGCCAGCGCACTGGAGCCCGCCATGTCGGGACCGCCGATCAGCGTGCCCGCCGCCACCGGGCCGATCAGCTGGCCGAGCGAGGCGCCGATGGTGAAGTGGCCGAAGTTGCGGTCCTGTTCGTGCGGGGCCGACTGCCGCGCCACCAGCGACTGGGCGCCGATCACGAAGCAGAGGTGGCCGAGCCCCATCACCCCGCTCCACAGCGCCATCGCCCACAGCGAGCCGACGAGGCCGCTGAGCACGCAGCCGCCGGATATCAGCACCACACCGACCGGCAGCAGGGGTGCGCAGCGGCCGTGGTCGGTGCGGCGGCCGAGCGGTACGGCCGCGAAGAGCGGCAGCAGGGCGTACACACCCGCGATCACACCGACCGCCCGCTCGTCCGCGCCCAGCGCGAGGGCCCGGTAGGAGACGGCGGGCCGGGCCATCGACACCGCCCCCTGCGCGAAGCCGAAGGCGATGACGAGGCGGAGCAGCCAGCCGCGGTTCCCACCGGGCGCCATGGACGTTCCCTCCCTGGGAGGCCGGACGGGGGATCAGATGATGCCGAACAGGATTCCCGCGCCGAGTACCACCAGCGAGGTCAGTGCCGCCCACTTGACCACGAACCGGGTGTGGTCGCCGAACTCGACCTTGGCCATGCCGACGAGCACGTACACGGCCGGGACGAGCGGGCTGGACATGTGCAGCGGCTGACCGACGAGGGAGGCGCGGGCGATCTCCAGGGAGGAGACACCGTGCGCGTGACCGGCCTCGGCGAGCACGGGGAGGATGCCGAAGTAGAAGCCGTCGTTGGACATGAAGTACGTGAGCGGGATGCTCAGCACACCGGTGACGAAGGCCATGTGCGGGCCCATGCCGTCGGGGACGTTGGCGACCAGCCACTCGGCCATGTGGTCGACCATGCCGGTGCCCTGCAGGACGCCGGTGAAGACGGCGGCGGCGAAGACCATGCCGGAGACGTTGAGGACGTTCTCGGCGTGCGCGCCGAGGCGGGCCTTCTGGTCCGGCATGTGCGGGAAGTTGACGGTCAGCGCGAGGGCCGCGCCGATCAGGAACAGCACCGGGATCGGCAGCCACTCCATGATCATGGCGGCGAGCAGGGCGACCGTGAGGAGCGCGTTGAACCAGTACAGCCTGGGCCGCAGGGTGGCCCGGTTCGGGTCGAGGCCCTGCAGGCCGTCGTCCTCGGCCTCGGGGGCGTCCGCATCGGTACCGGAGCCCGCGCCGCCGGTACGCGCGGGGGCCTTGCCGGAACCAGTGCCCTTGCCGGAACCGGCGCCCACCAGGACGGTCTCCGTCTCCGGCTCCTCCACCAGCGCCTCGTCCAGCGTCAGTACGCCGAGCCTCTTGCGCTCGCGGCGGCCGAGGACGTACGAGAGCACGAGGACGAAGAGCAGGCCCACGGCGAGGGCCGGGATCATCGGCACGAAGATGTCGCTCGCGTCGAGCTTCAGCGCGGTCGCGGCGCGGGCGGTCGGCCCGCCCCAGGGCAGGGTGTTCATCACGCCGTTCGCCATCGCGGCCACGCCCGTCATCACGACCAGGCTCATCTTCAGCCGCTTGTACAGCGGGTACATCGCCGAGACGGTGATCATGAAGGTGGTCGAGCCGTCGCCGTCCAGCGACACGATCGCGGCGAGGAGGGCGGTGCCGACGACGATCCGCAGCGGGTCGGCCTTGCAGAACCTCAGGATGCCCCGGACGATCGGGTCGAAGAGCCCGACGTCGATCATCACACCGAAGTAGACGATCGCGAACATGAGCATCGCCGCGGTGGGCGCGAGGCTGGTGACGCCGTCGATGACGTAGTCGCCGAGCTTGGCGCCCTTGCCGACGAACACGCAGAACAGCGCGGGGATCAGCACGAGCGCCGCGATCGGCGACATCTTCTTCAGCATGATCAGGACCAGGAAGGTCGCGATCATGGCGAAGCCGAGGATGGTCAGCATGAATGGATACCTAACGTTCGCCCTTGAACATCCCACCGGGCAGGCGGTGCGACGACGTTAGGTCCGTTCAAACGGTGTTAACAAGACGTTGACCTGCGAGCAATAAGCGCGAAAGTCCAGGTCACAGCTTTGCTCAGGTCACAGGCTCGAGTTTTTCGGTCACGGCGGCGACCTCCACGGGCACGCCGTTCAGGACCGCGTTGCCGGACAGCGGGTCGAGCAGACTGCCGTCGAGGAGCTGGTTGACGTTGACGCCGGGGTCGGTGGCGGCGTGACTGAGCCGGGTGCCGGGCCGGTCGTGGCCCCAGCCGTGCGGCAGGCTCACCACACCCGGCCGCACCTCCTCGGTGACCTCGGCCGGGGCGGTCACCTCTCCCCCGGCGCCCTTGACGCGGACCGCCGCCCCGTCCCGCACGCCGAGTCGTTCGGCGTCCGCGGGGTGGATGTGGAGCGTGCAGCGGTTGGTGCCACCCGTCAGGGCGGGCACGTTGTGCATCCAGCTGTTGTTGGACCGCAGATGGCGGCGGCCGACCAGGACCAGCCCGTCGGCGCGTTCGCGGACGGCCTCGCGCAGGCGGGGCAGATCGTCGGCGATGGGCCGGGGCAGCAGTTCGACCTTGCCGCTCCTGGTCTTCAGCGGCTGCGGCAGGCGCGGGCGCAGCGGGCCGAGGTCGATGCCGTGCGGGTGCTCGAGGAGCCGGGCCAGGCTCAGCCCGTCCGGCCGTACGCCGAAGCCGTCGCCGTAGGGGCCGAGGCGCAGCATCATGTCCAGTCGCCGCTCCGGGCCGCTCACGCCGGTGAGCTGTGCGGCGAGCTCCTTCGGGTCGCGGCCGTGCACCGGGGAGTGCGGGTCCCGCACGGCCTTGCCGAGGGTCTGGTCGATCACCATGGCGTCGACGGCCGCCGGGTCGGCGCCGTGCATGCCGGTCGCGGCGAGTACCAGCCGGGCGAGGATCTCGGTCTCGGCCATCCGGCCGGGCTCGAGGGAGACGGCGGGGCGGGTGTAGCGGACCTGGTTGCGCACGGCGAGGGTGTTGAAGGCGAAGTCGTGGTGCGGGCTCTGCGAGGGCGGCGGCGGGGGCAGCACGACGTGCGCGTGGCGCGAGGTCTCGTTCAGGTAGGGGTCGACGCTGACCATGAAGTCGAGGGAGCCCAGGGCCTTGTCGAGCCGGTCGCCGTCCGGGGCCGACAGCACCGGGTTGGCGGCGACGGCGACGAGGGCCCGGATCGGCTCCCCTTCCCCGGTGGCGGTGTCGATCTCCTCGGCGAGCGCGGAGAGCGGCAACTCGCCCTTGGCCTCCGGGTGTCGGCTCACCCGCGAGGACCAGCGGCCGAGCGCGAACCCGCGTCCGGGTCCGGCCGGCCGGGGGGTCTTGTCGGTGGCCGCCTGCGGGAAGAGGGCGCCGCCGGGGCGGTCGAGGTTGCCGGTGAGAATGTTGAGGACGTCCACGAGCCAGCTGGCGAGGGTGCCGTGCGGGACGGTGCAGCTGCCGATGCGGCCGTAGACGGCGGCGGTGGGGGCGGCGGCGAGTTCGCGGGCGAGGGCACGGATCTCGGCGGCCGGCACGTCGCAGGCGCCGGCCACCGCGTCCGGGCGGAAGTCCGCGACGGCGGCCTCGAGTTCGGCGACGCCCTGGACGTGCGGCGTCAACTCGCCCAGGTCGACCAGTTTTTCCTCGAAGAGGACGTACGCCATCGCCGCCAGCAGCAGCGCGTCGGTGCCGGGGCGGATGGCGATGTGCCGGTCGGCGAGCTTGGCGGTGCGGGTGCGGCGCGGGTCGATGACGGTGAGGGTGCCGCCGCGCGCCTTGAGCGCCTTCAGTTTGCCGGGGAAGTCGGGGGCCGTGCACAGGCTGCCGTTCGACTCGAGCGGGTTGGCGCCTATCAGCAGCAGGTGGTCGGTGTGGTCGAGGTCCGGTACGGGGATGGCGTTGGCGTCGCCGAACAGCAGCCCGCTCGAGACGTGCTTGGGCATCTGGTCGACCGTGGAGGCGGTGAACAGGCTGCGGGTGCGCAGCGCGGCGAGCAGGACGGGCGGGTAGAGGGCGCCGGCCATGGTGTGCACGTTCGGGTTGCCGAGGACCACGCCGACGGAGTCCGCACCGTACCGCTCGACGACGGGCCGGATCCCCGCGGCCACGGCGTCGAAGGCCTCCTCCCAGCTCGCCTCGCGCAGTTCGCCGTCCCGGCGTACCAGTGGTGTGCGCAGCCGGTCCGGGTCGCCGTCGACGGCGCCGAAGGAGGCGCCCTTCGGGCAGATGAACCCCTTGCTGAAAACGTCGTCGCGGTCGCCCCGGGCACCGGTGACCCGGGTCCCGTCGATGGTGAGCGTCAGGCCGCAGGTGGCCTCGCACAGGGGGCAGATTCGCAGGGCGGTGCGGGACACGGGTCCTCCCGGTGGGGTGGCGGCGACTGCGCCGAGCATACCGACCGGTATGCACGAGCGGGAGGGGTCACCGCATCCGCGTACGGAAAGCCGGCGACCCTCAGTCGAGCACCCGGCTCAGATACGCCCTCAGGAGCTCGCGGGTCTCGCCGATGATCGCCTCGTCGCCTTCCGGGTCGACCCGGAAGGCCAGTTGCACCAGGGTGTCGGAGGCCTCGACGGCCACCAGGAAGGTACGGCGCAGGTCGTCGTCGGGTTCGCGGTCCAGGTAGCCGGAGAGGAGGTCGGTGAGGCGGTCGGCGACACGGCGGTTGGGTTCGGCGTGTCGGGCGCCGACCGGGATCTGGTTGCCGAAGTCCACCAGGGAGAAGCCGGGGGCGGTGCGCTTCATGGCCAGGTACTCGTCCAGGACGGCGTCCATGGCCGCCCGCCAGTCGCCCACCGGTGCGTCCTTCAGGCGCCCGGTGACACGTTCGGAGTACCGCTCGAGGTTGCGCTGCGCGAGCGCGTCGGCCATCTGCCGTTTGTTGCCGAAGAAGCGGTAGACCGAGCCGATCGGCACACCGGCGCGCAGGGCCACGGCCCGGGTGCTGAGCGAGTCGTAGCCGACCTCGTCGAGGAGGTCGGCGCAGGCGTCGAGGATCCTGGTCAGCCGTTCCGCGCTGCGCCGCTGCACGGGCGCACGGCGCAGCGATGTCGCGTCATGGGGCACGGGCTTCATGATGCCTCTCCGGGGGCGTCCGGTGAACCTCGCCCCCCGGCACGGAGACGGATGGCTACTACACTCACCTGGGTCACCCCGCCGCGGGCGCGGTGCCCGTCGCGCGGGCGGCGCTCGCGGCCGGCGTCGGCTCCGGTGCCGTCTCCGGCGCTGACTCCGGCGCCGACTCCCCCGCCGGCTCCGCCTCGGTTCCGGACACCGTGATGTCGGCCGTGCTCTCGACCGGCTTGCCGTGCACCGCCCACACCGTGCCGTCGTCGGCGTACAGGCGGGCGGTGACGTGGTGGGTGCCGCGCGGCACGAGGCGGGCGGCGAGGCGGTAGTCGGGGCCGCGCAGCCGGGTGACCTGGCCGCCGTCGACGAAGAGGTAGGCCAGGCCCCGGCCGGCGACCGCGCGCGCCCGCGCGCCCGGCGCGGAGAAGCGGAAGTGGTGGACGGTCAGCCGTACGTCCCAGCTCCCGCCGGCGTCCGGTGCCACCTCGACACCCACGTCGGGGGCCCCGTCCTTGCCGACCTCACGGTAGTGCCGTCCTTCCCGGTCCGTCTCGTCGAGGACCTTCCCCACCGGTGAGGGCGATTCCCCGTCCTTGCGTCTGTTCGCGTCGCTCGTGCCGCAGCCCGCCGGTCCGAGCAGCAGCGGAACGCAGACGACGAGCGTGGCGAGCAGTCCCCGCTTCCACGACATGTGCGCGACTGTAGAACAACCGCACCAGGCCCCGGATCCTTCTGAAGTCTGGTTCCGGCCATACCTCTCCCGTAGGAGACCCGCTCCCTCTTGCGCCCGTGAAACCGCAATCCTACGGTGATACATAGGAATATGGTCCGCAAGGGAGCGATCATGAGCGGGGACGCGCGGAAGACCGCGGAAGCACTGGCCTACCTGTCCGGATTCGGCAACGAGCACGTCTCGGAGGCGGTGCCGGGAGCCCTGCCCGAGGGCCGCAACTCACCGCAGCGCGCACCGCTCGGGCTGTACGCGGAGCAGCTCAGCGGTACGGCGTTCACCGAGCCCAGGGCGCACAACCGCCGCTCCTGGCTGTACCGCATCCGCCCTTCGGCCGCACACCCCGCCTTCACCCGGATCGACAACGGCGCTGTCCGCACGGCGCCCTTCACCGAGAGCGTGCCGGACCCGAACCGGCTCCGCTGGAACCCGTTGCCCGAGCCGACCGCAGGGACCGACTTCCTGGCGGGCCTGTGGACGCTCGGCGGCAACGGGGACGCGACCCAGCGCACCGGTATGGCCGTGCACCTGTACCACGCCGACTCCTCGATGGACCGGGTCTTCAGCGACGCCGACGGGGAACTGCTGATCGTGCCGGAACGCGGCGGGCTGCTGCTGCGCACGGAGTTCGGGCTGCTGCACGCGGAGCCGGGCCATGTGGCGCTGGTGCCACGGGGCGTGCGGTTCCGTGTGGAGCTGCTGGACGCCTCCGCCCGGGGTTACGTGTGCGAGAACTACGGCGCCCCCTTCCGTCTGCCCGACCTCGGCCCGATCGGCGCGAACGGCCTCGCCAACCCCCGCGACTTCCGCGCGCCGGTCGCCGCGTACGAGGACGTGGAGGGCCCGGTGGAGGTGGTGAACAAGTTCTGCGGCAACCTCTGGCGGGCGACCTACGACCACTCACCGCTGGACGTCGTCGCCTGGCACGGCAACCACGTGCCCTACGTGTACGACCTGCGCCGCTTCAACGTGATCGGCTCGATCTCGTACGACCATCCCGACCCGTCCGTCTTCACGGTGCTCACCTCGCCGTCCGACACCCCCGGTCTCGCGGGCGTCGACTTCGTGGTCTTCGCGCCGCGCTGGCTGGTGGGCGAGGACACCTTCCGGCCGCCGTACTTCCACCGGAACGTGATGAGCGAGTACATGGGGCTGATCGAGGGCGCGTACGACGCGAAGACGGCCGGGGAGGGGGGGTTCGTGCCGGGCGGCGGCTCGCTGCACAACATGATGTCGGCGCACGGCCCGGACCGGGAGACCTTCGACCGGGCGAGCGCGGCCGAGCTGGAGCCGCGGAAGGTCGACGACGGGCTGGCGTTCATGTTCGAGACGCGCTGGCCGGTGACGCTCGCCCCGCACGCGGCGCGGGCCGGCCATCTCCAGCAGGGCTACGACGACGTCTGGCGGGGCCTGGAGCGGCACTTCCGTCCGTTGCGCTGAACGGCTCCCGACCGGTACGGATAGCCCCGTGACCTCCTTCGCCCCGGACTCCATCGTCCTGAACCGCAAGCTGCCGCTGTGGTACCAGGTGTCGCAGTCGCTGCGCGCCTCGATCCTCGGCCGCTCGGCCCGGGACCCGCTGCGCCTGCCCACCGAGGAACGGCTGGCGGAGCACTACGGGGTGAGCGTGCTCACCATGCGGCAGGCGCTGAAGGAACTGGAGGACGAGGGACTGATCACCCGGCACCGCCGGCGCGGCACGTTCATCGAGCCGGACGCGAGACGGAGCGCTCCGGTGCGGCTGCTCGGTTCGGTGGACGCGATCGTGGCCCAGCAGTCCGGCATGACGACCGAACTGCTGGACCACGGCCGCGCGCCGGTGACGGGTGAACTCGCCCAGTACTTCCCGGACCTGGCGGAGGTGGCGACGTACCACCGGCTGCGCGGCGACGAGAAGACCGGCGAGCCGACGAACCACGCGTACAACCACGTCCGCCCCGAACTGGCCGGCCGCATCGACCCGGAGGACCTGGTCCGCTGGCCGATGACGAAGGTGCTGCGGGACGTGGTCGGCGCGGACATCAGCCGCATCACGGACACCGTCGAGGCGCGGCTGGCCGACCCCGAGACGGCACGACTGCTCCAAGTGCCGCTGCTCAGCCCGATACTGCACTACACGGGCGTGACCTATGACGCCACGGGCCGGGTACTGGACGTGGCGGTCATCCACTACCGCGGCGACCGCTTCTCCTTCACGGTCACCCTGGACGCGTAGGGGCTCCGCCGACGGGGCCGCGACGGGCCGGCGGCCGCCCGCGGATTCGCCGGAACGGGACCGCCCGGCCGACCGCCCGTGCACCACGCCGGGCAGACCTGCGTGCCACGGCCGTCAGGGGCCGACAGCGCCTGCCGATGCGCGGCGACCGTCTCCGCCCGCACGAGAAGGGCGCGAGGGGCAGCCGGGCGCCTGCCGGTGCACCGAAACCGTCGCACTCGCATGACAGCGCCGCCCGAGCGGCGGGGGACCCGGGGTCCGACGGCTGCCTGCCGGTTCGTCGTGGCCGTCGCACCCGCACGACACCCTGCCGGTTCGTCCTGGCCGGGCCGTCCGTGGGGCGGGTCGCACCCCGCGTGTTCCGTGCCCGGCCGGTCGCTTCGTGCCGCCGCGCTGCCGGCGCCGCCGGGCTGGTGCAGGCCCGCGCCGCTCTGGTGCGCTGCCGTACGATGCCCAGCGTGACGCACGACGACGCTCCGCTGCTGGCGGACCTCATGCCGTGGTCCGTCGCACCGCTGCGGCCGGGCCGCGCCTGGCCGACGGCGCCCGACCCGGCCTCCTTGAAGTCCCGCTGGGAGACCCTGCTGAAGGCCGAGGGCGCGGACCGGGAGGCGCTGTTCGAACCGACGCGCTCGCGGACGCCGCACTCGGCGGTGGGGCAGTTGCCCGGCCAGTCGAGCGGCACGGAGAAGCTGGTGCGGGCCTCGGGCCCGTGCCCGGAGCCGGTTCGTGTGCTGGCGGCCCCGTTCGACGAGCAGTGGCTGATCCCCGACCACCGCCTGCTGGACACGGCCCGCCCCGAACTGTGGCGGGTGGCGGACTCCCCTCAGGTGTTCACGGTGGAGACGGCCGGGGACTCCCCCGCCCTGGGCTCGCCCCTCCTGGCGACCGCGCACCTGCCCCTGCTGCGCCCCGGCCGCATCCGCCCCCTGTACCGGCGCCCCGGCGGCGAGGAGCCCAACCTCGCGCCGGGTTTGCGGGACCTCCTGGCCGCCCGCCTGGGCCTGTCCCCCGCCCCGCTGGACGTCCTCGCCTGGATCCTGGCCTCGACCCGCCCGGACCTCACCGTCCCGCTCACCGGCGACGCCGAACTCTGGTCCCGGGGCGTGCGGCTGGGCCACCGCATGCTCTGGCTGATGCGCCGCGACGGCGAACGCCCCAAACTCCCCGGCGGCCGCCGCCCCTACGTCCGCGCTCCCCTGCCCTCCCTCCCCCTCACCCTCCACTACGACCGCGAGGAGGAGGCCCTCCACCTCGACGAGGGCCGCATCGCGCCGGTGCCGCCGGACGCCTGGGACTTCGAGGTGTCCGGGGTCCGGGTCGTCGAGGGGTGGTTCGCGGCCCGGACCGCACCCGCGGAGCCCGGTACCCTCTCCGCGATCCGCCCCCGTACCTGGCCGCAGACCTGGACGTCGGAGCTGCTGGAACTGATCACGGTGCTCGCGCTGCTGGCGGAACTGAAGCCCCGGCAGGAGGAGTTGGTGCCGACGGCACCCGTCACAGCCACCGACCTCCGCAAGGCCGGCGTCCTCCCGCCCCCGGAGTGGTCCCGCCGTCCCGCCTCCGTCCTCGACCACCATGAGGAGGGCCCGGAAGGCCAGTTCGCGCTGCTTTAGGCGGACGAGGGGTGGGGGCACAGCCGCGCCCCGATGGGGCGCGGGAAGAACTGCGCGACCGGCCACGACGATCCCGCACCTGCCGAACTCCCCGAGCCAGTGCTGCGACCGGAAAGGTTTGCCGGGAAGCTCGCGGCGTCCGGTGCGGTGCCTCGCAAGGCGGAGCATCACCCGCGTACTGGATGCACTCGGGTGGTGCGACAACGCGGCGAGGTGCCGTGCCGGGCGTCGCGAGCCGGTGAACCTTTTCGGTCGCAGCACTAACGCTGCGCGAACGCGTCCAGCACCCGTTCCAGCGCCCGCCGGAACACCACCTCCGGGTCGATCGGCCCCGGGTCCGCCCCGAACGCCGCCGCCATGCGCGGATAGGCGCCGGAGGCGATCCGGCTGCCGAGGTAGGCGATGCGGGCCGCGTTCTCCTCGTCCTCGGACCAGGGCAGGGAGCGTACCCGCTCGGCCGTGTCGAGTTCGTTGCGGACGTACGTGGTCACCACACCGTTCAGCATCGCGACGAGCTCGACCTTCGTGCCGTAGGAGGCCTCCAGCGGGTCGAGGCAGGCCAGGCAGTGCTCGATGTAGCGCAGGGCGTTCGGGCTGAAGCCGTAGACGGGGGACATCAGACGCGGCATCCAGGGGTGGCGGTGCAGCAGACCGCGGGTCTGGTGGGCGACCCGGAGCATGTCGGCCCGCCAGTCGCCGGCCGGCTCCCACAGCTCGTGCTCGCCGCTGACCGCGTCCACCATCAGCTCGTACAGGTCCTCCTTGCGGGGGACGTAGTTGTACAGCGACATCGTGCCGCAGCCCAGCTCCGCCGCGACGTGCCGCATCGACACCGCGTCCAGCCCCCGGTCGTCGGCGATCCGCACGGCGGCGGCCGCGATGTCCGCGCGGCTGTACGCCGGCCGCGGACCTCGCCCGGCGCGCTCGGGGCGCGCCCAGATCACTTCGGGTACGGCCCCTCGGCCCCCTTGGCCTGCCATCGGTCATCACCTCGCCCACCATCGTAGTTACGTACACCGTACGTAGTGCGCTATGGTCACCTCATGACTACTACGTACGCTGTACTTAGTGAGGGTCTGGAGAAGCGCTTCGGCACCGTGCACGCCCTGCGCGGGCTGGATCTGGCCGTGGCGGAGGGCACCGTCTGCGGGCTGCTCGGCCCGAACGGGGCGGGGAAGACGACGGCCGTGCGACTGCTGACCACGCTGCTCACACCCGACGCGGGCTCGGCGCGGATCGCCGGGCACGACCTCGTACGGGAGGCGGCGGCCGTGCGGAGGCGGATCGGCGTCACCGGGCAGTACGCCTCGGTCGACGGAGACCTCACCGGGCGGCAGAACCTGCGGCTGTTCGCCCGGCTGCACCGGGTGCGGGGGCCCGCCGACCGCGCCGCGGAGCTCCTGGAGCGCTTCGGCCTGACCGAGGCCGCCGACCGGCCCGCGTCCACCTACTCCGGCGGGATGCGCAGGCGCCTGGACCTCGCGGCCAGCCTGATACGCCGGCCGGACGTGCTGTTCCTCGACGAGCCGACGACCGGACTCGACCCCGCCAGCCGCAACCGCATCTGGGACGCCGTGGGCGAGCTCAAGGCGGACGGCACCACCGTGCTGCTCACCACCCAGTACCTGGAGGAGGCCGACCGACTGGCCGACGACATCGCCCTGGTGGATCAGGGACAGGTCGCGCACCGCGGCTCACCGGCCCAGCTCAAGGCGCTCATCGGAACGCACGCGGAGGTCGTCGTCGCGGACGCCGGCAGCCTGGAGAAGGCCGCGGCCGTGCTCGGCCGGCTCACCGGCGGGCAGCCGGTGAGCGACCACGAGCGGCACAGCGTCGGCGCCGTCACCACCGACCCGACACTCACCCTCCCCCGCCTGGTCCGCGAAATGGACGCGTCCGGCCTGCCGTTGCTCGACGCGAGCCTGCGGCCACCGACCCTCGACGACGTGTTCCTGCGTCTGACCGACGGCACCCCCGACATCGACGGCACCCGCACCAAGGAGCCCGCGGCATGACCATGTTGGCGTACGACGGCACCGCGATACTGGGGCGCCAGCTGCTCCGGGTCCGTAACAACCCGGGGCTGCTGATCCTCACCCAGACGATGCCGATCAGCATGCTGCTGTTCTTCGGCTACGTCTTCGGCAGCGCGCTGGCGATGCCGGGCCGGGAGTACCGCTCCTTCCTCGTCCCCGGGCTGCTGGTGGCGACCGCCGCCGGCGGGGTCATGATGGGCATGTTCCAGGCGGCCGCCGACATCCACCGGGGCGTGACGGACCGCTTCCGCTCACTGCCGATGAGCCGGGCCGCCGTCCCGCTGGGGCTGACCCTGGCCGACCTCGTGGTCACGGCCGCCGGGACGGTGCCGTTCCTGCTGGTCGGACTCGCCATGGGGTGGCGGGTCGAGGGATCGGTGCTCGACGCGGTGACCGCGATGGCGCTGTTGCTGCTGTTCCGGTTCGCCTGCACCTGGGTGGGGATCTTCCTCGGGCTGCTCACCCGCAGCGAGGACGCGGCCGGCCAGCTGGGCGGCGCCACCTTCATGCTGCCGCTCCTCTCCAACGCCTACATCCCGACCGGTAATCTTCCCGGCTGGCTGCGCACGCTCGCCGAGTGGAACCCGATCAGCGCGGTGACCACGGCGCTGCGGGACCTGTTCGGCAACGCGCCCGTGCCCGCGGGAGCGGCCTGGCCGGTGGCGCATCCGGTCGCCGGGTCACTCATGTGGTGCGCCGTACTGCTCGCCCTCTTCGCGCCCCTCGCGGTCCGCCGCTACGCGCACGGCTGACAAAGGCGCCGGTCAGGGGCGATGATCCACCCCATGGACCGTCTCCCCCCGCCCCTGGAGGGCATCACCGTCGTCGCCGTCGAACAGGCCGTGGCCGCACCCTTCGCGACCCGGCAGCTCGCCGACCTGGGCGCCCGGGTCATCAAGGTGGAGCGGGTCGACGGCGGCGACTTCGCGCGCGGTTACGACACCGCGGCACGCGGGCTGGCCTCGCACTTCGTGTGGTGCAACCGCGGCAAGGAGTCCATCGCGCTGGACCTGAAGGACCCGCGCGGCCTGGACCTCGTACGGCGGCTCGTCGCGGACGCGGACGTGTTCGTGCAGAACCTCGCCCAGGGCGCGGCGGCCCGCCTCGGTCTCGACGCGGCCACCCTGTGCGCGGCCCATCCGCGGCTGGTCGCGGTCGACGTCTCGGGGTACGGGGCGTCCGGGCCGTACGCGGACAAGCGGGCGTACGACATGCTCGTGCAGTGCGAGGCGGGGCTGGTGTCGGTGACGGGGACACCGGAGCAGCCGGTGAAGGCCGGCATTCCGGCCGCGGACATCGCGGCGGCCATGTACGCCTTCTCGGGGGTACTCGCGGCGCTGGTACGGCGAGGGGCCACCGGGCGCGGCGGGCCGGTGGAGGTGTCGATGCTGGACGCGCTCGCCGAGTGGATGGGGCACCCGCTGCACCACTCGATGCACGGCGGCACTCCCCCGGCGCGCACCGGGCTCGCACACGCCGTCATCGCCCCGTACGACGCCTATCCGACGGCGGACGGCGGGCGGGTGCTGCTGTCGGTGCAGAACGACCGGGAGTGGCGGCGGCTGGCCGAACAGGTCGTCCGGCGGCCCGAGTTGGCCACCGACCCGGGTTTCGCGACGAACGCGGCCCGGGTGGCCAACCGGGCGCGCACCGACGAGCTGGTCGGCGGGGCGCTGGGCGCGCTGACGGCGGACGAGGCCGTGACACGACTGGAGGCGGCCGGCATCGCCTGCGCACGGCTGAGGGACCTGCGGGAGGTCGCGGAGCATCCGCAGCTGGCGGCCCGGGAGCGCTGGCGCGAGGTGGATTCGCCGGCCGGGCCGCTGCGGGCGCTGCTGCCGCCCATCACGCTGCCGGGCGGGGACGAGGCACGGATGGGTGAGGTGCCCGCGCTCGGGCAGCACACCGGGGCGCTGCTGCGTGCCGTGGGGATGACGGACGACGAGATCGCAGCGTTGCGCCGGGACGGTGTGATCGCCTAGGGCCTGCCGGGCAGGCCCTGAGCGCGGGCCGGGCTCAGTGCTTGTTGCCGCCGAACAGTGAACGGCGCAGTCGGCGCAGGGGGGCGAAGAGCGAGACCCGGCTGACCCGGGCGCCCCTGCCGCTGCGCTTGTGGGCGGGTTCACGTGCGGTCAGCTCACGCATGAGCGAGGTCGCCTCGACCGTCTCCCGCTGCGGTATGGCGGGACCACCCAGAACCGACAGATGGCGGTCCAGACGCGAACTGGTCGCACTGCTGCCGCAGGTGATCGCGGGGATCCGCGCCCTGCTTCGCACTGTTATCTGCTCCATGTCACTCCCCACCCGTACGAGTCCACCCGGCCCGGGCAGGGTAACCCTATCGCCCCGGCGAGGCACCCGTGTATCACGGTCGCAGTATTCACCTACCCCGCAAGGAGGTTGACGATTACTCTCCGAATCCGACCGATTTCAACGCGAGTTGGGCAATTGGCTGGGTGGTGGGCTGCACTGATCCCCCATCGGGTTCCACGGTTACGGCGAGTGATGCCGCCGACTTGGCCAGACCTGACGCGATCAAGGGCGTGTCGCCGTCGAAGAGCCCGAGGGAGCGCGGCTGTGTCCCGGGGCGCATGAGCCAGAGCTGACGTACTCGTCCGCTGGGCGGGGTGCCGTATCCGCTGAGCGTGACGACGGCCTGACCCCGGGAAGCGGAAGCGATCACTCCGATGGTTCGGCCCTGCTCGTCCTTCCCGCTGGTCGCACGGGTGTCGGAGGCGGACAGAACGTGGGCGATCTCACGTGACTGGGCGCGCGCGGTGTCCAGTTGGTCCTGGGTCCGGTTGGCCTCGACGGCGAAGAGTCCGGCGACGACGAGCGCCGCGGCGGCCGTGGCCGTGGCGAAGGGGGCGAAGAGGGGGCGCGCGCGGGGGGCACGGGCGCGGGCCGGAGGGGGCTGGCCGCCCCAGACGTGCGGCGGGAGCTGGGAGGCGCGCTCCCGGGCCGGGGCCGGGTCCTGCGGCGTGGCCCGTACGGCCGCGAGCACCCGGTCGCGCATCGCGGCCGGCGGTGGGGCGGCGGCGGACCAGGCCAGACGTACGGCGTCCTCGGCCAGTTGGCGGACCTCGGCGCTGCAGCGGTCGCAGGTCCGCAGGTGCTTCTCGAAACGGACGCGCTCGGCCGGCTCCAGGGCGTCGAGGGCGTACGGCGCGGCCAGCGAGTGGAGTGCCTCGCGGCCGAGGAGACGGTCGAGCAGACTCATGCGGCACCTCCGAGGCACTGGCGCAGCCGGGTGAGTCCGTCACGCATCCGCGTCTTCACCGTACCCAGCGGCAGGGAGAGCCGTTCGGCCACCTCGCGGTAGGTGTAGCCGTCGTAGTAGGCGAGGGTGACGGACTGCCGCTGCAGGGTGGTGAGACGGCCCAGGCAGCGCCGTACCCACTCGCGCTCCAGTCCCGCCTCGACCTCCTCGGCGACGTGGTCGAAGGCGGGCTCGGCGGCCCGCAGTGCCTCGCGCTGCTCGCGTTCCCCGGCCGCGCGGGCGCTGCGCACCCGGTCGACGGCGCGGCGGTGGGCGAGGGTCAGGACCCAGGACAGGGCGCTGCCCCGGGCGGGGTCGAACCGGGCCGCGGAACGCCAGAGTTCCAGCAGCACCTCCTGGGCCACCTCCTCCGACTGGGCCGGGTCGCGCACCACGCGGCGCACGAGCCCGAACACCGGGCCGGACACCATGCCGTACAGCTGCTCGAACGCCGTCTGGTCACCGCCCGCCACGCGCACCAGGAGTTGGTCCGCCTCCACCCGGTCTCCCTCTCCGCGGCCGCACCGCCCCCATCCCGCCACGCCAGCTCCCGTCGCACCGGTTCTGCCCAACGGACACACCTCCAGCAGGGCTTACGGATGCGGGAGCCGAAAACGCGGGTCAGGAACGAGAAAAAGAAATTTTCTCGGAGACCAAACCGAACCCGCCCTCCGCTCCGTATACCCGTCCGTCAAGCAAGTTGGGACTGAGGACGGACGGCATGACACCTCACTTTTCCAGGAGCGGTGCGGGGCGCAAGGGCCTTGTCACTCTCGTCTGTGGTGCGCTGGCCGCCGGTGGGCTCGCAGCCGCCGGCGCCGCCGCACTGGCACCCGGGGCGGCCTTCGCCTCCAGCCACCGGGAGGCCCCGCTGATCTCGGGGACCCCGCAGTACGACAACACCGACGTGTACGCGTTCGTCAGCCCCGACAAGCCCGACACGACGACGATCATCGCGAACTGGATCCCGATGGAGGACCCGGCCGGCGGCCCGAACTTCTTCACGTTCGCGGACGACGCCCAGTACGACCTCCACGTCGACAACAACGGTGACGCGCAGGACGACCTCCTCTTCCGTTACACCTTCAAGACGCACCGGAAGAACGACAACACGTTCCTCTACAACACCGGTGTGGTCGACAGCCTGAACGACCCCGACCTCAACGTCACGCAGTCGTACAACATCGACCTGATCCGGCTGAAGCACGGCAAGCAGGTGTACAAGACGAGGGTCGCGAGCGGGGTCCCGGTGGCCCCGTCGGACGTCGGCAAGGCGTCGATGCCGGACTACGCGAAGCTGCGCTCGCAGGCCATCTACAAGACGGCGAACGGCGGCGCGACCTTCGCCGGCCAGGCGGACGACCCGTTCTTCCTGGACCTGCGCGTCTTCGACCTGCTGTACGGCGGGAACCTCAGCGAGGTCGGCCGGGACACGCTCAAGGGCTACAACGTCAACACGATCGCCCTGCAGGTGCCCAACGACCTGATCCGCGAGTCGGACAAGCAGCCGATCGTCGGCATCTGGTCCACGACGCAGCGCCGGAACGCGCAGGGCTACTACTCGCAGGTCTCGCGCCTGGGCAACCCGCTGGTCAACGAGGTCGTCAACCCGCTGAAGGACAAGGACAAGTTCAACGCGTCCTCGCCGGCGTACGACGGTCAGTTCCTGAAGAACGTGACCAACCCCGAGCTGCCGAAGCTCATCGAGTCGATCTACAAGATCAAGGCTCCGAGCGAGCCGCGCAACGACCTCGTCGACGTGTTCCTGAAGGGCGTCAAGGGCCTCAACCAGCCCCCGTACGTGAAGCCTTCGGAGGAACTGCGCCTCAACACCTCGATCAAGCCGGCCATGCACCCCAAGCGGCTCGGCGTCCTGGACGGCGACAACGCGGGCTTCCCGAACGGCCGTCGCCTCACGGACGACGTGGTCGACGAGGCGCTGCAGGTCATGGAGGGCGAGCTGGTCGGTTCGAAGAACGACCTGAGCGACGCGGTCAACGAGAACGACAAGAAGTTCGAGAAGTACTTCCCGTACGTGGCGGAGCCGACCCCGGGTTCGCGCGGCAAGCTCGCCAAGGGCACGACCAGCGGCGCTGACGTGCGCAGCCAGCTCGGTGACGCGCTCCAGCCGGCGGGTTCCTCCGGCGGCACCGACAACACGGTCCTGATCGCCGGATCGGCTGCCGCGGGCGCGGCCGGAGTCCTGCTCCTCGGCACGGGCTTCTCGTGGTGGCGCCGGCGTATGTCGCGCGGGTACTGATCCCACCCCCACCGACTGGCGCGGCCCGCGCATCCATTCCCCCACGGCGCGGGCCGCGCCGCCCCTGACTTCCCAGCAAACGACCAGGCGACCCAGGAGAGGGCATGTCCCCGCGCACGAACGACAACGAGCCCGCCGGCCGGCCGGTGGACACACCCGAGGGCGACATGCCGGAACTCCCCGCCGCCGCGACGGAACCGACGGCCCCGGAACCCACGGCCCCGGAACCCCCGATCACGCAGCCCGGCTCCGAGGACGATGAGCGTGTCGTCGCCGTGCGGCGGATCGGGGCCGCCGGGCGGAAGTGGCGGGCGGCTCGGCTCGCGGGGTGCGCGGCGCTGCTGGCGGTCGCGCTGACCGGCGGGGCGATCGCCTTCGGTGCCGCGCGGGACGGCTCGCCCGCGACCGTGGCCGCCGCCTCCAGCGCGGTCCCTCCGGGGCTGCTGGCAGGCGGTGACCTCGACTCGACCATCGCCGCACTCCAGGCCCATCTGCGTGTCCAGCCGAAGGACTACGGCAGCTGGGCCACCCTCGGGCTGGCCTACGACGAGCAGGCGCGGACCAAGGGTGACCCGTCCCGGTACCCGCAGGCCGAGAAGGCCCTGAAGCGCTCGCTGCGGCTGTCCCCGGACAACGACCAGGCCCTGGCGGGACTCGCCGCGCTCGCCGCCGCCCGGCACCAGTTCGCGCAGGCCCTCACCTACGCCGACCGGGCCCTGAAGCAGAACCCGTACAGCGAGCGCGCCCTGTCCTCCCGTATCGACGCCCTGGTCGAACTCGGCCGGTACGACGAGGCGTCGAAGGCCGCCGACACCGCGGACGCGCGCAAGCCCGGCGTCCCCGTGTTCACCCGGTACGCGTACGTGCACGAGCTGCGCGGCGACGTGAAGACGGCTCGCCGTGTGCTCCAGCAGGCACTGTCCACCGCCACCTCCCGCGGCGACATCGCCTACGTCTCCGCCCAGCTCGGCCTGCTCGCCTGGAACCAGGGCGACTACAAGACGGCCCTGCACCACTACGCCCGCGCCCTGGCCGCCGACGAGAACTACCTCCCCGCCCTCGAGGGCCGCGCCCGCGCACAGGCGGCGAGCGGTGACCGGGCCGCCGCGATCAAGGGCATGGAGCTCGTCGTCGCGCGATACCCGCTGCCCGGCCCTCTCGTCGAGCTCGGTGAGCTGTACGAGGCGCGCGGCCAGGCCGGCGACAAGGCGAAGGCCCGGGACCAGTACTCCCTCGTCGACGCCTGGATCGCCCTGGCGAGGGCCAACGGCGTCAACGCCGACCTCGACACCGCGCTGGCCGCCGCCGACCACGGCGACAAGGCCGCCGCCCTGCGTGCCGCACGAGCCGAGTGGGCCCGCCGTCACACCGTGCACACCGCGGACGCCCTCGCCTGGGCCCTGCACGTGAACGGCAAGGACCAGGAGGCCCTCGACCACGCCCGCCAGGCCACCGCCACCGGCTACCGCAACGCCTCCTTCCTCTACCACCGGGGCATGATCGAGCTGGCCACCGGCCACCGGAAGGACGGCCGCGCCTCCCTGACCGCCGCCCTGAAACTGAACTCCGGCTTCTCCCCGCTGGGTGCCCGGGAGGCCCGCAAGGCGCTGGAGGCGGCCAAGTGAATCCCCGCCGCCTCCTCGCCGCCGCCCTGGCCGCCGGCGCGCTCGTGCTCCTGCCCGCCACGGCCGCGAGCGCCCATCCGCTCGGCAACTTCACCGTCAACCGCTACGACGGTCTCGTCGCCGCCCCCGGACAGCTCCGCGTCGACCACGTCGAGGACCTCGCCGAGATCCCGGCCACCCAGGCCAAGCCCGACATCAGGAAGCTGGGACTGACCGAGTGGGCGCGGCAGCGGTGCGCCACGGCCGCCGAGGGCAGCAGGCTGACCGTCGACGGCCACCGGACCGCCCTGTCGGCCGGCACCGCGCACGCCAAGCTGCGCCCCGGCCAGGCCGGGCTCAACACCCTGCGGGTGGAGTGCCGGTTCACCGCCCCGCTCCCCAAGGGCGACACCGTGGCCCTCGGCTTCCACAGCGCGGGCGTCACCACGGGACCCGGCTGGCGGGAGATCACCGCGCGCGGTGACCGGATGACGCTCACCGCGTCGGACGTGCCGAAGACCTCGGTCTCCCACGAACTCACGGTGTACCCGAAGGACCTGCTCTCCTCGCCGGCCGACACCGTCACCGCATCCGTGCACGCGCGCCCCGGCGGACCGGCCCTGTCGGAGGAGCGCCAGGACGCCCCCGCCTCCGCCATCCTGCCCCGTGGCGCCGACCGGTGGACCCGCGCCCTGGACAACCTCGTCGCCCACCACGACCTCACCGTCGGCTTCGCCGCCCTCGCCCTGCTCATCTCGATCGGGCTCGGCGCGATGCACGCCCTCGCCCCGGGCCACGGCAAGACCCTGATGGCCGCGACGGCGGCGGCCCGGGGCGGCCGGGCCCGTATGCGGGACGTGCTCCCGCTGGCCGCCTCGGTCACGGTCACCCACACCCTGGGCGTGGTGGCCCTCGGACTCCTCGTCACCGCCGGTTCGGCCGCGACCCCGTCGGTGATCGCCTGGCTGGGCATCGCGAGCGGCCTCCTGGTGACCGGCGCGGGGGCGAACCTCGTACGCCGGGCACTGCGCAACCGGCAGCAGGGGCACGGCCACGGGCACACGCACGACCACGACCACACCCATGAGCACCACCACGGGCACGACCACGACCACCAGCACGGCCACGGCCACGGCCACGGCCACGGCCACACACACGACCACGACCACCACCATCACGACGGCGCCGTCGAGCACACCCACGGTGGCTTCACCCACACCCACGCCACCGCCCCCACCCTGCGCGGCACGATCCTGCTCGGCTTCGCGGGCGGGCTGGTGCCCAGCCCCTCCGCGGTCGTCGTGCTGGTGGGTGCCGCGGCCCTCGGGCAGGCGTGGTTCGGTCTGCTGCTGGTCGTCGCGTACGGCGTGGGGCTGGCGCTCACGCTCACCGCGGCCGGGTTCGCCGTCGTCAAGCTGGGTAGCGGAATGAACCGGGTGCTGAACCGGCGCCCCCGCTTGACCGCTCACCCGGTCGCCGCCCTGGCCCGCCGGGCCGCCCCCCTGGGGTCTGCGCTGGTTGTCCTGGCCCTCGGGGCCGGATTGGTACTCAGGGGGGCGGCATCCGCGCTCGGCTGAGCTACTTTTTTGACATCCTCCTCCTCCGGAAGAGGGGGATTCCAACCCAATGGGTTGAGGTTCACGGACACTCGACCGCTCACACGGTGTTGTCCCTCCGGCATGTCCTGCCGCGACGTGAGCAAAGTAGCAGCAGGGTACGTAAGTTCTGAAATCGTGCCGATGCGATGGAGGGAGCCCGTGTCCGGACAATCCGGCAGTGAACGTGTGATCGCCGGCCGCTACCGTCTGCTGGCGCCGCTCGGCGAGGGCGGCATGGGAACGGTGTGGCGGGCCCGCGACGAGGTGCTGAACCGCGAGGTCGCCGTCAAGGAGGTGCGGGCCCCGGCCGGGCTGCCCGGTGCGGACGTCGAGCGGCTGTACGCCCGGCTGGAGCGCGAGGCCTGGGCGGCGGCGCGGGTCGCGAACCGCAACGTGGTCACGGTGTACGACGTGGCGATGGAGGGCGGCCGGCCCTGGATCGTCATGGAGCTGGTGCGCGGGCTGTCCCTCGCCGACCAGCTGGAGGCGGAGGGACCGCTGCCCCCGCAGCGCGCCGCGCACATCGGCGCCGAGGTGCTGGCCGCGCTGCGCTCCGCCCACGCGGCCGGGGTGCTGCACCGGGACGTGAAGCCCGCCAACGTGCTCCTGGCGAACGACGGCCGGGTGGTGCTCACCGACTTCGGCATCGCCACGGTCGAGGGCAGCTCCGCGCTGACCATGACCGGCGAGGTGATCGGCTCGCCCGAGTACCTCGCCCCCGAGCGGGCGCTGGGGCGGACGCCCGGCCCCGAGTCGGACCTGTGGTCCCTGGGCGTGCTGCTGTACGCGGCCGTCGAGGGCAGTTCGCCGTTCCGTCAGGACACGCCGCTGAGCACCCTGCGCGCGGTCGTCGACGAGGAGTTGCCGCCACCGCGCCGGGCCGGGCCGCTCGCCCCCGTCATCGAGGGGCTGCTGCGCAAGGATCCGGCCGAGCGGCCGGCCGCCGAAACGGCCGAGCAGGACCTGCGGCTGATCGCGGCGGGCGGTACGCCGCGTGCGGACTCCGTGGCCATGGGGTCGTACGCGCCGACGGCCCCGACCCGTCCGCAGCGGCCGGTGTCCCCGACGCCGCCGATGGCCATGCCCTCGTCCGCCACCACGGCACCCCAGCCGGAGCCGGACCGCAACCGGCGTGCCGGCGTCGTCCTGGTGGCGGGCCTGGTCGCCGTGGCGCTCGCGCTGGCCGGGCTGACGTACGCACTGCTCAACCACCACACCGCGAAGGACGAGAGCAGCGGCGGCGCGAGCACCGACCGGGCGAGCAGCCTCAGTTCGCCGGCTCCGACCCGCAGCACCGGTTCGCACACGGGCGCACCGCCGCCCTCGCGGGGCAGCAGCCCGGCGAGTTCGGCCCCCGCCCAGTCCGTGCACGTCACCCTGACGGGGGCACACACGGAGTACTCCGGGAGCTGTCCGCCGCCGAGCGCGCAGGCGCCCGCCTTCACGGCGACGTTCACGGTGGGCCGGCTGCCCGCGCAGGTCGAGTACCGGTGGGTGGCGAAGAACGGTTCGGTCTCCGACTCGGGCTGGAAGACGCTGTCGTTCCCGGCGGGCGGGGAGAAGTCCAAGCAGGACAGGGTCGTCGTGACGACCTACAAGGAGAGCGGGACGACCGAGAACGCGATCGGCGTCGAGGTGCGCGGCCCGGTGCGTACGACGTCCGGCCAGGTGCCGTTCTCGGTGACCTGCGCGACGACGGAGACCCCGTCGGACGGGGCCTCCTCCTCGCCTTCGGCCTCTCCCTGACGGTCAGGCGGCACCCGTGAGCACGGGCAGGTAACCGCCGGACTGGCCGGACGCGGTCGGGTGGTACGACTCACCGATGTCCAGCCAGTCGAGGCTGTGCAGCCAGGAGCTGCCGGAGCAGATCTCGTGGCCGGTGAACGCGGTGCGGACGTCGCCGTAGACGAAGCCGTGGTCCAGGGCGCGCTTCTGGACGGCGCTGTTCAGGTAGTCGGACGCGTCGTTGATCGCGGCGCGCTTGGTGTCGGAGAGGCCGACGCACGTCGTCCCGAGCTTGTAGAAGCGCGGGTAGCCGAGCACGACCACATGGGCGGACGGGGCCTTGGCGCTGATCGCGGAGTAGACGCTGTCGAGCTTGCCGGGCAGCGTCGAGTCGACGTACGCCTTCGCGGAGTTCAGCTTGGCCAGGCAGGTGCTGTCGGACCCGGTCACACAGGTCGTCATGACGTCGGCGAATCCCGCGTCGTTGCCGCCGATGGTGATGGAGACGAGGCTGGTGGAGGAGTCGAGCGAGCCCAGCTGGTTGCTCAGGACGTCGCCCGTCTTGGCTCCCGAACAGGCGTTGAAGGCGAACGAGGACGGGGCGTGCGCGGCGTTCCACAGGTACGGGTACGCCTTGGTGCTGCGGTCGCAACTGCCGCTGGAACTGATGTAGCTGCCCGAACCCACTCCGGAGGAGTAGGAGTCGCCGAGCGCCACGTAGCCGCCGGTTCCGGCCAGGGGGGACGCCTGCGCCGTGGCGGCCCCGGTGAGGGCGAGGCCGGTGGCGAGGAGGAGTGAGGTCGCGAATGCCGTGAATCGGGAACGTCTCATGGAACCTCCCTTTAGCAGGATCTCTGCCGTAACTGTCGTAGCAACTACGCGTGTTGACGGGAAGTGTCCATGCCAAAAATATGTTCGCTTTTCATGCGCATGCCATTTCGGCCGACCGGCCGTCACCTCAGGTGCGGAACGGGGCGGCGCGGCGGAAACCGGGTGCGCCGGGCGCTCACGTGCCGGATCATGGCGGCATGTCTGCGAACCCACACGACGCTCTGCCGATCCGGCTCAACGTCGACGACTCCGACTCGCCGTCCGACGTCGTCGACGCGCTGTTCCTCGGCCGCTTCGCGACGGGCGAGCAGCCGTACGCGCACGCGGCCAACATCGACCGGGTCCGCTCCGGCGTGAGCCTGCTGCCGCGCGGCGCCCGTGTCCTGCGCGTCGCCCGGGACGACGACCGCAGCGCGACCCTCGCCGAGGGTGACGGCTGGACCCTGCTGGTCTCCCGCTGGAACCGGGGCGCGGACGTCACCGTCACCGCGACCACGGCGGAACTGGCCACGCGGGTACTGAACGAGGCGACGGACGGCGCGGCCGACGAACCCGAGCCGCAGCCGGAGAACGTGACGATGGGCTTCTGGTACGTCTCCCCGAGGCGGGGCCCGCACCGGACCACCCGTCAGATCTCCGCGGGCACCTGGGAGGAGGTCCGGGTCAACTACACCGCACCGGTGGCGGAGGCCATGGACCGCCTGATGAAGACCACCCCCGAGGACATCTCGGGCCGCCTGCTGCTGCTCCACGGCCCGCCCGGCACCGGGAAGACCTCGGCGCTGCGGACGCTGGCCCGTTCCTGGCGGGACTGGTGCCAGGTGGACTGCGTGCTCGACCCCGAGCGGCTCTTCTCCGACGTCGGCTATCTGATGGACATCGCGATCGGCGAGGAGGACGCGGCGGGCAAGGGCCGTTGGCGGCTGCTCCTGCTGGAGGACTGCGACGAACTGATCCGCGGCGAGGCCAAGCACACCGCCGGCCAGGCCCTGTCCCGCCTGCTGAACCTGACCGACGGCCTGCTCGGCCAGGGCCGCAACGTCCTGGTCGGTGTCACCACCAACGAGGACCTGGAGCGACTGCACCCCGCGGTGGTCCGGCCCGGCCGCTGCCTGGCCCGCATCGAGGTCGGCAGGCTCACCCGGGACGAGGCGGTGGCATGGCTGGGCAGGGAGGACGGCGACCGGGAGGACGCGGTGGGCCGCGAGGGGGCGACACTGGCGGAGCTGTACGCACTGCGCCGGGGCACGTCGCCGACGTCGGTGCCGGAGGCGCGGGACGGGGCGGACGCGGGGCTGTACCTGTAGTGCTTTGATGAGGGTATGACCCTGTTCGTCGGCACCTCGGGATGGCAGTACAAGGACTGGCGGGAGCTCGTGTACCCGGCCGGGGTGCCGGCGCGGCTGTGGCTGGAGGAGTACACGCGGCTCTTCGCCACGGTGGAGATCAACAACGCGTTCTACCGGCTGCCGTCGTACGACACCTTCGCCTCCTGGCGGGTGCGGGTCCCGCCGGACTTCGTGGTGGCGGTCAAGGCCAGCCGCTACCTGACCCACATCAAGCGCCTCAAGGACCCGGAGGAACCGGTCCACCGGCTGATGACCCACGCGGCGGGCCTCGGCGCCCGCCTGGGCCCGGTCCTGCTCCAGCTCCCGCCGACCCTGCGCGCGGACCCGCCCCTGCTCGACGCCTGCCTGGCCTGCTTTCCGTCCACCACGAGGGTCGCGGTCGAGCCACGCCACGACTCCTGGTGGACGCCCGAGACGCGCAGGGTCCTGGAGTCCCGGGGTGCCGCCCTGTGCTGGGCGGACGTCCTGGCCCGCCCGGTGGCCCCGCTCTGGCGTACCGCCGACTGGGGGTACGTGCGCTTCCACCAGGGCCGCGCCCGGCCGTGGCCGCGCTACGGCCGGCGCGCACTGGAGACATGGGTGGACCGCATCGCGACCACCTGGCCCGATGTCCTGGACGTCTACGCCTACTTCAACAACGACCCGGGCGGCGCGGCGGTCGCGGACGCGACGGCCTTCGGCAGAGCGGCGGCGAGAGCGGGCCTGACGGTGACCCGTACGCCGGAGCCGGCGGCACGCCGCTGAGGGGTTCGTTTCCTCTCCGCCGCGACGGCGCTCAGCCACGACGATGTGTCCCGGCGGTGCCGAACTCTCCTCAGACCCCTCCCCTCACCCTTCCCCGTAAGCCGCACGCAGTGCGTCCCGCACGGCGCCGAGCGCCGCCCCTTCGTCCAGCCCGAGCCGCCGCACCCGCTCGGCATAGGCCTGAGCCGCGGCCGCCGCCTCACGAACCGCCGCCGAGCCCGCGGCGGCGACGAACGTTCCGTTGCGGCCCCGCGTCTCGATCACCCCGTCCGTCTCCAACGCCCGGTACGCCTTGGCCACCGTGTTCACCGCGAGCCCCAGCGACTCGGCCAGTCCGCGCACGGTCGGCAGCCGGTATCCCACCGGTAGTTCACCGGACCGGGCCTGTTCGGAGATCTGCGCCCGCACCTGCTCGTACGGCGGCGCGCTGTCATCGATGTGGATCTTCAAGGTCACGGGCCGATTGTCCCGTACCCGCCGGAAAATAAGAGGCATCAGGGCGCGGTGGCCGCATACCGTGCGGCTCCATGACAGTGATCGTGCGCGACCTGCTTCCGGACGCCCGGACCGACGTGGAGGGCTTCGCCCGCGTCCGGATGCTCGCACTCCCCTTCTTCCTGATCACCCCCGACTCCCTGGTCCACGACCTCACCCACGCGCACCCCGAGAGCCATTACCGCCCCCTCGTCGCCGAGGAGGACGGCGAGATCATCGGCTCGGCGCAGCTCGGCATCGTCCACGACAGCCCTGATCCCGGCATGGGCTACCTGAACGTGTACATCCACCCCGAGCGGACCCGCCGCGGTGCCGGTTCGCTCCTGGTCCGCGCCGCCGAGCAGCACCTGGCCGAGCACGGGGCGAAGAAGGTGTTCGCCTGGGTGCTGGACGAGCCCGGCAACCGCCTCTTCGCCGAGCGGCACGGCTACCGGTCCAGTCGCTCTGCCCACTTCCTCCGGCTGGACCTGGCGAACGGCACCCTGCCGCCGCTCGGGGAGATCCCGCCCGGAGTGGAGCTGCGTACCGGGGCCGACTTCGCGGCCGATCCGCGCCCGCTGTTCGAGCTGGACGCCGCGACGATGTCCGACGAGCCGAGTGACATCGCCTACGAGTTCACGGACTACGAGGCCTGGCTCGCCGAAACCTGGAACCACCCGCTGGTCAGCCACGAACTGACCTCGGTGGCCGTGGTGGAGGGCCGCCCCGCCGCCTTCAGCGTGGCCCGCACACATGACGGCACCTGGTACGGCACCGTCATGACCGGCACCGCGCGCGCGTTCCGCGGCCGGGGCCTGGCCAAGCTGGCCAAGAACGACTCCCTGCACCGGGCCCGCGCGGCCGGATTCACCGAGGCGTTCACCGGGAACGACGCGGGCAACGGCCCGATGCTGGCGATCAACAAGTGGTTCGGGTACGAGGTCTGCGCGACGGAGGTGCGCCATGTCCGCGAACTCGGCTGACGGGGCGACCGCGGTGGAGGTCGTCCTCGTCAAGGGAGGCCGGACGAAGATCCGTTACGAGAGCGAGCTCTTGGAGGACGACGACTCCCGCATCACCGTACGGGCCCCCTGGGCCGGCGCCGGGGTCCGCGACTTCGGCTTCGTACGCTTCGAGCCGGGCGACACGTTCACCGAGCACTACTGGCGCGACCGGTGGTACTCCGTGAAGGAGGTCCGTGCCGCCGACGGCACCCTGAAGGGCTGGTACTGCGACATCACCCGCCCGGCGGTGCTGACCGGCACGGAGCTGGTCGTCGAGGACCTCGACCTGGACCTGTGGCGCTCCGCCGACGGCAGCGACGTACGACGTCTGGACGAGGACGAGTTCGCCGAGAGCGGCCTGGCGGAGAGCGATCCGTGGGCGGCCGCGGCGGCCTGGGCGGCGCTCGGCGAACTGGAGGCCCTGGCCCGCGGTGACGGCTTCGGCCCCCTGCTGACCTGACGTGGGCCTCACTCAGACCCTCGCCGTCACCGCGTACCGCTCGTCGTCCACGGTCTTGCCCCACAGCGCCGTGTCGTCCGACAGCCGCTCCACGCGCACGTGCCCGGCGACCGACTCCAGGAGGCCGACAAGCCGGTCCGCGGCCATGCCCACCGGTGAGACCGTCCCCCACACGCCCTCCACCAGCACGAACCGCCCTCCCGGCCGCAGCAGTCCGCGCCAGTCGCGCAGCACGCGGGCCGGGTCGGGCAGCGCCCACAGCACGTGCCGTACCAGCACGACGTCGAAGCGCTGCTCCCCCACCGGGGGTGCCGCCGCGTCGCCCACCAGGAAGACCGCGTCGCGGCCGGCGAGTTTGGCCCGGGCCAGTTCCACCATCGGCCCGGACAGGTCGACTCCCGTGACGCGGTGTCCCCGCTCGGCGGCGAGGAGCGCCAGGCTGCCGGTGCCGCAGCCGAGGTCGAGGACGTCGGCGGGGCGGGCCGGCAGCCACGCCTCGAGTCTGGCCGCCCAGGCCGCGCGGACCCGCGGGTCGCGCAGACCGTGGTCCGGCTCCTCGTCGAAGCCCGCGGCCTCGGCATCCCAGTCGACACTCTCCGCTGTCCCGTGGTCACTGCTGTTTGGCATGCCCCAAGAGTGACACCCGCCACTGACATCCGAATCGTGACAACCGCCACTGACAGACCCGAACCGATGAGGAACTCTCGCCGAAAGCGTCTGCCTCCCTGACATCAGGGAATCCGGTAGACACTGAAGGAGGCAGCCATGCGCCGCGTAACCGTGCACAAGCCCCTGAAGAGGACGGACGCCCGCCGCGTCCGCGAGGAGAGCGAAGAACTCCCCGCGGGCCGCCCGGAGGTGCGCAAGGACATCGCGCGGACATGGTGGCCGAACGGCTGACCGGCGTGAGCGCGCCGGATACCTGATCCCGGTCTGATCCCTCCCTTAACTCCGCCATAAAGATCCCCGGGAACCGCCCCGAGCCGGCGGTTCCACGGTTTCCTGGTGCTGGTCAGGTCCCTGACGGGGCCTGTCCGGCGGCTCAGGCCGGACGGGCCCCGGCGACGGTCAGCTGAACGCCGACGCGCAGGTGGTTGCGGTGGCGTGGGCCGGGTCGAGGGCGTTGGCCACCTCGTGGAAGGCGATGCGGTCGAAGAGCCCGATCGCCACGTGCTCGGAGAGGTCGAGCGGGCACAGGTCCTGCAGCAGGACGTTGGTGACGTCCGACCCGGTCAGATACTGGGTGCGCCAAGGAGTGGCCACCTCGTCGTACTTGGTGGCGAGCACCGTGTACCGCACTCCGGGGACGGTGTCACCGCCCGCGTTGAGCTTGGTGAGGAAGTCGGACCCGGCGATCTGGTCGGCGAGGCCGGGGGTGGTGGCCTTGAGCAGGTCCTCGGCGCCGGGGAAGTACGGCAGCAGGTTCGTCAGACCGCTCAGCGTGGTGCCGTGGTTGTCGGGGGCGATGCCGACGAGGGCGTTCACCTTGGCGGCACCGCCGAGGAACTTCAGGTAGTAGCGGGGCATCATGCCGCCCTGCGAGTGGCCGACCAGGTCGGCCTTGGCGGCGCCGGTGGCGGCGAGCACCTTGTCCACGAACGCGGACAGCTGCTGCGCCGACTTGTCGATGGGACCGAGGCCGTAGAAGACGGGGACGCCGGACAGCTGGCCGTAGTCGAGGGAGTAGACGCAGTACCCGCGGTCCTTCAGGTACGGCGCGAGGGACAGCCAGTTGTCGACGGAGTTGCCCAGCGTGCCGTGCACCAGGACGACGGGGCGGGGATGGGCGGCGGAGGGCTTGCAGGAGTAGTCGTTCCATCCGCTGGAACTCGCGGTGGAGGCATGGGCGGTGGCGGCGGGGACGGCGGCTACGGCGGCGGTCAGGAGCAGCGCGGCCAGGGGTCTGAGCACTCTCTTCCAGGGCAGCATCGGGTGATCTCCTCGCGGCTCAAGGGAGTTCGACGGCCATACGCCCTGTGATCCGGATCACGGGATGCTGTTCATTCGTCAAGTTACGGATGAGTAGCAGTTATGTGAAGTTACGCGTCAGTAAAAACTTCCAGTGATAACCGGCGTGCCGTCGACGGCCGGCGTGCACGGTTTTCGATACACCGGCGATATGTCCGGGCTCGTAGCCTCGGAGCATGCGTGTGTTGATCGTCGAGGACGAGCCCTACCTGGCAGAGGCCATCTGCGACGGCCTGCGCCTTGAAGCCATCGCGGCGGACATCGCGGGTGACGGCGACACCGCGCTGGAGCTGCTGAGCATCAATACGTACGACATCGCCGTCCTCGACCGGGACATTCCCGGGCCCAGCGGTGACGAGGTCGCCAAGAGCATCGTCGCCTCCGGCAGCGGCATGCCGATCCTCATACTCACCGCCGCCGACCGCCTCGACGACAAGGCCACCGGGTTCGCGCTCGGCGCCGACGACTACCTCACCAAGCCGTTCGAACTCCGGGAACTCGTCCTCAGGCTCAGGGCGCTCGACCGCAGGCGTGCGCACAGCAGGCCGCCCGTGCGGGAGATCGCAGGTCTGCGGCTCGACCCGTTCCGCCGGGAGGTCCACCGTGACGGCCGCCACGTCGCGCTGACGAGGAAGCAGTTCGCCGTACTGGAAGTCCTCGTCGCCGCCGAAGGCGGTGTCGTCAGCGCCGAGGAACTGCTGGAGCGGGCCTGGGACGAGAACGCCGACCCGTTCACCAACGCCGTACGGATCACCGTCTCAGCCCTGCGCAAAAGGCTCGGCGAACCCTGGATCATCGTCACCGTGCCGGGAGTCGGCTACCGCATCGGCAGCGCACCCGACAGCGCACCCGGCACCGGACGCGAGGGGCGAAGCCGTGGATAGGCAGTCCGGTGTGAGCGTGCGCGTCAAGCTCACCCTCAGCTACGCCGGGTTCCTCATGCTGGCCGGCGCCCTGCTGCTGGGGGCGGTGTGGCTGTTCCTCCTGAGGTACGTCCCCAACCGTGCGATGCTCTACAACCCCGATGACAGGCCCAGTGGCGGTGTTTTCCCCGTCCGGTCCGCTCTTCTGGACGTCTTCGCTCCGAGGGCCGCCGCAGTACTGACGTTCCTGCTGGTGTTCGGCCTCGTGGGAGGGTGGATCCTCGCCGGCCGCATGCTCGCTCCGCTGACCCGCATCACGGACGCCACCCGCAGGGCCACCGACGGATCGCTCTCCCACCGCATCCGGCTGCCGGGTCGCGGGGACGAGTTCCGCGAACTCGCCGACGCCTTCGACACCATGCTGGAGCGGCTCGAAGCACACGTCGCCGAGCAGCAGAGATTCGCCGCCAACGCCTCGCACGAACTGCGCACTCCGCTGGCGACCACGCAGGCTCTTCTCGACGTGGCGCGGGGCGATCCGCACCGCGACATCGACGAGCTCGTCGAGCGCCTCCGCGTCGTCAACGCCCGGGCGATCGACCTCACCGAGGCGCTGCTCGTGCTCAGCCGCGCCGACAAGCAGTCCTTCACCCGGGAGCCCGTCGACCTGACCCTGCTCGTGGAAGAGGCCACCGAGACACTGCTCCCGCTCGCCGAGCGGCGTGGGGTCGCCGTCGACACCTCCTGCGACGCCGCCACGGCTCCCGGGTCGCCGGCGCTGCTGCTGCAGGTGACGACGAACCTCGTGCACAACGCCATCGTGCACAACCTGCCCGCACACGGTTCGGTGCGGGTCCGCACCGGCGTCCGCTCCGGGAGCGCCGTGCTCACGGTCGAGAACAGCGGCGAGACGCTCTCCCCGGAGTTGGTCTCGACCCTGACCGAACCGTTTCAGCGCGGCACCGAACGCATCCACGACGACCACGCCGGGGTCGGCCTCGGCCTGGCCATCGTCCAGCGGATCGTCCACGTGCACGACGGATCCCTCACCCTCACCCCACGTGCCGGCGGCGGCCTGCGTGTCGCCGTGCGACTGCCCGCCGCGGCGCAGCATTCGGCCAGGAAGTACAGGAACTCGGACGATGAGTGAAGCAGGACAGGACATTGCGGACGCACGGCAGCGACTCCAAGCGGAGGGACGCCCCGTGAGCGGAGAAACCGCCGGGACCACCGTGAAGCGCTCGTTCGCCCACCGGGCGATCCGCGGCCTGTCCCAGCCGGGGCCGTGGAAGCGTGGCCGGGTGCTCGCGGCGCTCGCGCTGCTGCTCGGTCTGCTCCTGCTGCTGCATGCGCGGATACCGAACCGGATCGGGAACATCGGCAGTCTGGTGGAGAACGTTCTGCCGTGGTTGGGCGTGTTCGTCCCGGTGCTGCTCGCCGGAGCGCTGTGGCGTCGGTCCGCCTCCGCGGTGGTCGCGCTGCTGCTGCCGGTCGTGACGTGGGTGAGCCTCTTCGGCGGGCTGCTCGTCGACAAGTCGCACGCGGGCGGCGACCTCACCGTGGTCAGCCACAACGTCGACGCCGGCAACCCCGATCCCGCCGACACCGCCCGCGACCTGGCCGCCTCCGGCGCGGACCTGCTGGCCCTGGAGGAGATCACCGCACAGGCGAAGCCGGTGTACGAGAAGGGGCTGGCCAAGGCGTATCCGTACCACTCCGTGCAGGGCACGGTCGGGCTGTGGAGCAGGCTGCCGCTGTCGGACGTCCGGACGGTCGACATCGCGCAGGACGTCGGGCCGCTGGGGGACGCCAAGCCGGCCGACGTCAAGCTGGCCGACAGCCGGGCGCTGCGTGCCACGGTGGCCACCGGCCACGGGCCGCTGGCCGTGTACGTGGCCCATCTGGGGTCCGTTCGTGTGAATCCCCGGGGAGGCTTCTGGACGGCGAGCCGGGACAGGAACGCCGAGGCGCTCGCCAAGG
This sequence comes from Streptomyces sp. NPDC001348, assembly GCF_053597535.1. NCBI lineage: Bacteria > Bacillati > Actinomycetota > Actinomycetes > Kitasatosporales > Streptomycetaceae > Streptomyces > Streptomyces sp. NPDC001348. The sequence goes on along the minus strand of NZ_JBSFIK010000039.1, from coordinate 26,595 downwards.
CCGTCGCCGCCGAGCGGAACAAGCGGGTGGTGCTGCTCGGCGACCTGAACGGCACCACGGACGACCGTGCCCTCGACGGCATCACCTCGCGACTGCACTCGGCCCAGGACACGGCCGGGAACGGCTTCGGCTTCAGCTGGCCGGCGAAGTTCCCGATGGTACGGATCGACCAGATCCTCACCCGGGGCGTGGAGCCGCGCAGTTCGTGGGTGCTGCCGGCCACCGGGAGCGACCACCGGCCGGTGGCGGCCCGTGTCAGCTGGTGACCGAGGGGGCCTACGCGGCCAGCCGCCCCGGCATCACCGCGCGCGGTCCGAACTTGGCCCGCGCGCGGTCCGCGACCTCCTCGATGCGGCGGGCCTTCTCGTCCACGGGGTCGAAGGTGAGCTGGTGGGAGGCCTGGTCGGCGGGGGTGAGTCCCTCGGCGCGCAGGGCGAGGGCGCGGACCCGGGCGCGCTGGAGGCCGAGGGCCTCGTACATGCCGTACGCCGTCCTGGTCAGCGCCGCGGAGTGCGCGGTCGGCTCCTGCAGGGTGCGGCTGCGGGTCGTCGAACTGGGGGTCCCCCCGCTCGAGCCTGTTCGAGAGTGGGGGAGGTCGGCGTAGCGCACGGTGAGGGTCAGGGTGCGGCAGACCTTCTCCAGGGCGCGCAGCTTGGCGCCCAGTTCCTCGGCGGCGGACAGCAGTGCCCTGCGGTGGCGGTCCGGGTCCAGTTCGTCGAGGCCGAAGGGGCGTTCGGCGGCGACAGAGCGCGAGACGGCGTTCGGAACCACCCGGCCGCGGTCGATGCCGTTCGCCTTCTCGTGCAGCTCGCGGCCCGTCCTCGCGCCCACCAGGCGCTGGAGCGTGGACAGGGGGGCCGCGGCGACCCGGCCCAGGGTGTCGAGTCCGTAGTCGCACAGGGTGCGGGCGGTGGCGGTGCCCACGCCCGGGAGCGCGGCCACGGGACGGTCGGCGAGGAACTCCCTGACGGCGTCGGGGTCCTCGGGTACGGCGCGGGTCGTCCCGGGCCGCGCCTCGCGCAGCGCCATGCGGGCCAGCAGCGGGCCCGGCCCCGCGCCGATCGCGCAGTCGACGCCGTGCAGCGCGAGGGCGCGGACCCGGATCACCACCGCCAGTTCGGCCGCGCTGCGCCCGAAGTAGCGTTCCGCGCCCCGCAGATCGGCCAGTGCCCCGTCCGGGGGCAGCGCCTCGACGACCGGGGTGAACTCCTGCAGCAGCCCGAGCAACCCGGTCAGGGCCGCCTCGTGCGTCGGCGGCAGCTGGAAACGTACGCAGAGAATGGTCATCCCGCACTCCCCGGACTCTGGTGCCACAACTTCTTCCCACCCGCCGGGCCCTCGCCCGCGGGACGCAGATCGGCCCAGGGGTGCATCTCGTACCCCGTGGGCATGCGGATCGTCCGGCCGGCCCCCGGGCCGCCGTTCGGGCTGCCGTGCGGCACGGGCTCCGCCAGCCGTGCCGCCACCTCGTCGAGGCCGCCCTCGGCGCGCAGTTCGACCAGCTCGGCGAGGTTCCAGGCCGCGGAGCCCACCACACTGAGGCTGCGCGGGCCGCGCCGCTGCACCACCCCGCGCACCAGCAGCAGCCAGGAGTGGAAGACGGTGTGCGCGCAGGCGTCGTGGGAGTCGTCGAAGAAGGCCAGGTCGACCAGGCCCGTGCCGTCGTCCAGCGTGGTGAAGACGACCCGCTTGCCGGACCGGATCGGCGGGGTCTGGGTGGCCGCCTTGGCGCCCGCGACCAGGACCGTCTCGCCGTGCCGGGCCGCGCGCAGCCGGCGTGCGGACATCACGCCGAGTTCGTCGAGGAACTCCCGGTGGTCGTCCATCAGGTTGCGTGAGGCGTCCATGGACAGCACGCCCAGCTCGGCGCTGAGCCGCTCCTGGGAGGTGAGGTCGGGCAGCCCGGCCGGGGCGGTCCGGCGTCCGCCGGCCAGGGGGAGCTGTCCGCCGCCCGCACCCCGGGCGCCCCGGTGCAGCTCGGACAGGTGCAGTTGCAGGTCGCGGCGGTTGGCGCCGAAGGCGTCCAGCGCGCCGACCTGGGCCAGCCGCCCAGCGAGCGGCCGACTGGGCCGGGCCCGCTCCCAGAAGTCCAGCAGCGAGGCGTACGGCTGCCCGTCGGCGATCCGCTTCGCCTCGGCCTCGCTGATGCCGTGCACATCGGAAAGGGCGAGCCGCAGCCCCCACACTCCATCAGATGCGGACACCAGGTCAGATTCAGACACCAGTTCGATCCTGTGCGCGACCCCCGACACGTTCACATCCAACGGCAGCACCGGGACCCCGCGCCGCCGCGCGTCGGCGAGCAGCAGCCGTTTGGGGTACATCCCGGGATCATGCGTGAGCAACCCCGCATAGAAGGCGGCCGGGTGGTGCGCCTTCAGCCACGCGGACTGGTACGTCGGCACGGCGAAGGCGACCGCGTGCGCCTTGCAGAAGCCGTAGGAGCCGAAGGCCTCGATGATCTCCCAGGTCCGCTGAATCGTTTCCGCGTCATAGCCGTTCGCCGCCGCGTGCTGCGCGAACCAGAACCTGATCCGCCCCTGCGACTCCGGGTCCGACAGCCCGCGCCGCACCCGGTCCGCCTCACCGCGCCCGCAGCCGGTCATGATGTCGACGATGTCGATGATCTGCTCGTGGAAGACGACGACGCCGTACGTCTCCTTCAGCGGCCCCTCCAGATCCGGATGCGGATACCGGACCGGCGCCCGCCCGTGCCGGGCCTCGATGAACGGCCGCACCATGTCGGCGGCGACCGGGCCGGGCCGGAAGAGGGAGATGTCGACGACGAGATCGTGGAAAGTGGCCGGCTGCAGGCGCCCCACCAGGTCCCGCTGCCCCGGCGACTCGATCTGGAAGCAGCCGAGCGTCTCGGTGGACCGGATCAGCCGGTACGTCGCCGGGTCGCCGGGCGCCAGACCGTCCAGGTCCACCTCGGCACCCGTCGCCCGCTTCACCTCCGCGACCGCGTGCGCCATCGCCGACTGCATCCGCACGCCCAGCACGTCCAGCTTGAGCAGGCCGAGATCCTCCACGTCGTCCTTGTCGAACTGCGACATGGGGAACCCCTCTCCGCTGGTCGGCACGACCGGCGTACGGGCCAGGAGGGAGGCGTCGGAGAGGAGCACTCCGCAGGGGTGCATGGCGACTCCGCGCGGGAGGGCGTCGAGGGCCTCGACCAGCTCCCACAGCCTCCCGTACCGCTCCTTCTCCCCCGCGAGTTCCTTCAGCTCGGGCAGTTCCTCCAGAGCCGCGCGGGCGTCGCGCGCCCGGATGTGCGGGAAGGACTTGGCGACGCGGTCGATCTCGGCGGGGTCCATGGAAAGGGCCGCGCCCACGTCACGGATCGCGTGGCGGACCCGGTACGTCTCCGGCATCGCGACCGTCGCGACCCGCTCGGTGCCGAACCGGTCGATGATCGCCCGGTAGACCTCCAGACGGCGCGCGGACTCCACGTCGATGTCGATGTCGGGCAGCACGACCCGCTCCCTCGACAGGAACCGCTCCATCAGCAGCCCGTGCTCGATCGGGTCGGCGTGCGCGATGCCGAGCAGGTGGTTCACGAGGCTGCCCGCGCCGGAGCCCCGGGCAGCCACCCGGATGCCCATCTCCCTTACGTCGTCGACCACTTGGGCGACGGTCAGGAAGTACGAGGCGAAGCCGTGGTGGGCGATGATGTCCAGCTCCCGGTGCATCCGCTCCCAGTAGGCGCGGTCGCCGGAGTGGCCGCGCAGCACCATCCCGGCCACCGCCCGGGAGGCCAGCGTCCGCTGGGCGGTGCGCCGGCCGGCGCCGACCAGGTGCGCCTCGGGGAAGTGGACGGTGCCGATGCCGAGGTCGTCCTCGGGGTCGACCAGGCACTCCGCGGCCGTCGCCCGGGTCTGCTCCAGCAGGCGGTGGGCGGTGTCGCGCCGGTAGCCCGCGGCCTCCACGACCCGTTCGGCCACCCGCAGCATCGCCTCCGCGTCCTTCAGCCAGGCCTCACCGGAGTCCAGCTCCTTGGCGGGGTCGACGGGGACCAGGCGGCGGGCGGCGTCCAGGACGTCGGCGACCGGACCGAGGCCGGGGTCGGCGTACCGGACGGCGTTGCTGAGCACCGGCCGGATCCCCTGCTCGGCGGCGAAGCCGACGGTGCGGGCGGCCAGCCGCAGGGAGCCGGGGCCGGTGCCCTTGCGGCCGTGCCAGACGGCCTCCAGGCGCAGGGCGTCGCCGTGGACCTCGCGCCAGGGCACGAGGAGCTTCGCGGCCCGGTCGGGGCGGCCCGCGGCGAGTGCGCGGCCGACGTCGGAGGCGGGCCCGAGCAGGACGGTCAGGCCGTCGCCGTGGTTGTCGGGCCAGGGCAGCAGCGGGACGCCCTCGGCCGGGGGTCCCCCCTGCGCGAGCGAAGCCGTGAGCTTGGGGGAGTGGGCGGCGGTGACCAGCCGGCACAGGCCGGCCCAGCCGCGGGCCCCGTCCCGGGCGAGGAAGGTCACGCGGGGTGTCGACTCGTCGATGAACGCACCGCCGCGGACGGGGGTACGCCGCCGCTCCGTCGAGACGGCCGCGTCCCGGCGGGCGGCTTCACCCCGCCCCTCCGGTCCCCCCACCGCCAGCTCCACCCCGAACAGCGGACGGACGCCGGACCCGGCACAGGCCTTGGCGAAGCGGACCGCACCGGCGAGGGTGTCGCGGTCGGTGAGGGCGAGGGCGTCCATGCCCCGCTCGGAGGCACGCTCGGCCAGCCGCTCGGGGTGCGAGGCGCCGTAGCGCAGGGAGAACCCGGAGCTGGTGTGCAGATGCGTGAAACCCGGCACACGCACCTCCCGCTCTCGTGAGTCCCGAACGACTCTCGAACATCAGTTCCCTACTCCTCCCCCCACCATACCCCCATCCCCGAACAGGCGTGCGACATGTATCCGGGCCCGTCCACCTGCGCAAACGCGGCGGTCAGCCGATCCTGGCGCCCGTCGCCGACAGAGCCTCCGTGACCGGCTGGAAGAACGTCTCACCGCCCGAGGCGCAGTCACCGTCGCCGCCGGAGGTCAGACCGATCGCATTGCCGCCCGAGAAGAGCGGGCCGCCGCTGTCGCCGGGCTCGGCGCACAGATCGGTCTGGATCAGGCCGCCGACCGTGCCCTCCGCGTAGTTCACGGTGGCGTTCAGACCGGTGACCGTGCCGGAGTGCACCCGGGTGGTCGAGCCGCTGCGGGTGACCTTCATGCCGACGGTGGCCTCGGCCGTGCCGGTGATCCGCTGTGCGGAGCCGTCGTGGAGGTCGACCTCGCTCGGGTGGCCGGTGCCCGAGGTGTACCGGACCAGACCGTAGTCGTTGCCCGGGAAGCTGGACCGCTCGCTCCTCCCGATCATGTTTCCGGAGGCATCCGACCAACCGGACACGGCCTCGGTGCAGTGCCCGGCGGTCAGGAAGTACGGCCGGCCGGCCTTGACCACGTTGAAGCCGAGCGAGCAGCGCCCGCCCGGGCCGGTGATCGCGTCCCCACCCGCGAGGAAGGGCGTGAACCTCCCCGCGCCGCGCTTGATCTCGGCCGTGCCGCCGAGTCCGTCGACCACCTTGGTGAGCCTGGCCCACTCCGCCCCGGAGACCGTCCCGTCGGCCGTGACGACGACCTTGTCGCCGACCGGGTCGGTGGCCCACGAGGTGCCGGGGATGGTGGCGTCCCGCCGCAGGACCGCCCGGGCGCGGTCGAGTTCGGCGAGGGAGTTGGCGACGATTCTCGCCTTGGCCCCGGCCGCCTCGACGGACCTCGCGGCGCTCTCGTCGAGCACGTTCACGACGAGGCTCCTCGCCCTCGCGTCGTAGTACGTGCCCGCCGCATCGGTGCCGAGGCGGTCCACGAGCGTGGTGGCGAGTCTCCCGGCCGCCGGAGCCGAGAGGGGCTGCGGCGCCGCGGTCCTCGCGGGCTCGTCGGCGTTCGCACTCTGGAACGTGACTCCGGAGGCGAACAGTGCGGCGACACCCGCGCCTGCCACGGCTGCCCGCCGCGCGGCTGTGCGTCGATGCTTCAACTCACGTCCTCCTGTGGGGGGCGGCCCGGGAGCCGTGGGGAACACGCGAACCGGAAGGCCGGTTCACGGGCGCTCACTCTTCCGAGCCGCACAGGGAGCACACAAGGTCGACTTCGGGAAGCGCACACCGAGGCGCCGCACGCCCCTCCGCGTTCGACCCTCCGCGGTCACTCGAGGAAATTCGCAGTGCGAACACCATGCGCATTCTCCGCCCTGCGGGGCACTCGCAGGGCAACCACTCACAGGGCAACGGAGAGCCCCCGCACGCGGCTTCGCGCGCGGGGGCTCGGCCCGGTCCGGTCCGGTCCGGAGAGATCGTCAGCCGACGCTCACGCCGTACGCGCTCAGCGCCTCGGTGACCGGCTGGAAGAAGGTCGTACCGCCGGAGGAGCAGTCACCGCTGCCACCGGAGGTCAGACCGTAGGCGACCGAGCCGCCGTACAGCGGGCCACCGCTGTCACCGCCCTCGGCGCACACCGTGGTCTGGATCAGACCGGAGACGACATCACCGCTGCCGTAGTTCACCGTGGCGTTCAGCGCGGTGACCCGGCCGCTGTGGGTTCCGGTGGTGGAGCCCCTGCGGTACACGGTGGTACCCACGGACGGGGTGGCCGCGCTGGAGATGGTCTGGCTGCCGACCGCGCTCGGGTGCGCGATCGAGGAGTTGGTGTAGCGGACCAGCGCGTAGTCGTTGCCCGGGAAGCTGTAGCTCACGTTCGTGCCCAGCACCGTGCTGTGGCTGGAGTTGCTGTACCAGGTGGAGGCGACCTGACCGCAGTGCCCGGCGGTCAGGAAGTAGTAGGTGCTCCCCTTGTGCACGTTGAAACCGAGCGAACAGCGGTAGGAGCCGCCGTAGATGGCGTCGCCGCCGCTGATCAGCTTCTTGAACCTGCCGGGGGTGTGCCTGACGCTGATGGCACCGGAGTCGGCGCCCGCCTGCCGCTTGATCCTGGCGATCTCGGCCGGCGACACCGTGCTGTCGACGGTGACGACGACCCGGTTGGTCCTGCTGTCGACCGCCCAGGCCGTGCCGGGGACGTCCGCCTTGAGCACGGCACTGCTCACCGTGCTGAGCTGGGCGGAGCTGAAGGTCTGGGCGTCACTCGCGTTCGCGGTGGGGACGGCGAACGCGGCTGCGGCCACCAGTGCGCCGGCCACGGCGGTCAGCCGGGTCCGTCTCGCGATGGGGCTGCGGGGGATGTTGCGCTTGATCCTCACGTTTCGTTCCCTCCCAGGGGAAGTCGGGGGCCCGCGTGGGGTCGGGGCCCGTGAGGCGCAGCCAGAGGGTGTCAACGTGCGGATTCCGGACACGCCGTGCCCCTGACAAGCGCTGTGGGGGAGTATTCGAGCGAACGGCCGGTAGGCGCAAGAGGGCCTTTCGGTCGTGCGAGTGTGTGCGTTCTCGATGTGATTCGTGCGCTTTGGCACCCTGTCAGGGGCGCTCGCGAGCCGGTGGGTTCAGCGAAGTCTGTGCTCGGGGCATATGAAGTGGTCGGCGAACACCGCACACAGCCCGCGCTCGGCCCCGCCCGCGGCCCCGACCCGGACGGTGCGCGTCCCTTCGTACGGTGCGCAGCGCCCCGGCACCGACCGGCGCGGGTCGTACGGGGTGGCGTCGGCGGCCAGGCGCGTCCCGCCGAAGAAGGGACGGGCGTCCAGGGCCAGGCCGTCGGCCGCCGCGGCGGTGAGCACCACTCCGTCTCGGTCCACGGCCCAGGTACCGAGGATGTCCGGAAGTCGCCCCTCCGGATAGTCCTCGATCCAGTGGGTGCCGGTCGGCGCGAGCGGCCCGCAGGGCGCGGACACCGTCTCCACGCGGTCCTCGTGCCACCGCCTCCAGCCGGAGGATGGGTCCGTCGTCATGTGATCAACCTTCCATAAGCTGATCAACAATTCCATACGGGTTCATCCATTCCATACCGGGTCAGGACGTCACAGTCCGCAGTCGCAGCAGGAGCAGCATTCGCACACCTCGCAGCACTGGCAGGCGTCGCAGCAGTCGCAGCAGTCGCAGTCGCTGCAGCAGCCCTCGCGCTTCTTCCGCGACCAGGGCGCCTCGTACTCGTCGGCGCAGCAGACCTTGCAGGTGCAGCACAGCCCGATGGCGGCGGCGCACCCCGCCCAGAAACCCCGCTTCTCCGGGCGCGGCGGCTCACCGCCGAAGGGGTTTCCCGGCGTCCGGGGCGCGTGCTGCCCCGGGGGCGGGCCGAAGGAGGCCTCGGGCGCGTGCCCGCAGGACCGGGCGCCGAACGCCCGGTCCACCGAGCGGCGCAGTTCGTGCACGAGCAGCAGGTGTGCCAGCTTGCCGTCGTCGAACTCGGCCTCGCGCAGGGCGAGCCGGATGCCGTGCAGCGCGTCGTCGGCGAGCCGGCGGGCCTCGTCGAGGGAGGTGCCGGTCGCGGTGAGCGGGTTCCAGGCGCCGGACGCTTCGTCGGACGCGCGGTCCTCCACGGCGTCCAGGAGGTGGGCCAGCCGGCCGAAGAGCCGTCCGGCCTCGGCGAGCGGCTCGGCGTTCCCCGGCCGCCCGGCCAGGACGGCGGTGTGGGCGAAGGCGGCGGCGGTCGCCGTCTCGGTCGGCTCGGTGACCGTCAGGATCGGCGTGCCCGGACCCGCGAGGGCCTCGAGGCCGAGCTGCCGGTCGACGGCGTCGACGAGTACGGCGGTGTCGAAGCCGATGTCCACGCCGGTACGGGCGCCCGCACGCCCCCAGTTGACGGCGACCCGGCGCGCGGCGAGCGCGACCGGCCGCCGGGCGAGCAGCCCGTCACCGTCCGCGACATGGTCGCGCACCTTGGCCGAGGCCAGCACCAGCGAGACCGCTGCCGCGAGCCGCGCCCCCTCCCCCTGTGCCACGGAGGCGGTGCGCATCCCGCGCAACGGACACGGCCCGGCCGTACGCCGCAGGCTGCCGTCCTGCCGGGTCTGGGCCTCCGTCAAAACCGATATCAACAAGCCGTCATAATTCGTCACTATTCGCGCGAATTGCCCGTGGTCACCGCGCAATGCGAGGCACAGCCCGCACAAATGGGCCATCCACTGGGCCTTGAGGCCCTCACCGAGCCGGTGACTGCACGGCCTGACGATTCCGAACACAACGATCCCCCGTGGCGTGATGCGACGTTGAGCTGCGGCATCGTATCGGCCGACGGTAGGTTTGTAGCAGCCGCCGGGCTCACCCATATGCACCACACGTCACCCATACGCCGACGACAATCATATTTCACTCTCAGTCAGCAGCCGTGTAGACCACGACCCTTGGGGCACACGGGCTCTCGACGGATCTGCTGTGCACCAGTACCGTCACAAACCCCCCGCGCGGCGTCTATCCACTTGGCGCGCCGTCCGCATCATGGATGACCATAGGGATGCGGAAAGCAAGAAGGACCGCTGTGAGAGGAGGCGTCCATGGGATCGGTACGCAAGGCGAGTGCGTGGCTCGGCCTCGTCGACGACAACGATGACGAGCGTTACTACGACGACGACTACACCGAGGGGACCGAGCCCGGCAGTGCCTGGGTCACCGACCCGCGGGTCAAGGTGGCGACGGACGTCGCCGAGGAGAGAGGCCGCCGGATCGGCACGGTCACGCCGGACAGCTTCCGGGACGCGCGCGCCATCGGCGAGCTGTTCCGGGAGGGGGTCCCGGTGATCATGAACCTCACGGCCATGGAGCCCGCCGACGCCAAGCGCGTGGTCGACTTCGCGGCCGGGCTCATCTTCGGTCTGCGCGGCTCGATCGACCGGGTGTCCAACCGGGTGTTCCTGCTGACGCCGGCCGACACCGAGATCATCAGCGGCGAGGCCGGGACCCACCGCTCGGACGGCTTCTTCAACCAGAGCTGAGGCAGGGCCGTCCCCCGGCCCTGCCCCGCTCCCGGGATCAGCGGAAGGCGTCGAGCCCGGTGAGCGCCTTGCCCAGCACCAGCTGGTGCATCTCGACGGTGCCCTCGTAGGTGAGCACCGACTCGAGGTTGGTCGCGTGCCGCATCACGGGGTATTCGAGGGAGATCCCGTTGGCACCGAGGACGGTCCGCGCCGTACGGCAGATGTCGATGGCCTCGCGGACGTTGTTGAGCTTGCCGAAGCTGACCTGCTCGGGACGCAGGCGGCCGGCGTCCATGCGCCGCCCCAGATGGTGGGCGAGCAGGATCCCCTTGTGCAGTTCGACCGCCATGTCGGCGAGTTTGGCCTGGGTGAGCTGGAAGCCCCCGATGGGCCGCCCGAACTGCTCCCGTGACTTCGCGTAGTCGACGGCGGCCTCGAAACAGGACCGCGCCGCGCCCATCGCCCCCCATACGATGCCGTAGCGGGCGTGGGAGAGACAGCTGAGCGGGCCCTTGAGACCGACGACCTCCGGCAGTACGGCGTCGGCCGGCAGGCGTACGTCGTCGAGGACGAGCTCGCTGGTGACGGAGGCGCGCAGGGACCACTTGTGCTTGATCTCGGGCGCCGAGAAACCCGGGGCGTCGGTGGGCACCACGAAGCCGCGGATCCCCTCGTCCGTCCGCGCCCACACCACGGCCACTCCGGCCACGGAGCCGTTGGTGATCCACATCTTCCGGCCGTTCAGCAGCCAGTCCCCGCCGTCCCGCTTGGCGTACGTCCGCATGGACGCGGGGTCGGAGCCGTGGTCGGGCTCGGTGAGCCCGAAGCAGCCGATCACCTCGCCGGCGGCCATGCCGGGCAGCCACTGCTGCTTCTGCTCCTCGCTGCCGAAGCGGTGGACGGCGTACATGGCGAGCGACCCCTGCACGGAGACCAGGGAACGGATTCCGGAGTCGGCGGCCTCGAGCTCCAGGCACGCCAGCCCGTACTGCACGGCGCTCGCCCCGGCACACCCGTACCCGGTGAGCGACATGCCGAGTGCCCCGATGCCGCCGAGCTCCCGGGCCAGCTCGCGGATACCGGGCAGCTCGCCCCGCTCGTACCATTCGGCGACGTACGGCAGCACACGGTCGGCGGCCCAGGCCCGCACGGTCCGGCGGACGGCCAGATCCTCGGGGTCCAGCAGATCGTCGATGCCGAGCGGGTCGGCCGGGTCGAACGGGGGCAACTTCGAGGACATGGACCCTCCGGTAAAACTAGCACCGCTAGTCAGCTTTGGCCCCGACGTTACGACGCACCGCCGGTCCCGTCCAGCCCACACTGTGGGGGTTGCTCGCCGTCGGCGGCTTCCTGCGGGTGCGATGTCGGACACCCGCGCACCGTCAGTCGCCAACGGCGGAGCACCCCCGCGGGCGAGCCCGGCCTCTCTCCCGACCCGCACGGGTGGTGCGTGGGTGGGAGAGCCCGGCGTCAGGCGGAGACGCGGGACCTCTCCGGCTCGCGGGGCGCGGGCACCTCCCCGGCACCCTCCTCGCACTGCATCACCCGCGGCAGCCGCAACGCCATCACCGCCCCGAGCACCAGCAACCCCGCGCTCACCAGCAAGGTGACATGCAGCCCGTGCACGAACGAATCCCGGGCCGCCCTCCGCAGCGCACCCCCCGCTCCCCCGCCCAGCTGCGCGGCAACCTCGTACGCCTCCCCCAGCGAATGCCCCGCCGAGGCCCGCGCCGGCTCCGGCACCCCGGGAACGGACGCCAGCCCGGGCGCGTACGCCGCGTTCATCACGCTGCCGAGCAGCGCGATCCCGATCCCCGCTCCCAGCTGGTACGAGGTCTCCCCGATCGCCGCCGCGCCGCCCGCCTGCTCGGCGGGCGCCTCGCTGAGCATCGACTCGTACGCCCCGAACAGCGTCGTCTCGAGGCCGAGCCCCAGCAGCACGAAGCCGAACAGCAGCAGCCCGGCGTCGTCGCGCCCGCCCATCCCGGTCAGCGCCAGCACGGCCACCGCCGTGAGGCAGAACCCGGAGCACACCATGCGGCGCGGCCCGAACCGCCGCAGCATCCGCGCCCCCGCCAGCCCGGCGGCCATCGCCGCGACGGTCAGCGGCAGCAGCCTGAGCCCGGTCCCGAGCGGCGACAGCCCCAGCACCAGCTGCAGGTACTGCGCCGCGATCAGCTCCAGCCCCACCAGCGCGAGCATCGCCAGCACGATGCACCCCACCGCCGTGCTGAACGCGGGCCGCGCGAACATCCGCAGGTCCACCAGCGGGTACGGCCGCCGTCTCTGACGCCGGACGAAGAGGAACAGCAGGACGGCGCCCGCCACCAGCGGTACCAACGTGAACACGTCGGCCACCGGCTCCCGGCCCCCGAGCCGCTTCACCCCCAGCACGACACCGAACAGCCCGGCCGCCGCCATCAGCGCGCCGACCACGTCCCAGGGGCCGTCCCGCCCGCCCGTCGACTCGGGCAGGAGGATCCGCCCGACCGGCAGGCTGACCAGCATCAGGGGGATGTTCACCAGGAACACCGAGCCCCACCAGAAGTGCTCGAGCAGGAAACCGCCGAGCAGCGGTCCCACCGCCGCCCCCACCGCGGCCACCGCGCTCCAGACGCCGATCGCCAGCGCCCGCTCCCGCCGGTCGGGGAAGACCTGGCGGAGTATGGACAGGGTGGCCGGCATGATCATCGCGCCGCCGACACCGAGCAGCGCCCGGGCGAGGATCAGCATCTGCACGCTCGGCGCGAAGGCCGCGACGGCGGAGGCGACGCCGAACAGCGCGTAGCCGAGCAGCAGGATCCGCCGTCGGCCGACGCGGTCGCCGAGCGTGCCGAAGAGGATCAGGAGCGAGGCGCAGACGAGCGGGTAGACGTCGACGATCCAGAGCAGGGCGATGGCGCCCGGCCTCAGGTCCTCGGTGACCGCGGGCACCGCCACGTGCAGCACGGTCGCGTCGACGGCGACCAGGAGCAGGCTGACGCAGAGCACGACGAGGACGACCCAGCGGTTGGCACCGGCCCCGGCCGCCCGACGGCGCGGCGCGGACGCGGCCGTGGTCGTCCCGGACATGTACGTACCTCCAAGAATCCCCTCGGTTCGGCGGGCTCGCGGGGGTGGGGACGCCCCGCGACTTCGGCCGGAGGAGCGGTGAGGTCTCCGGCCCGCGCATACGAACGCGAGTGACTCGCCAGCGTACGCGAGTTCGTTCCGGTGAGGCGTGGCGGAGCTCTCACCCCGTTCACGGAAACGTGTGGTGTACGCCACTTCTCCTTCTCCTGACCACGTCCCGGTGGGGATTCCGGTTCCGCGCCCGGTCGATAATCGAGCCCGTGACCGATCTTGCAACGCGCGTGGCACCACCCCGCGTCACGGCCCTGCGCCGGGCGGCCCCGGCCCTCCTCGGGTACGCCGCCGTGCGCACCCTGGGCCTGCTCGTCCTCGTGGTGTGGAGCGCGGCCCGCGGCAAGAGCGCGTACACGCTGCTGACGGCCCGCTGGGACGCGCTCTGGTACACGAGGGTCGCCGAGCTGGGATACGGCTACGAGGTACGCCTGCCGAACGGCGACGTCCACTCCAACCTGGCCTTCTTCCCGCTGCTGCCCTGGCTGGAACGACTGCTGCACGCGCTGACGCCGCTGTCGTACGCCGACGCCGGCTTCGTCGTCAGCCTGCTCGCCTCGCTCGCGGCGGCCTGGGGGATCTTCGCGGTGGCGGACCACGGGTACGGCCGGCGCGCAGGGATCTGCGCGGTGCTGCTGTGGGCGGCGCTGCCGGTCGGGATCGTGCAGTCGATGGCGTACAGCGAGTCGCTGTTCACCGCCCTCGCGGCCTGGTCGCTGTATGCCGCGCTGACCGGCCGATGGATGGTCGCGGGCGCGCTGGCCGCACTGGCAGGACTGACGCGGCCGGTGGGACTGGCGGTGGTCGCGGCGGTGTGGACGGCCTGCGTGGTCTCTTTCGTGCGGGACCGGAGCACGATCACCGCACCCGGCGCACGGGCCACCGGGAGTGCGCCCGAATCAACGGACGGCGCACCCACCATTCCGCGCGCCCCTCGACCCACCACCGGCGCATCCGTCGTATCCCGCGCCCTCGGCATGCTCCTCGCCCCCCTCGGCGCCGCCGCCTACGTCCTCTGGGTCGATCACCGCACCGGCAAGGGCCCGCTCGGCTATCTGGACGTGCAGGCCGGCTGGCGCAACGGCTTCGACGGCGGATACGCCTTCGCACACTTCGTGGCCGACAAGTTCACGTCATTCCCGTCGGCCCTGGCCGGGGTGGGACTGATCACCGGGGTGGCCCTGGTGATCTGGCTGTACGTGATCGGCGTACGGCAGCGGCAGCCGCTTCCCCTCCTGGTGTACACGGGTGTCGTCGTCGCGCTCGCCCTGTGTGCGTCGAGCTACTTCGGCTCCAAACCGCGCCTGCTGCTGCCGGCCTTCCCGCTGCTGCTGCCCCTGGCCCTGGCCCTCGCCCGGCTGCGCGCGTCCCGATCGGCCCTGGTCACAGGGTTGTTGGCGGTGGTCGCGGCGGTGTACGGAGCGTTCTGGCTGAACGGTTCGGGTCCTCCTTGATCGATCCGGTCCGGTCGATGAGCACCCGGAGAATTCCATCCCACCCCTCGGTGAACGAATTTATAAGTGCCATATAAGCAACACCCGGCATGATCAAAGGAATTGCAAGCAACACCCGTAGAGGATTGTCGAATCCTCGTAATTAACCGCCCTCCTGAGAGGTTTCCCACATCACATCGTCATCACAAAGCCGCTGATTCGACCGGGTTCAGAGCTCACTCGCTGTAACGTCGATTGGGTGCGTACCGAACGAAACCTCACCCGTCGTCTGGACCGGGTGTTCGCCAGACTGGACCGGGAGCCGGAACGGCCGACCCACATCGATGTGCCGAGGATGAGCCGGCACCGGGTCGTGCTGTTCTCGGCGACCCTGGCCTTCTATCTGGCGATCGTGTGGGCCGTGGTGACCACCTCCTGGCTGGTCCGGCTCGACTGGCAGGTCATGTTCTTCAGGCCGTACCAGCAGTGGGCGGGCATCCACTGGTTCGTCGACTACTACGTGGTGCTCGGCCAGCGCGGCCCCACCGCCGTGATGGTCGCGGCCTGGCTGGGCTGGCGCTCGTGGCGGCAGCACACGCTCCGCCCGCTGGTGACCCTCGGCGCCTCGCTGCTGCTGCTGAACATCACGGTCGGCGCCGCCAAGTACGGCATGGGCCGTCTCGGACCGCACTACGCGACCGTCATCGGCTCCAACGAGATGGGACTGGGCGGCGATATATTTCCCAGCGGCCACACCGCCAACGCGGTGGTGACGTGGGGAATCCTGGCGTATCTGGCCTCCACCCCGAGGGCCCGCCGCTGGCTGTCCGCGGTGTCGGCCGTGACCTCGCTCGGCGTCGGGATGGCCACCGTCTATCTCGGTACGCACTGGCTGAGCGACGTACTGCTCGGCTGGGCCGCGGGGCTGCTGATCCTGCTCGCGCTGCCGTGGTGCGAGCCGCTGATCGCCCGCGCCGAGGTCGCCCTGCTCGACCTGCGCGACCGTCTGCGCGCCCGTCGCCGCGACCACCGCGACCGCACCGCGCCCGCACCGGTTCCGGTCACCCCGGTGGTGCTCAAGCCGCGCGCCGTCCCCGCCGAGGAGATGGCCCCGGCCCGCGAGCCGGTCTCCTCGGTCCACACGCCCAGGGCATCGGCGCACCGGGCGCCGAGCCCCCACGCCGCCCGTTCGGAGCGCACCCCGGTCACCCCGGCGGGCAGCCGCCGCCCGCCGCACCCGGAGCGTGTCCCGCGCGGCGCGTCCCCGGCGGCCCGTCCCGTGACGGGCGGCTGACCGTCACCGACACGGCGGGGGTCCGGTACGCACAACCCGACCCCGCAGGGCGAAGGCCCCGGTTCCCGTGGACGGGAACCGGGGCCTTCCTCGTGCTTCCCGGAGGGGGTCAGCCCTTCCAGGCGCGGGCCACCCGGCCGTCGCGCACCTCGAAGTTCAACCGCCCCGACCGGTACTCCATGGTGATGATCGCGCCGGGCGGCAGCGACCGCACCGTCGACCACCCCCTCTCCCGGGCGAGCCGCTCGGCTCGCGTCGCGTCGAGACCGACGTACCCTTCCGGACTGTCCTGGGGCTCCGCTGACGGAGTGGGAATCGGTGCCATACGGCCACGCTAGCCGGGCGTTCCTTCCCCGTCACACTTCTGTCACAGGCCCACGACACGCGTTTCGGCCGGACTTTGTCACACGTACGTGGGTTTCCGAGCGGCTTACCGGGGTATTCGAACGTAATTCCCGCAGCCGGTCCGACCGGTCGAATAGGCCGACGTAAAGCGCCGCCGCATTCGGAATCCGGGCTCTGCCGCAGAAGCTGACACAGCATAGGAAATTCACCGATCCGGCACAGGATCCCCGTGCGGAGGAACCTCTCCCAGAGCGCGCGAGAGCCGGTCGCGGGCCGTCCTGATCGCCTCGGTGAGCCCGGCGGGTTCCAGCACCTCGAAGTCGAAGCCGAGCATCATCACGTGCACCACCATCACGTCCAGATTCGCGGCACCGGCGCGCAGGACGCAGGCATCCGGCCCGTCGGGCTCCAGCGTCCCGGCGGACGGAGAGATCCGCTCGGCCGCCTCCGCCAGGGGAGCGAGCAGCCGGACGGCGGCGTGCGAGGCGTACACGCGCGTGGAGACCCCCTGGGAAACATAGGCGGCGAGATCCTCGGCGGGCGGCTCGCGCGGGATGAAGCGGGGTCCGTGGGGCGGCCGCGGCGTGATGCGGTCGACGCGGAAGGTCCGCCAGTCGGCACGGTCCAGGTCCCACGCCACCAGGTACCAGCGGCGTTCGGTGCACACCAGGCGGTGCGGCTCCACGGTGCGGCGGCCGATGGCACCGTCGTGGGAGCGGTACTCGAAACGCAGCCGTTCCGCGTCCCGGCACAGGTTGGCCAGCTCGGTCAGGACGGCCGGGTCGACGGCGGAGGGCAGCGGTGCGCGCAGCATCGGCACGGTGAAGGCGTTGAGGGCGCCCACCCGGCGGCGCAGCCGGTGCGGCAGCACCTGCTCCAGCTTGGCGAGGGCCCGTACGGAGGTCTCGCCGATGCCCTCGATGCCCTGCCCCGCGGCGGTGCGCAGTCCGACCGCGACGGCGACCGCCTCTTCGTCGTCCAGGAGCAGCGGCGGCAGCTCGGCCCCCGCCCCCAGCTGGTAGCCGCCGCCGGTACCGGGGCTGGCGTTGACGGGATAGCCCAGCTCGCGCAGCCGGTCCACGTCCCGGCGGACCGTGCGCGGAGTGACGCCGAGCCGGTCGGCCAGTTCGGCGCCCGACCACTCGCGGTGGGCCTGGAGCAGTGAGAGCAGACGCAGCAGGCGTGCCGAGGTCTCCAACATGGAGCCGAGTCTGCCAGCGGATGCGGACAGCCACTGTCCTCATGGGGAGCTCGTGAGGAGCTCATGGGGACAGTGGCTGGGCGAGACCGCCGCGGCTCAGATCGTGAGGTGCTGACCGGGCACGATCAGATCGGGGTCGCCGCCGATGACGGCCTTGTTGGCGGTGTAGATCCGCTGCCAGGTGGTGCCGTGCCGCTCGGCGATCGTGCTCAGCGTGTCACCCTCGCGGACGGTGTAGTTCCCGTGCGACGCGCTGCGGGCCGAGCTGCGGTTGCCGTGGCTCGTCGAACGCTGCGGCGCCTCCCACGACCTCGACGGGGCGGCCTTCGTGACGGCCGACTGCTCGGTCGCCGGCTTCGGGGCGGCCGTGGTACCGGAGGTGGCGGCCGCCGGTGCGGCGCCGGAGGCTCCGGCCCGGGCCGAACAGACCGGCCAGGCGCCCCAGCCCTGGGCGCCCTGGACCTTGGTGGCGACGGCGATCTGCGCCTCCCTGGAGGCCTGGTCGGCGGTGGGCGCGTAGGCCGAGCCGCCGTACGCGCGCCAGGTCGAGGCGGAGAACTGGAGTCCGCCGTAGTAGCCGTTGCCGGTGTTGATGTGCCAGTTGCCACCGCTCTCGCACTGGGCGATGCGGTCCCACACTCCGTTGTCCGCCGCTTCGGCGTTGCCGGTCGCCGCCAGCAGTCCGAGCGGGGCGAGCAGTGCCGCCCCGGCGATGGCCGCCGTCGTACGGCCCTTGCGGGCGCTGTCCTTGCGGGCGGTGCTACGGGTGGTATCGGCACATTCGGACATGTATTTCCCTCTCCACGGACCCGGGGTCCCCCCGAGCGGGGCACGTTCCCGCGCATGGACGCGGTTCACGCACTCCGCCCCGTCCGCCGTGGCCGATGCCGTGGTGGTGCCTGTTCGGCGCGGCCGGCGGACGTTCCCGAGCGGTGCTAGTTGCACTCGGCGGAGGAATGTAAGGATCCCGACCGGTCGGCATCAACCAACTCCTCGTTGTCGCAGGCCAGTTCACTGTTACCGCGAGTATCGGCGATTTTGAGTCACCCACTTCATTCGCCGATTTCCTGATTTGTCGACCAGCGAGGCGGGCGATCTGTGACCCACTTCACCGGATCAAGTTCCTTGACAACCCGCCGAGTTGACGGGGAGTAGGCCATTCCGCACCCGGTGTGACCGTGTGCGGTGGTTGGTTCGATTCCGTTCTCGTCGGGGCGTGACTCCCGCCACAGATCGCCCGTTGTCCTTTTCATGAGCCCGGAGCCCCGGGGCTCATGGGCCGGGAGCCACCCGGCCGACCCAGCACCGCATCCCGAGGGAGCCACCCGTGCCGCGCATGCTCGACGTCAGCGACGCCGTACGCGCCGAGATCGGCGACGAAGAAGCCGACCGGCTGCTCGCCGGAGAGAACGCCCCGGGCAGTTACGACTGCACGTCCTGCCGCACCCCGGGCGACTCCGAGCAGGAGCGCACCAGCACCGTCCTGTTCGTCGGCGAGGAGACCGCCGTCCTCGCCTTCGCCCACGCCGGCTGCCTGCCCTCACAGGTCGTCCAGGTCACCGAGGAACAACTGCAGGGCGCCGTCCGCTCCATCAGCGGCGACGCACACGGCTCCGGCGGCCGGCCGGAGCAGGCGGTGCCCGAGCAGGCCGTGCTCGGGGTGACCAGCGGGCTCGTGCTGATCGCCGGGGAGTTGCACCCGGCGCTCGTGGTGGAGCCGACCGCGCCGATCGTCCGCCCGGGCGCCACCGCTACCGGCGACGACTTCCTGCCGCTGCTCATCGAGCAGGGGTTCATGCCGGTCACCGAACTGGGCTCGGTGCCACCGGTGCTGCACGGGTGGTCGGTGCTCCTGGCCGTCGGCCAGCTGCACGCGGTGCTCCAGCCGGGCGCGGGCGGCCAACCGGTCGCCTGGTGGCAGGCGCACCAGCCGTTGCAGGTCACGGACGGATGGCGGGCCGCCGCCAACAAGCTGCAGCAGGTGCTGATGTTCGCGGCACCGGTCGGTTCGATCGGGCGCCAGCCCCGGGAGGACCTGCTGCGGGACGCGCTGGACAAGGCGGCGGCCAACGGGAAGCTGGTCGCGGCCGCGCTGCCGCTCGCCGGGACCTGAGCGCATGCGCACGGAGCGTCTCCCAGCCGCATCTCCGAGGGCTCAGGGTCGTTTGGACATACGTGCACGCATACGACGTTCCTCCCCGCCGCCCGCCCTTCTCCCCCATTCCGGCCGCCCGGTCGGGGCAGGAGGCGCCCGGCAGGCCATCGGCCACGCCGATCTACGACTCGCTCTACGCGGAGTGGGTCAGGTCCTTCCGGACCCTGCCGGGCGACCGCACCGGTGAGGAGGACTTCGGCTTCACCGCCTTCGGACACACCCCGCACGGCCCCGGCGCCGGGGCGTACGGCTCCGCCTCGTACAGCCCGTACAGCACGGGCGCCTACAACGCCCGCCACGTCTCCGGGCAGCAGCAGCCGCCGTCCCCCTGGTACCGGATCGGGCCGCTCGGACGGCAGCACGACACCGGCATGCACCACGTCCCGGCGGCGCTGCCGCCCGGCCCGCGCCGCGGAGTCTGACGTACGAGAGGCTGCCGCATCACGCCTCCCGGCATGATGCGGCAGCCTCCGCTGCTACTTCTTCTTCGCGCCGCGCTTCTCGCGCACCCGCACCGAGATATGGATCGGCGTGCCCTCGAAGCCGAACTCCTCGCGCAGCCGCCGCTCGATGAAGCGCCGGTAGCCCGCCTCGATGAATCCCGAGGCGAAGAGCACGAACCGCGGCGGCTTGGTGCCGGCCTGCGTGCCGAAGAGGATGCGCGGCTGCTTGCCGCCCCGCACCGGGTGCGGGTGGGCGGAGACCAGCTCGCCGAGGAAGGCGTTGAGCCGGCCGGTCGGAACCCGGGTCTCCCAGCCGGCCAGGGCCGTCTCGATCGCCGGGACCAGTTTCTCCATGTGGCGGCCGGTGCGCGCGGAGACGTTGACCCGCGGCGCCCAGGCGACCTGGCCGAGCTCGGTCTCGATCTCCCGCTCGAGGTAGTAGCGGCGCTCCT
The DNA here is from genome assembly GCF_053597535.1 of Streptomyces sp. NPDC001348. Classification (NCBI taxonomy): domain Bacteria; kingdom Bacillati; phylum Actinomycetota; class Actinomycetes; order Kitasatosporales; family Streptomycetaceae; genus Streptomyces; species Streptomyces sp. NPDC001348. The sequence continues at coordinate 6,321 of NZ_JBSFIK010000039.1, read as the reverse complement.
CGTCGAGCGTGTCCCACTTGTTGAAGGCGAGCACCACCGCGCGGCCCGCCTCGACCGCCATGGTGACGATGCGCTGGTCCTGCACGGAGATGCTCTCGGACGCGTCGATCAGGATGACCGCGACCTCGGCCTTCTCGACGGCGGCCGCGGTGCGCAGGGAGGCGTAGTAGTCGGCGCCCTGCTGGAGGTGGACGCGCTTGCGGATGCCTGCGGTGTCGACGAACTTCCAGGTCACGCCGCCGAGTTCGATCAGCTCGTCGACCGGGTCACGGGTGGTGCCCGCGAGTTCGTTGACGACGACGCGCTCCTCGCCCGCGACCTTGTTGAGCAGCGAGGACTTGCCGACGTTCGGGCGGCCGATCAGCGCGATTCGGCGCGGGCCGCCCACGGCGGCGCCGAAGGTCTGCTCGGGCGCCTCGGGCAGCGCCTCCAGAACGGCGTCCAGCATGTCGCCGGTGCCGCGACCGTGCAGGGCGGAGACGGGGTGCGGCTCGCCGAGACCGAGGGACCACAGGTAGGCCGCGTCGGCCTCGCCGCTCGGGCCGTCGACCTTGTTGGCGCACAGCACCACGGGCTTGCCGGCCTTGCGCAGCAGCCGGACGACCGCCTCATCGGTGTCGGTCGCACCCACCTTGGCGTCGACGACGAACACCACCGCGTCGGCCGCCTCGATCGCGTACTCGGCCTGGGCGGCGACAGAGGCGTCGATGCCGAGGACGTCCTGCTCCCAGCCGCCGGTGTCGACGACCTTGAAGCGCCGGCCCGACCACTCGGCCTCGTAGGTGACCCGGTCGCGGGTGACTCCCGGCTTGTCCTCGACGACGGCCTCACGGCGGCCGATGATCCGGTTCACCAGAGTCGACTTGCCGACATTGGGACGGCCGACGACGGCGAGGACGGGCAGCGGACCGTGCCCGGCCGCCTCGATGGCGCCCTCGACGTCCTGGAGGTCGAAGCCCTCCTCCGCGGCGAGCTCCATGAACTCCGCGTACTCGGCGTCGCCGAGCGCCCCGTGCTCGTACTCGTGCTCGGCCGAGCCGTCGGGCTGGATCTGGTCGTTCATGAAGTCCGTACCTCGTCGTTCATTCGTGGTGATCGGTGGATCGCCCGGTTCCTCCCGGCTGATCCACTACTCAAGTGTGGCCTGGCGGCCGGTCAGCCGCCTGGCGTTTTCCAGGTGCGCGGTGAGCTGCTTCTGGATGCGCTCGGTCGCCTCGTCCAGCGCCTTGCGCGTGCGCCGCCCGCTGCCGTCGCCAGCCTCGAACGGGTCACCGAAGACGACGTCGACACGGGAACGCAAGGGGGGCAGCCCCTTTACCAACCGTCCGCGCCGCTCAGTGCTTCCCAGCACCGCGACCGGCACGATCGGCGCCCCGCTGCGCACCGCGAAGTACGCCAGCCCGGCGCGCAGTGAGGCGAAGTCGCCCTCGCCTCGGGTTCCCTCCGGGAAGATGCCCAGTACTCCGCCGCTCTCCAGCACGCCGAGCGCCTGCGTGATGGCCGTGCGGTCGACGGTCTCGCGATCCACCTTGAGCTGGCCGATGCCCAGCAGGAAGGGGTCGAGCGGGCCGACGAACGCCTCCTTCTTGATCAGGAAGTGCGTCGGCCGGGGTGCCACCCCCATGACCATCGGACCGTCGATGTTGTGGGAGTGGTTGACGGCCAGGATGACCGGGCCGGCCGCGGGCATCCGCCAGGCGCCGAGCACACGGGGCTTCCACAGCCCGTACATCAGGCCGACGCCGATACGCCGCCCGACCTCGGCGCCCTTCGGGGAGGGAACGGACGGCTGGGTCACTTCCCCGCCCGCTTCTCCTCGACCAGGGTGACGACGCACTCGATGACCTGGGCGAGGGTGAGTTCAGTGGTGTCCACCTCGACCGCGTCGTCCGCCTTGGCGAGCGGGGAGGCCTTGCGGCTGGAGTCGGCCGCGTCCCGCTTGATCAGCGCCTCACGGGTGGCGTGGACGTCCGAGCCCTTCAGCTCGCCGCTGCGGCGGGCCGCACGGGCCTCCGGGGAGGCCGTGAGGAAGATCTTCAGGTCGGCGTCCGGCAGCACGGTCGTTCCGATGTCCCGGCCCTCGACGACGATGCCGGTCTCGGCGGAGGCGGCCAGCGAGCGCTGCAGCTCGGTGATCCGGGCCCGCACCTCGGGCACCGCGCTGACCGCGCTGACCTTGGACGAGACCTCCTGGGTGCGGATCGGGCCGGCCACGTCCACGCCGTCGACCGAGATCGTCGGGTTGGCCGGGTCGGTGCCCGAGATGATCTCCGGCTTGCCCGCCACGGCGGCGATCGCCGACGGGTCGTCCAGGTCTATGCCGTTGTTCACCATCCACCAGGTGATCGCCCGGTACTGGGCACCGGTGTCCAGGTAGCTCAGACCGAGCTGCGCGGCCACGGCCTTCGACGTGCTCGACTTGCCCGTGCCGGCGGGGCCGTCGATGGCGACAATCACGGGCTGGGCGGCGCCGTTTTCCACGGGGGGACACCTTCCTGGTGCGGCTGGCGGGGGTGGGCGGGGCGCGAGGCGCCCCGCACAAGGTTACTGGGTGCGGGTGACCCGAGTGGACGGCCGTCTCCCGGCACCGGCCCGCACCTGCCCTACTGCCGCAGGGCCCAGCCTCGCTCCCGCAGCGCGGTGGCCAGCGGCCCGGCCGCCTTCGGCTCCACGATGAGCTGCACGAGACCGGCCTGCTGCCCCGTCGCGTGCTCGATGCGCACGTCCTCGATGTTGATCCCGGCCCGTCCCGCGTCCGCGAAGATGCGGGCCAGCTGGCCGGGCTGGTCGTCGATGAGCACCGCCACGGTCTCATAGGCCCGCGGAGCGGAGCCGTGCTTGCCGGGCACCCGGACCTGGCCCGCGTTGCCGCGCCGCAGCACGTCCTCGATCTCCGCCGTGCCCTCGCGCCGCTTGACCTCGTCCGAGGACTGCAGGGCGCGCAGGGCCCGCACCGTCTCCTCGAGGTCGGCCGCGACGTCGGTGAGCAGGTCGGCGACCGGCCCGGGGTTCGCGGACAGGATGTCGATCCACATCCGGGGGTCGGAGGCGGCGATCCGGGTCACGTCCCGGATGCCCTGCCCGCACAGCCGTACGGCCGCCTCCTCCGCGTGCTCCAGACGGGCCGCGACCATGCTGGAGACCAGGTGGGGCATGTGCGACACCAGGGCCACCGCGCGGTCGTGCGCGTCGGCGTCCATCACGACCGGCACCGCACGGCAGTGCGAGACCAGCTCCAGGGCGAGGTTCAGCACCTCGGTGTCCGTGTCCCGGTTGGGCGTCAGCACCCAGGGGCGGCCCTCGAACAGGTCGCCGGTCGCGGCGAGCGGCCCGGACTTCTCGCGCCCGGACATGGGATGCGTGCCGATGTACGCCGACAGGTCCAGGCCGAGGGCCTCCAGTTCACGGCGCGGGCCGCCCTTGACGCTGGCCACGTCGACGTACCCGCGGGCCAGGCCGCGGCGCATGGCGTCGGCGAGGACGCCGGCGACGTACGCGGGCGGGGCGGCCACGATCGCCAGGTCGACCGGACCGGAGGGGGTCTCGTCGGTGCCGGCGCCCAGCGCGGCGGCCGTGCGGGCCTGTTCGGGGTCGTGGTCGGCGAGGTGGACGACGACGCCCCGCTGGGCCAGGGCGAGCGCGGCGGACGTGCCGATCAGCCCGCTGCCGATGACGAGTGCGCTCCTCACTGGGCGATGTCCTTGCGCAGGGCGGCGGCGCCGCCGAGGTAGACATGGGCGATGTCGGCTCGGGGCCGGTCCGACTCGATGTGCGCGAGTACGCGGACCACGCGCGGCATGGCGCCCTCGACGTCCAGTTCCTGCGCGCAGATCAGCGGCACGTCGACGATGCCGAGCTCCCGGGCCGCGGCCGCCGGGAAGTCGCTGTGCAGGTCGGGCGTGGCCGTGAACCAGATGCTGATCAGGTCGTCGGCGGTCAGCTCGTTCCGCTCCAGGATGGCGGTGAGCAGTGCGCCCACCCGCTCGTCCATGTGCCCGGCCTCGTCCTTCTCCAGCTGGACGGCCCCCCGGACCGCTCGTACCGCCACGGCGCTGCTCCTCGCTGACGTGCGTCCTGCTTCTCGTCCGCCCAGCGTAGTCAGGCCGGGCGGTCCCGGCGTCCGGCGCCCGCCCGCTGAGACGGGGAGCCGGCGCGACGGGAAGCCGACGCGGTGACGGCCGTTGCCGTATTGCTTCGCCCTGGACAGGTTCGATGCCAAGATGCCGCTATGTCCGACTTCTCTCCCCTACGTTCGGAGTGATCACATGACGCACGGCGCGACGCGGCGCACGGTTCTGGCGACGGGCGCGGGGGCACTGGCCGCGGGATGCGTGGGGTGCGGCGGAGACACCGGCGGCGGCAACGAGGGCGGTGGCTCCAGCGGTCAGGAGCCGATGTCGACCGGCGACATCCCCGTGGGCGGCGGCAAGGTGTTCACGGACCGGAAGATCGTGGTCACGCAGCCGACGAAGGGCGAGTTCAAGGCCTTCTCCGCGATCTGCACCCACCAGGGCTGCACGGTGAACCAGGTGGTGGACGGCAAGATCGACTGCCCCTGCCACGGCAGCCAGTTCGAGATCACCGACGGTTCCGTGGTCCGCGGCCCGGCCACCACGCCGCTGCCCGCCAAGAGCATCACGGTGGACGGAAAATCCATCCGGCCGGCGTGAGGATCCGCGTACCCTCCCCGGCATGCACCCCGAGGACCTGGTACGCGACCACACGATCTACTCCTGCGTGATGGGGTCGCGCGCCTTCGGTCTGGCCACGGAGGGCAGCGACACCGACCGCAGGGGCGTCTTCCTCGCCCCCACCCCCCTGTTCTGGCGGTTCGACAAGCCGCCGACGCATGTGGACGGCCCGGGCGAGGAGCGGTTCAGCTGGGAGCTGGAACGCTTCTGCGAGCTGGCGTTGCGGGCGAACCCGAACGTCCTGGAGTGCCTGCACTCGCCCCTGGTGGAGCACGTCGACGTCACCGGACGCGAACTGCTGTCCCTGCGCCGGGCGTTCCTCTCCCGCCGGGTCCACGCATCGTTCACCCGCTACGCCCTGGGGCAGCGCGGCAAGCTCGAAGCCGACGTCCGCACCCACGGCGCCCCGCGCTGGAAGCACGCGATGCATCTGCTGCGGCTGCTGACGAGCGCGCTCGACCTGCTGCGCACCGGCGAGCTGACCGTCGACGTCGGCGACCGGCGCGCGGAGCTGCTCGCGGTGAAGCGGGGCGAGGTGGCCTGGCCGGAGATCGAGGCCCGGATGGCCCGTCTGGCCGCTCAGACGGACGCGTGGGCGCACCGCACTCCGCTGCCGGCCGAGCCGGACCGCCGCCGGGTGGAGGACTTCCTGGTCCGCGCCCGCCGCGCCTCAGCCGTCCAGGCGGACGCGGACCACGAAGTCGTGCAGGGCGTCGTACGCGGTGGGGGTGTCGGGCAACTCTGAGGCGGCCTGGGCCTCGTCGAGCACCACGTGCAGTCTCTCGATGTCGGCGGCCACGCGCGCGTGGTCCACTTCGGCGCTGCCGTGCTCGCGCTCCGCCTTCGCCGCGATCAGGTCGGTCAGGTACGCGGGCGCGTCCGGGCAGATGCCGAGCAGGGTCGGCAGATGGGCCTGCACCTCGCCGGTGCGCATCAGATGGATGCCGGTGAGCAGGACCCGGAAGGTGTACAGCAGCGGCTTGAGTTCGCCGGTCTTCTGGAACAGCCGCCGCTGCGTCGCCGCGAACCCGCGGTAGTGGTGGGCGTGGTGACCGGTCAGCACACCGGGCGCGAGCGCGGTCAGCTCCCGGTGGGCGTCCGTGGTGTGCACGACCAGGGGCGACAGCAGCTGCTCCAGCACATAGCCGTTGCGGCGCAGCATCAGCCGTACGAACTTGCGCAGATCGTGGGTGACGAGGTCCAACTCGACGCCGTACCGCACCCAGGTCCGGGACCGGGTCTCCTCCGGCTCCCGCAGCCCGACCAGGTCCGCGGCGGGCAGCAGATGCACACCGCGCAGGTCCAGGTCGGAGTCCTGCGAGGGGAAGCCGTACAGGTGCGCGCCGGACACCGTGGCGAACAGCAGGGGGTCGGGCTGCTCGGCTATGACGGGCGTCAGGTCCATGTCGAGGTCGTCGATCATGGCCCAAGCGTCCCAGAGTGCTCCCGGCTCCACCGGCCCGCCCCGGTACTCGACGCGCTCCACGGTCTCCCGGCAGCGCCCGGGAGACCGGCCCGGAGGCCCACACACCTCCCTAGTGCTGCGACCGGAAAGGTTCACCGGCTCGCGACGCCCGGCACGGCACCTCGCCGCGTTGTCGCACCACCCGAGTACATCCAGTACGCGGGT